>JAIOYL010000045.1 GCA_021741195.1 Sneathiella sp. | reverse complement strand
TTTCTTTTCAATTAGTTAAAGAAAAATATGCGAATTTAATGGAGAGCCTAGCCTGCACAATGCCTTACAAGGCATTGTGACACTTTGTCACACCTTTTGGCCGTCATTCATGACGGCAATTCACAGAATCTTATTAGGTATTTTCACCGCACCTCGACAATTGGGCTTAAAAGACACATATTTGGCTCATACGCCAGATTTTCATATTTCCCGGAGTAGTTTAATGACCGATTTGACGACCGCCAATGATCTCTTTTTCGCGCCAACAGGCATGAACCGTGGAGCCGTCGAAATGCTGGTTTCCGAGGCGCTTCGAAATGCCGATGATGGCGAGTTATATCTGGAATACCGGCAATCAGAAGGCTTCTCCTTTGATGACGGCCGACTGAAAAGTGCAAGTTTCGATACGACACAGGGCTTCGGTCTGCGCGCCGTCGTCGGCGAAGCAACAGGGTTCGCCCATGCGTCAGACCTGAGCGAAAGAGCAATTCGCAATGCGTCGAAAACCGTTCAAGCTGTGCAAACGGGGAAAGGTGGATCAATGGCACTCCCGCCTGCCGGGTCAAATCGCGCACTCTACAGCGAAGACAATCCGCTCAGCAACATACCTTTCGACGCCAAGGTCAAGGCGCTTTCCGAGATCGACACCTATGCCCGCGCCAAGGATAAAAAAGTCGTTCAGGTTTCTGTATCTCTCGCCGGGTCCTGGCAGGGCATTGAAATTATCCGTGCAGATGGCAGTCGCGCTGGCGATATTCGCCCCCTTGTCCGGCTGAATGTCTCGGTCGTAGTGGAAAGGGATGGACGGCGCGAGTCCGGCAGCCACGGTACGGGCGGCAGGACCGGATATGATTTCTATCTGGAGGAAGCGACCTGGAAATCTGCCGTCGATGAAGCCTACCGTCAGGCGATTGTCAATCTTGAATCTGTTGCGGCGCCTGCCGGTGAAATGGATGTCATTGTCGGTCCCGGCTGGCCCGGCATTATCCTGCATGAAGCGGTCGGCCATGGTCTGGAGGGTGATTTTAATCGCAAGAAAACGTCCGTTTTTTCCAATCTGATCGGCGAGCGGGTCGCCGCAAAGGGCGTTACTGTCGTCGACGACGGCACAATTCCCGAGCGGCGCGGCTCGCTCAGTATCGACGATGAAGGCACTGCGACCAGCTCAACCACCCTGATTGAGGATGGCATTCTGGTTGGATATATGCAGGACCGGCAGAACGCCCGTCTAATGGGCGTTGAGCCAACCGGTAACGGCCGGCGGGAGAGCTATGCCCATATGCCTATGCCGCGTATGACCAATACCTATATGCTGGGCGGCGACAAAGACCCCGAAGATATCTTGAAATCTGTCAAGAAAGGGCTTTATGCCGTCAATTTCGGAGGCGGCCAGGTGGATATCACGTCGGGCAAGTTTGTCTTCTCCTGCACCGAAGCCTATCTTGTTGAAGATGGAAAGCTGACTGCGCCGGTAAAGGGAGCGACCCTTATCGGCACGGGGAGCGAGGCGCTTAAAAAAGTGAAGGCAATCGGCAATGATATGGCGCTCGATAGCGGTATCGGAACTTGCGGCAAGGCGGGCCAGAGCGTACCCGTCGGTGTCGGTCAGCCGACAATGCTTATCGAAGGACTGACCGTTGGCGGGACCACGTAACAGAAAACAGGCCCGCCTATTTTTGAGCCGCTTCTTTCCGGGCCTGGTTTCAGTCTGCATTTCTACGCAACTGTGCCAGCCCGTAACGGCTGTCGCGGAAAACTGGCTCCCGCCCGGAAGTTCAACGGAAATGATCGCAAACAAACCCGCTGAACTTTTCAGGCCGAGCACCCGTTTCGATGATCAACTCCTCTATGGCCGTCTCCTGTTTCGAAGCCCGCAAATCCTCGGGGGAAAAGCGGTGCGAATTGGTCTTTCCTGCAATAGCTGCCACACTAACGGACATGTAAATTCCGGTTTTTACATTCAAGGATTGTCCGACCGACCGGGCCGCGTTGATGTCACGCATCGCTTCTGGCAAGCCGGTTTTGATGATGGCGTCGACAATCCGATTGATATCCCGAGCTTGCGCGGTGTCAGCAATACCGCCCCCTATGGCGCCGTCAATATCTTCCCTGATTTACCTGCCTTTACAAGACATGTCATATCGGACGAGTTTGCCGGACCTCCGCCCTCGCAGGAACAGGTTGAAGGCTTGATTGCTTATATGAATGCCCTTGATTTCAGTAATTTACAGGGCGAACGCAAGCCTGTACAGACAAGAAAAGACATGACCTATCTTCCCCTGCTGGAAGCACCGCTCGCAAACCGGGATACAAAAAAAATTGACGAGCTTGTCGATTTGATCCGGGCAGATTACGGCCAAAGAGTGTCACGCAAAAGTGAAGCAACGACAATTCAGATTGTCAGAATCCTCAAGGAATTACAAAAAAAAGCCGCCGCGAATGACTTTGCGGCGGCCCTCCATCTTTATCGGGAGTTAGTTCCCGTTCAATAGGCATATTCCTTGAAGACCGGGTCGATCTTCCCACCCCAGGCGCCATGGTAACGTTCCAGCATTTCCTCGGCCGGCGTTTTCCCCATTTTTACAATGGTTTTCAGCGCGTTCAGGAAATGGCTCTCATTTTCACCAAAGCTGTCGAGGCGTTTTCGCGCATTCAGGCCTACTGTCGCGATTTCCAGCACGTCGGAAGCAAGGCTCTGCATGGTCCGACCGTCCGGCATAATCGTTTTCAATGCATGGGTGATGACATCCTCACGAATCCGCTGCCGGTCCTCCGCTGTCCAGTTCTTGACCAGATCCCAGGCGCTTTCCAGCGCCGCATCATCATAGAGCAGGCCGACCCAAAACGCCGGGAGCGCACATAACCGCCTCCAGGGACCGCCATCAGCCCCCCGCATCTCAAGAAACCGTTTCATGCGGACTTCCGGAAACAGGGTCGTCAGGTGATTGTCCCAATCCGCGATGTTTGGCTTTACGCCGGGTAGCCCGGGAAGCTTCCCTTCCAGAAAATCACGGAATGACTCGCCGGACACATCAATATAGCTTCCGTTGCGATAGACAAAATACATCGGCACATCAAGCGCATAGTCGACATAGCGCTCGAAGGAAAAGCCGCTTTCGAATACAAACGGGATCATGCCGGTGCGATCTGGATCCGTATCCGTCCAGATGAAACTGCGATGGCTGAGATGCCCATTCGGGCGGCCTTCCGTAAAGGGAGAGTTGGCAAAGAGCGCCGTAGCAAGCGGTTGAAGGGCGAGGCTGGTACGGAATTTCTTGATCATATCCGCTTCAGAGGCATAGTCGAGGTTGACTTGGACGGTACAGGATCGAAACATCATATCCAGACCGTGCTGACCGCGCGTCGGCATGTATTTTTTCATGATCTGGTAGCGCCCTTTGGGCATCATCGGCGTCTCTTCACGCGTCCATTTCGGGCTGAAACCGAGACCAAGAAACCCTACCCCCATTTCATCACCAACTTCGCGGACCTGAGCAAGATGTGTATGTACTTCACTGCAAGTCTCGTGCAGGTTTTCAACGGCTGCGCCGGAAAGCTCAAGCTGCCCGCCAGGTTCCAGACTGACCGAGCAGCCTTCCTTGGTAAGGGCAATGACATTGTCGCCCTCGAAATCAGGTTGCCAGCCGAAACGCTGCAGCCCTTCAAGCATTGTCTTGATACCCTTTGGCCCCTCATAGGTGAGCGGCTCAAGCGTATCGAGCGTAAATCCGAATTTTTCGTGTTCTGTACCAATACGCCATTTTTCAGGCGGCTTATTCCCGCTTTCAGCGTATTCCACCAGCTGCGCTATATTGGCAATTTCCACTGCAGCGCCTTTAGAAGGTCCGGACATGTATTCCCCTTGTTATTTTGCTGGCCGGGCAATGCGCCCTTCGTCCGGCCTTACGCCCTGAATTAATGAATTGCGAAGACAGCTTCAAGCATAAATTTCGATTTAGTTCGAACAATCACGATTTGCGGCTTTGACGGTGCGCCTATTTCCAGTCGCCGTGAAACGCCTGCAGCAGGGCGAGGCTGGCAATTACCGCCGTTTCCGCGCGGAGAATTCGCGAACCGAGGGATATGGAATATGTATTATTCCGCTTCGAAATTAATTCGATCTCCTCCGTCGTAAATCCGCCTTCGGGCCCCGTGAGCACTGCCCATTTCCCGGTATTTTCAAGAGTGGGTAGCACTGCCCTTGCACTATTGCCTGTCAGCCTTTCGTTGCAGAAAATCAATATCCGCTCGGGCTCCAGCACGGCCAGCGCCTGTTCGAGTTTAACGAGGCCATGGATGATGGGAACATTGAGCCGCTCGCATTGCTCGGCCGCCTCCAGCGCTTGCAGCGCGAGCTTGTCCACACGCAGCCGATCGGCATTCGTCCGCATCGTCTGAACTGGCTGCAGGCTTGCCGCGCCCAATTCCGTTGCTTTTTGCACGATCAGGTTGGTCTGAATTTTCTTCACCGGCGCAAAAAGCAATTCAATATCCGGCTCAACCAATTGCGGTCGCATCTGTTCGGTAACATGCACCAGGCAATGATTTTTATGAATCTCCTGAAAGACACCAAGCCATTCGCCATCGCGGCCATTGAACAGCGCCACCTTATCGCCCGCGGCGCGGCGCATCACCGTCGCGACATAATGCGACTGCTCTTTGTCCAGCACTACACCCAAGTCTTTATCAAGATTACTTGTGACAAAAAGACGGACGGAATATGGTTTTGGTAACATTCGGGTTTAAGCTCGTATTGGATCTGGACATAAGATGTTGCGATAAATAGCAAATAATGTCATCTCCGTCACGTGACGTCAAAACAGGAAATTTTCGACATGCCGCGACCCGACCGGATCATTGCCGATGCGAGTAAAAAAAACTGGGTGGATCTCCATGCGCCGGAGGGCCTTCAGCCTTACCTGAAGCTGTCGCGTATCGACCGACCAATCGGGACCTGGCTGCTTCTTTTTCCCTGTCTCTGGTCGATCTCCCTTGCCGCGTCCAAGGCGAGTTTGCCCGATTTCTGGCTGTTTGCACTCTTCGCTGCCGGCGCGCTGGTCATGCGCGGGGCCGGTTGTACGCTCAACGATATCGCTGACCGGAATTTTGATGGCAAGGTGGAGCGCACCAAGAAACGACCGATCCCGAGCGGCCAGGTATCGCTCATCCAGGCATTTCTCTGGCTCGGCTTTCAATGCTTTATCGGGCTGCTTGTCCTGTTGCAGTTCAACATGTTCGCGATCCTACTCGGCGCCGCCAGCCTGATCCTGCTCGCGATTTACCCTTTCGCCAAGCGGTTTACCTATTGGCCGCAGTTCTTTCTCGGCCTCGCCTTCAACTATG
Organism: Sneathiella sp.; assembly: GCA_021741195.1. Taxonomy (GTDB): domain Bacteria; phylum Pseudomonadota; class Alphaproteobacteria; order Sneathiellales; family Sneathiellaceae; genus Sneathiella. Next base: position 16,065 of record JAIOYL010000045.1, on the reverse strand, counting down.
GTGCACTGCTGGGCTGGGCAGCAGTTGAAGGGAGCATCAGCATTGCACCCGTAATTCTCTACCTAGGCGGCATTGCCTGGACCCTCGGCTATGATACCATCTACGCCCATCAGGATAAGGAGGATGATATTCTGATCGGGGTGAAATCCACGGCCCTCAAGTTTGGTGCAACCACAAAATTCTGGTTGGTCGGGTTTTACAGCATTACGCTTATTGCCTTGCTCGTTAGCGGATATCTGACAAGCCTCACCGCACCGTTTTACACGGTCATGGCCGGTGCCGCCGTTCATCTTGCCTGGCAGATCAAGTCGCTTGATATCGACGATGCTGATTTGTGCCTGATCCTGTTCAAGTCCAACAAGGTATTCGGCGCCATTGTCCTCATCGGCATCGTTGCCGGAAAATTCGCCCTGCCGTTTTAGGGAAAGGTTTTACTTTGCGGCTGTCCGCCATCTCGGGCATAGTCCCGGTGTAAAAGCAGACGATCGGGATAGAAATTAATGGCTTACGGATCACTCCGGGATTTTATGGCGCAGCTCGAAGCGGAAGGGAAACTTGTCCGCGTGTCCGAGCCCGTCTCGACAGATCTTGAAATGACGGAAATCCAGACGCGGCTTCTGGCGGACGGCGGCCCTGCGGTTTTATTTGAGAATCCGGTCAACGAAGAGGGCGTAAAGAGCGCCATGCCGGTCCTGGTCAATCTTTTCGGAACCGTCGACCGGGTCGCCATGGGCATGAACCGTTCCCCGGGTCAATTGCGCGAGGTTGGCGAAACGCTGGCCTTTCTTCGCCAGCCCGAGCCGCCCGAGGGCTTTCGCGAAGCCATGGGGATGCTGCCGGTTCTGAAAACCGTCATGACCATGCGTCCAAAAACGGTAAAAAAAGCGCCCTGTCAGGAAATTGTCCTGACAGGCGACGAAATCGATCTCGATCAACTCCCGATCCAGACCTGTTGGCCGGGAGAGCCGGCCCCGCTGATTACCTGGCCGCTGGTGGTGACCAAGGGCCCCGGCACGGACAAAACGGATGACTATAACCTCGGCATCTATCGCATGCAGAAGCTGGCAAAAAACAAGACCCTGATGCGCTGGCTCAAGCATCGCGGCGGGGCGCAGCATCACGCTCGCTGGGGCAAGGAGAAGGCCGAGCCGCTCCCCGTCGCCGTTGTTATCGGCGCGGATCCCGGCACCATTCTCGCCGCCGTCACGCCAATCCCCGATAACCTTTCGGAATACCAGTTTGCCGGTCTCCTGCGAGGTGAGAAAGTTGAACTGGTGGACTGCAAAACGGTTCCCCTGAAAGTCCCGGCCAGCGCCGAGATTATTCTGGAAGGATTTGTTTCGCTTGACGACTATGGTGACGAGGGCCCTTATGGCGATCACACGGGCTATTACAATTCCGTGGAGAGTTTTCCGGTCTTTACCATTACCGCCATCACCATGCGGAAAAATCCGATTTATCTTTCAACTTTCACAGGACGGCCGCCGGACGAGCCGAGTGTTCTCGGTGAAGCCCTCAATGAGCTTTTTATCCCGCTGATCCAGCAGCAATTCCCGGAGATTGTCGATTTCTGGCTGCCGCCGGAGGGCTGCAGTTACCGGATCGCTGTCATTTCGATGAAGAAGGCATATCCCGGTCATGCGAAAAGGGTGATGATGGGCGCCTGGTCATACCTCCGCCAGTTCATGTATACCAAATTCCTGATTATCGTCGACGACGATATCAATGCCCGCGACTGGAAAGACGTGATGTGGGCTGTCTCCACTCGCATGGACCCGGTACGCGACATCACGACCATCGAGAATACACCGATCGACTATCTTGACTTCGCCTCCCCCCAGTCCGGGCTTGGCGGCAAGATCGGTCTAGATGCCACCAACAAGATGATCCCTGAAACAAATCGCGAATGGGGCAAGAAAATCCGCATGGACGATGCGGTGATAGGAAAAATCGACAGCCTCTGGGAAAAACTCGGCCTGCCCGGCAATGGAAAATCGATCTGGAAATAACCAGACCAGCAATATGAATATTGCTGAAAATAATAAGAAGAAAGCGCGCGAATTGGCCGGTAAAAAATCACGATGACCTTTATTTCAGATCCCGCCTTTTATATGCTGGCCATTCCAGTCGTCTTGTTGATCGGCGTTTCAAAGGGCGGTTTTGCAGGCTCGCTTGGTATCTTAAGCGTACCGCTTCTCTCGCTAATGATTTCCCCGGTTCAGGCCGCCGCGATTGTCCTGCCGATCCTGTGCGTAATGGATTTATTCGGCCTTATTGCCTACCGCAGGCGGGCCGACTGGCGCAACCTGATGTATCTTCTGCCTGGCGCCATTTTTGGGATAATTGTCGGGTATCTTCTGTATAATTATCTGAGCGCGGATTTCATCAAGATACTGCTCGGAGTGGTCTGCGTTGTTTTTACCTTGAACCATTATATCCGCAAGCGCCCCATCGATCATGTTTCGAAGGCCAGCATGACAAAAGGAACTTTCTGGGGCACAATTGCCGGCTTTACCAGTTTCGTCGCTCATGCGGGTGGCCCGCCACTCCAATTTTACATGTTACCGCAAAAAATTGACAAAACGCTCTATGTCGGCACATCGGTCTGGTTCTTTTTCGCCGTCAATTACGTCAAGCTTATTCCATATGGCCTGCTGGGCCAGTTTTCGGCGGAAAATATTGGCACGTCGATCGCGCTGTTGCCGCTCGCACCGCTCGGTATCTGGCTTGGAGTGAAAGCCCATAAGCTGATCCCGGAGGTTATTTTCTACCGGATCGCCTATTTTCTGGTTCTGATCACCGGAGGAAAATTGTTCTGGGACGGACTAAACGGAATGAATTTGCTTTTCTGATTTCATTTTGGCGTCCCTCCCCCTATTTATGGAAGGGTTATTCTTATTATTGCCAGGGAACAAATGTCAGATCAAACTGCCGATGAACAAAATTCGCTCAATATCCTCGACGAACTTATCAAGATGGCGCTTCGCAAAGGCGCCGGGGCGGCGGACGCTGTCCGTATCCAGGGAACCTCCGTCAATGTCTCTGTCCGCCACGGGGAAACCGAGGAAATAGAGCGCTTGGAAGCCCATGATCTTGGCCTGCGCATTTTAATTGGCACCCAGCAGGCGTTTGTCTCTTCCAACGACACGAAGCCGGAAGTGCTTGAAGAACTTGTCGATCGGGCGCTCGCCATGGCCCGCAATATGCCAGAAGACGAATTTTGCGGCCTGGCCGATCCAGACCGCCTCGCCCGCAAAATTCGGGAACTCGACATTTTCGACCGGACACAGTTGGAGCCCGATACACTTGTCGCGATGGCGTATGAGGCAGAAGCCGCTGCCTTGGCTGTGACTGGTGTCACCAATTCTGAGGGTGGCGGGGCCTCTTGCGCGAAGGCCTCAATTGCCCTCGCAACGTCGGACGGTTTCAAGGGCGCCTATACCTCCTCCAGCTTTTCAGTCAGCGCATCCGTGATCGCCGGTGAAGACCAGAAGATGGAGCGCGATTATGATTATGACAGTCAGCATTTTCTGGGTGACATGAAATCGCCTTCTGAAATCGGCACATCCGCTGGCGAGCGGGCGGTCAAGCTGCTCAATCCGCGCAAAATGCCGAGCGGACAGGTCCCCGTCGTGTTTAGCAACCGGGTGTCCGGCAGCATTCTTGGTCATTTTTCCGGGGCAATTTCCGGCGCGGCCATAGCTCGTGGCACCAGTTTTATGAAAGACCAGATGGGAAGTCAGGTCTTTTCCCGGAATGTTCATATTATTGATGATCCGCATAGACGCCGCGGAGCGGCCTCCAAGCCTTTTGACGGCGAAGGCGTTGCCAATGACCGCCTGGATCTAATAAAGGACGGCGAACTGCAATGCTGGATCCTCAATAGTGCGTCGGCAAAACAGCTCGGCCTTGAAACCAATGGCCGGGCGACCCGCGGAACCGCCTCGCCGCCCGGTTCTGGCACCACCAACCTATATATGGAAGCGGGAGAATTGTCGCTGGGGGATCTCGTCAAGGATATCAAGTCCGGTCTCTACGTAACCAGCCTGATCGGCTTTGGCGTCAATGGTATTACCGGTGACTACAGCCGGGGCGCTTCCGGCTTCTGGATTGAAAACGGCAAGATTGTCTTCCCGGTTTCAGAACTGACAATCGCCGGTAATCTGAAAGGCATGTTCAAGAATATCACCCCGGCGAACGATCTCGAGTTTCGCCAGGGCACCAATGCACCTAGCCTCAGGATTGAAGGCATGATGGTTGCCGGCACGTGAACAATATACTTGATAACGAACATGCAGTGCTGTCTGCAGCAATGCAGGAGGCAGGTGATATTGCGCGCCGCTACTTCAAGGGGCGTGTGAAAAGCTGGGAAAAGAAGCCGGGCGATCCTGTCAGTGAAGCGGATCTTGCCATCGATACCCATTTCAAGGAACGGTTGCTGGCGGCGCATCCCGATTACGGCTGGCTATCAGAAGAAACTGCCGATGATCCTGCCCGGCTCGGGAAAAGGAGGGTCTGGATCGTTGATCCCATCGATGGCACCCGCTCCTTCATTGCCGGAAAGCCGGAATTCACGATCTGCGCCGCGCTGGTTGAAAATGGCGTACCTGTTCTTGGCATGGTCTATAACCCGATATTGGAAGAATTCTACGAAGCGGTAAAGGGCTGCGGTGCGAAGCTTAATGGCAAAATCATCACCTGCAGTGACACGAAAGATCTTGCCCGCGCAAATCTCATCGCCAGCCGCAAGGCGTTCGAATGGCATGGTTGGCTTGACGATGTTCCGAACGCCAAGTTCAGCCATGTAAACTCCATTGCCTATCGCATCGTCAAGGTTGCGTCCCGCCATGTTGATGCCTCCCTGTCCCTGACCGCCAAAAGCGACTGGGATATCGCCGCTGCGGATATCATCCTCGCCGAGGCGGGCGGACTTACCACGACAACTTCCGGCGACAGGCTCGAGTACAACAGGAAATCGGTCCACCATAAAAATGTCATTTCAACGACCGCTGCGATGCATCCTCAATTGATGGACCTGCTACAGAGTTTTGGGACAGCAAAATCGATGTGAATTTTCAAGGATCCATTGCAATCACGCGGGAAACGGTTGCAATATCAGTTTGCAATATTTATTTTGGCCAACGGAATCATTTTATCACCCTGAGAGATCTCAAATGAAAATATCTCAACGCCTAATTGTTGCCGTCGCCCTCCTGTCATTTGCAACACTTTCCAGTGGATGCAGCGATACATGGCAAGGCGTCAAGGAAGATACCAGCAAGAACCTGGACAAAGCAGGAAATGTTGTCGTCAAGGCAGGCGAAAAACTCAAATCCGAATAGCCGCGGCATGATTTATACTCTTTTGTTCCTGTCTTGGAACATTAGGCAGGAAAAAGTTACATCAAATATGCGGAGATTATTCTCCAGCGCGGCACCTCCGGAAAATCTTGCGCTTTCAGTGTGGAACCGGGTACTTCATCCGTTCTTGTATTCCGGAATTACCTCAAAACTTCCTGCTGCCAAAAATATGAGGTGCCTTCAAAAAAGGGATTGATTCGCCAATTTCCCCAATGCAGTTCATTCCGTAAAAAAATTAACTATATTAGCAAACCGTTAATCATAAATTGCGTTAAATTTGCAGAAAAATGTAACAAATTCGTGAATATTTTGGCTTTCTTTCGATCTCCAGAAAGAAATTTGCAGCGCTGGATAATGGACAAAACGCCGCAAATCAGCCATTGTTAAGCTCATTAAGGCCGCATTATCCAACATTTCGCCACAATTGACGGAATATAGGTACTTCTTTTACAATTTGTGCGGTGCGACATTATTTTGTGCAGTGCCGGATTTATCCAAAATCCGCAGGCAGTTTTCCAATTAAGCAGTAACGATTTCAACGTCTCTTGAAGGAGAATTTATGAAATCAATGATAGCTACCGTTTTGACCGCCGCAGTCCTGATATTCGCCACGGAGGGCGTTGAGGCTACATCGGTTAATAATCTGGAGGGAGCGTCTGTTCAATTTGACGCCGCATCCGGAGGGCTTGAGATTGATTGTCGCCCTTTCGGAAGTAAACTCAGTACCGCATTTCAATTTGATAATGTTTTAAAACTAACCGTCGAGGAATTCGTATTTTTTACGCTAAATAATGAATCTTCTCCTGTTTTTCATGCAGACGAAAATGATGCATGGGGCCTGTTTAAACCGGACCCAGACGGCGACCTCCATCATTTTTCTCGGAAATGGATAGGCGGTCTGTTCACCACTGGCCTGCGGGACACTGACGCGAGCTCCAGAGATACATCCATTTCAGCCGACTCCGCATCCGTAATACCCCTTCCCGCCACTTTGCCGCTTTTCTTTGCGGGACTCATCTTGATGGCATTTGTCGGATGGTGCAAACGCCGCAGGGCAAATATTCGCCGGTAATTCGACCTAGCGTTAAATCGGGAAGACAGGCTACGGCTTGATGAACCGCCGCCTTTCTAGTTCTGCGGCTTGCCCCTCAACAGCAGCTCAGGATCCAACCGCTCGTTAAACCAGTTGAGGCGCCAGTCGAGATGCGCCCCGGTCGCACGGCCGGTCTTCCCAATCTCACCAATCTTGCCGCCCTGCTTCACGAATTGGCCAACAGTCACGTCAAGCTTGCTCAGATGCGAATAAACCGAAACCAGCCCATAACCATGATCGATCATGATCGTGCCGCCCGTATAGAAGAGATCCTTTGCCGCCATCCGGACCACGCCATCGGTCGAGGTCACAACCGGCGTTCCCACCGGCGCCGCTATATCGAGACCGAAATGAGGTCGTTTCGGGATGTCATTCAATACCCGCTGGCTGCCATAGACACCGCTCACCCGTCCCTGGGCGGGCCATTGCCAGCCGGAAAGAAACCATTCCTCTTGTGTATTGATAGCCCGAATGCGCGCAATTTCAGCATTTTCCTTTTTTATCCGCTCCAGGAACTCGGGACTTGGCGTCACCTTGGAAGGCGGCAATCCGCTTAACCGTTCGATGTTGTAGTCACGCCTGGAAATACTGAGATCCCGCTTTTCTACCGATCCGTCTTTGTGCCGGATAACCAGATCCGCCGTCGCCTTGAAATCGCGGCCAAAGCCGAAGACAAACCGTCCCGAGGGCGACACCTCCACCTCTTTTCCATCGAATATGACAGTGGAACCGGGCTCAGTCTGCCCAATAATCAGCCCGCCTTGGGTAAAATTTCCCGTCAGCATCACCTCGTCCGCCCACGCGAACGAGGAAATCCAGAGTAAAACAACGGATATGAGGAACCTGGTCACAGAAGCTGCCCCTGTTTCCCGGCGGGCGGCTTTTTTTGCTTCCGCACAGGCACCTGACCGGAGCGTTCACTGCCGGGATTTCCCGCAAAAATCGCCCCTGCCCTGCCGTCTGCGAATTCAACCTCGACAGAACGACCGGCTGTTGCGCTTGCCACAGACACAACAGGCTTTCCTTTTTCGCCCCAGACAATGCTGTATCCGCGTTTGAGGACACGCTTAAAGGATAAACTCTCAAGTAAACGTACCGTTGCATTCAGCCGGTCAGCCGCCCGCGCCTGCTTAACTGCCATGGACCCGTTCATCCGGCGGTCAAAGTTGATAAGCTGTTCTTCATATTGTATCATCGATCGGCTCAATAGCTGCGGCCGCAATTTCGCCTCTGCCCCCGCAAACCGCTGCTTTTTAAAGGACAGTCCGTTCAGGACGGATTGCCGCAACCGGCTTTCCAGATGATCGAGATGCTGCACTTTTTCCGCAATCAGGGAGTTGGGATCACGCAGTCCCCGGACAAGACCGGCAAGACGCTCACGCTTGTCCGAAATGGACCGGCTCAAGGACCGCTTGATGCGCCGCTCCTGATCCTCGACATAGGCGATCAACTCGGAGCGCACCGGAACGGCCATCTCCGCCGCCGCCGTCGGCGTGGGTGCGCGCCTGTCGGAGGCATAATCTATCAGCGTCGTATCGGTTTCATGACCAACGGCGGATATCAGAGGAATAACGCTCGCTGCGGCGGCCCGCACCACCTCCTCCTCGTTGAAGGCCCAGAGATCCTCAAGGCTGCCGCCGCCGCGCGCAACAATGATCAGATCGGGGCGCGGAATATCACCGTCGGCCTTCAGCGCATTGAACCCGCGTATCGCTGCCGCAATTTGCGATGCGGCCGTCTCCCCTTGCACCAGAACTGGCCAGAGCAACACATGGGTCGGAAATCGGTCACGCAATCGATGCAGGATATCCCGTATCACCGCCCCCGTCGGCGACGTAACGACTCCAATCGTCGCCGGGATGTAGGGAAGCGGCTTCTTCTGGGCGGCGTCAAACAAACCTTCCGCCGCAAGTTTTCTTTTGCGTTCCTCCAGCAGGGCCATCAGCGCGCCGATACCGGCGGGCTCCATCGCCTCGATGACAATCTGATATTTCGAGCGGCCTGGATAAGTGGTGAGTTTCCCCGTGCAGATCACTTCGAGCCCGTCTTCGGGGCGGAAGCTGAGCCTGTCCGCAGTTCCCCGCCACATGATGCCGTCCAGCACCGCCTTGTCATCTTTCAGCGACAAATAGACATGGCCCGAAGCCGCCCTCTTCAGCCCGGAAATTTCCGCACGCACCCGGACATGGCCGAATATGTCCTCAACGGTTCGCTTCAGCGCGCCACTTAATTCACTGACCGTGTATTCGTGGATATTGGAGGAGCCTAAATCCTGATTTTCTGACACGCTTTGCCCATAAGTTATTTAGCCAGTTGCCACACTATGCTACAAACTCTACACCATCCTTCAAAGGAAATTAGTGCGAAACAATATGAATATACTTGTAATTGGCTCCGGCGGCCGCGAGCACGCCCTCTGCTGGACCCTTAGTAAATCACCGCTGGTCAGCACCCTCTATTGCGCACCCGGTAACGGCGGCATTGCAGAGGTGGCGAGCTGCGTATCCATAAAAGTCGAAGATTTTCCGGCAATCATCGATTTCTGCCGCAGCAAGACCATTGATTTCGTCGTCGTCGGTCCAGAAGCTCCGCTTGTGCTGGGCCTCGTGGACGCCCTTGACGCTGCTGGCATAAAAAGCTTCGGACCACGCGCCGCCGCCGCCGCACTGGAGGGATCGAAAGGCTTTATGAAAGATCTGTGCCGCGAATATGGCATTCCAACGGCGGCATATCAACGGTTCGACAATGCGAGTGAGGCGAAGGCCTATGTAGCGGCACAAATCCTGCCGATCGTAATTAAGGCGGACGGACTGGCTGCCGGCAAAGGTGTGATCATTGCGCAAACGCTTGAACACGCGAATGAAACAATCGACGAGATTTTTGGCGGGCTATTTGGCGGTGCGGGCGCCGAAATTGTGATCGAGGAATTCATGTCGGGAGAAGAGGCGAGCTTCTTTGTCCTGACGGACGGCGATGCGATCCTTCCCCTTGCTACCGCGCAGGACCATAAAGCGGTCGGCGATGGCGATACGGGAGCGAACACCGGCGGTATGGGCGCCTATTCCCCGGCACCGGTGATGACGGAGCAGATGATTACCGCGACATTGGAAACAATTATCAAGCCGACGGTCGCCGCTATGAAGGATCGCGGCGCACCGTTTACCGGCGTTCTTTATGCCGGATTGATGATCACTGAAACTGGACCCAGGTTAATTGAGTACAATGTCCGCTTCGGCGATCCGGAATGCCAAGTGCTTTGCGCGCGATTGGAAAGTGATTTGCTGCCCGCTCTTATGGCGACTGCGGATGGCACCTTGCGAGACATCTCGCTTCGCTGGAAACCGGAAATTGCGCTCCTGGTTGTGATGGCGGCGAACGGTTATCCTGACGCTTATGAGAAAAACACGGTCATCAATGGACTGGGTGAAGCCGCCGCCATTGACGATGTTATCGTCTTCCATGCAGGAACCAAAAGGGAGGGCGGAAAAATTCTCGCGACCGGAGGCCGGGTGCTTGGAATTACCGCAATTGGAAAAAGCGTTAAACAAGCGCAAGAAAAAGCGTATAGTGGCGTGAAAGCGATTAAATGGCCGCAGGGTTTCTGCCGATCGGATATCGGCTGGCGGGCGATTGAACGCGAAATACAGGGAAAAAAATTACAAAAAGAGGCGTAAATGTCCGAAGAATCTGCCCAGTTTTCTGGAACCATGGAAGTGCGGGAACGTCACAAGTTCGACCTAGCCGTTCTTGAGAAATACCTGAAAAACAACATCGCCGGATTTAACGGTCCGCTGGAAGTCGCCCAGTTCAAGGGAGGGCAGTCTAACCCAAGCTATATGTTGGTGACGCCTGGCAGAAAATATGTGCTTCGCCGAAAACCGCCCGGAAAACTTCTCCCTTCCGCCCATGCCGTTGACCGTGAATACCGTGTAATATCGGCTCTCGCCCATACCGACGTCCCTGTGCCTAAAGCCTATTGCCTCTGTGAGGACGAAGGGATCATTGGCACCATGTTCTACGTCATGGAATTTGTCGATGGCGATATCGAATGGGATCCCTCGCTTCCGGGCTATTCCAAGGCAAGCCGCGTGGCCGTCTTCGACAGTATGAACGCGGCAATGGCTTCCCTGCATATGGTGGACTATAAAGCTGTCGGCCTGGAGACATTTGGCAAGCCGACCGATTATCTCGCCCGGCAGATTAATCGCTGGACCAAACAGTATCGCGCGTCAGAAACTGAAAAGATCGACGCGATGGATAATCTGATGGACTGGCTCCCTGACAACATTCCTCCCGGCGACGAGACAGCGATTGTGCATGGTGACTACCGGCTTGATAATACCGTTCTCGACAAGGGAACGCATCGCGTAACGGCCATTCTCGATTGGGAACTTGCAACTCTTGGTCATCCACTCGCAGATTTTTCCTATCACTGCATGACGTGGCGGCTGGAGCCCGAGCTTTTCCGGGGCTTGAACGGTCTTGATCTGCCAGCGCTGGGCATTCCGACAGAAGCGCAATATGTGAAAGCCTATTGCGAGCGCACTGGACGCGACAGCATTGAGAACTGGGATTTCTATGCCGCCTATAATATGTTCCGCCTCGCCGCCATTCTGCAAGGCATTGTTGGCCGGGTGAAGGACGGCACCGCGTCGAACAAAAACGCGGCTGACGTCGCCGTTCGTGTGGAACCCCTTGCAATTCGCGGATGGGAACAGGCGGAAAAAATCATAAAGGGCGTTTAACCACGCCCCTCCTCCCGATAAATAAAACGAATATAAATAGGGAAAATATGACTGACGGAATAGAAATCATCCCGGTTCGAACAATGCACCAGTTCAAGGAGGGCGCGCTGTTCGACTACCTGACGGAGAATGTCGGCGGCTTTAAGGGTCCGCTTCAGGTCAGCCAATTCCAGGGCGGGCAGTCCAATCCCACCTTCCTTTTACACACACCCGAGCGCGAGTATGTAATGCGAAAAAAGCCGCCTGGGACTCTGCTTCCTTCCGCCCATGCGGTCGATCGCGAATACAGGGTTATCTCAGCGCTTCAGAATACGGATGTTCCTGTTCCCCGCACCTATTGTCTTTGCGAGGACGACAGTATTATCGGAACCGCCTTTTATATTATGGAGAAGGTGGATGGCCGAATTATCTGGGCCCCTGAAATTCCAAATACGGAACCGCATTTGCGCACTGCAATCTATGACGCGATGAATGATGCACTTGCCAAACTGCATAGTGTCGATATTGATGTGGCCGGTCTTTCGGATTTCGGTAAAAAGGGTAACTATTTCGAGCGGCAGATCGGCCGCTGGACGAAACAATACCGCGCCTCCCAGACGGATAATCTGGAGGCAATGGAAAATCTGATCAAATGGCTCCCAGAAAATTTGCCGGACAGTGATGAAAGTACCATTGTCCATGGAGATTACCGGCTGGGGAATATGATCCTGCACCCGACAAAGCCGGAAGTACTCGCAGTTCTCGACTGGGAGCTTTCAACCATCGGACATCCGCTTTCCGATCTCGCCTACAACTGTATGAATTATCACTTTATGCATCCAAGCAACGGAGGCCTTGTCGGGGTTGATCTCGCAGCAGCTGGTATCCCGACGGAGGAAGCATATATTGAAGCCTACTGCAAACGGACAGGGCGCGACGGGATCGAGAATTGGGAGTTTTATCTGGCTTTTTCGTTTTTCCGGCTCGCCGGGATTGTACAGGGCGTTTACAAGCGTGGGCTTGACGGTAATTCAAGTTCGAAAGTTGGCGCAGAATATGCGTCCTTTACAAACATGCTGGCCACCCTTGGTTGGGCGGAAGTCGAAAGACGGCTATAAGATGTTACCCTTCAGGTAACTTCTTATCCTAGTTTTCAGTTATCGTTTTAACGATGATACCCCATTTTGGATCCCGTCAAATACGCTTGCTTTGGAGATAGGTGCAAATAAAACGCAATATCTACACAAGCCGAGGGGCGAGGGCCTGGTTCCTGTTGCGTCGAAGCCTATATCGGCGTAAAAGGTGGCGGCGAAGGCGTGAAACTGGAAGATCAGGTTCTGATAACAGAAGACGGATACGAAAATATGACGCGTTATCCGTTTGAGGAAAAATTGCTGGCCTAGGCGGCCCGATTATTTTTCGGCATCCTCAATACGTAAATTCGCCCAGCGTTTGATACACTCCGTTGGCTCCATAATCAGTCCGGCGGCGTCGCCCAGTCCGGCAATAGGCTTCAGGCCGGTATGAGCCGTCAGGTCCTGGGTCAACCACTCACATGGGTCCAAGCTTTCATACCGGTACAGAAATCCGGCGACGATCACGATAACGCCCAACATTACCCAACCCAGTGTTTTAATCATTCTTTAAACCCGCAAACTCATTCATAAACTGGAACAAGCCTGTATATAGGAAAAGCAGCGCCATTTCCTAACGAAATATATTCTCCCGGAAATAAGAAAAGCTTCCCGCCCCAAGGAAGCTTTTCTATTTTGTTACAGCTGTCGCGTCTGTCACATCAGTCGTATTTTTTAAGCTCCAGCCGGCCGATCTGGTTGCGATGCACCTCGTCCGGGCCGTCCGCGAGACGCAGGGTCCGCGAATGGGCATAGGCATTTGCAAGACCAAAATCGTCGCTGACACCGCCTGCACCATGCATCTGAATGGCCCAGTCAATGATCTTGCCTGTGATATTCGGCGCCACAACCTTGATCATGGCAATTTCGGCCTTGGCCGCCTTGTTGCCGACAGTGTCCATCATATAGGCGGCTTTCAGGGTCAAGAGCCGCGCCTGCTCGATCATCGCACGTGATTCCGCAATGCGTTCCAGTGTTACCGTCTGCTCAGCGAGGGTTTTGCCGAAGGCGACACGCGATTTTGCCCGCTTGCACATTTTTTCGAGCGCCCGTTCTGCAACGCCGATCTGACGCATGCAATGATGAATACGGCCCGGGCCCAAGCGGCCTTGAGCAATTTCAAAACCGCGGCCTTCGCCCAGCAGCATATGATCTGCCGGAACCCGGACGTCTTTGAATTCGACCTCGGCATGTCCATGCGGCGCATCGTCATAGCCAAAAACCGGCAAGAAGCGCTTGACCTTGATACCTGCTGTATCCATCGGCACAATGATCATCGATTGCTGCGTATACAACGATGCGGTCTTGTCCGTTTTCCCCATAAAGATCAGAACTTTGCAGCGTGGATCGCAGGCACCCGAAGTCCACCATTTGGTCCCGTTGATGACATATTCATCGCCATCGCGCGTAATTTCCGACTCAATATTGGTTGCATCCGACGAGGCCACCGCAGGCTCCGTCATCGCAAAAGCAGAGCGGATCTCGCCTTCCAGTAGCGGCTTCAGCCAGCGCTCTTTCAACTCTTCCGATGCATAGCGTTCAAACACTTCCATATTGCCGGTATCCGGCGCAGAGCAGTTGAAGACTTCCGGCGCGAAAGTCACCCGGCCCATGATTTCGCACAAGGGAGCGTATTCGAGATTAGTGAGGCCTGCGCCGCGGTCGCTTTCCGGCAGGAACAGGTTCCATAGCCCGGCTTCCTTGGCCTTCGCCTTCAAATCTTCGATAATTTGAGTTGGCTGCCAGCGGTCACCTTCGGCAACCTGTTCATAAAAAACATGCTCATTGGGATAAACATGCTCGTCCATAAATGCCTGCACGCGTCCCTGCAGTTCTTTCACCTTGTCAGAATATTCGAAGATCATTCCCAGTTCCTTTTTGTTATTGTTCGATCCAGTTTCTATTTTTCAATTTTTACCGCCGGGTTTCAAAGAAATTTTTCAGCAGCTCCGCTGATTTGGCTTCCTGAATACCGCCATAGATTTCCGGCTTGTGATGACATGTCTGTTGGTCAAATATGCGCGCACCATATTCGACCCCTCCTCCCTTTGGATCATAGGCTCCAAAATACAGCCGTCGAATTCTCGCGAGCGAAATCGCCGCCGCACACATCGGGCAAGGCTCCAAAGTAACATATAAATCGCAGTCCACAAGCCTCTGACTGCCAACCATATTCCCTGCCGCCCGGATTGCAAGCATTTCGGCATGGGCGGTCGGATCATTGCGGCCGATCATCTGGTTACCGCTATTGGCGACGATGCGCCCAGATTTGGTGTCAACGACCACGGCCCCGACCGGCACTTCCCCTCTGTGCCCGGCCAATTCCGCGGTGTTTAGAGCGATTTCCATGAAGTCGACAAGTTCATTATCCATGACCCCAGACTCGCAATTAGCCGGACCCCCGTCAAGCGGGAAGAAAACCAGACGTTATTTTTTAGGCGCAATCCGAACAGGCTTGTTGAGTTGTAGACGGGAGAAGACTAAAAGAAGGCATGAACTATCCAATTATCGGCATAACCCTCGATTCGGAGGAGCCCGGCGGCTATTCAAACATGCCCTGGTACGCGCTCCGGCAAAATTACGCCGATGTTGTCGTGGCGAGTGGCGGTCTGCCCATGGCGTTGCCGCATGAACCGGATCATGTCGCTGCTTATGTGGAGCGGCTCGACGGGCTGGTCGTGACGGGCGGCGCCTTCGATGTAGATCCCGGCATGTTCGGCGCAACGACGCGGCACGATACGGTGGTCACTAAGGACCGGCGCACGGCATTCGAGAAAAATATCACCCAAGCCATGTTGGCGGCCGACAAGCCGGTTTTGGGCATTTGCGGCGGGCAGCAGCTGCTCCATGTCATCCTTGGCGGCACGCTTATCCAGCATATCCCGGATGAAGTGGACAACCCGCTCGCCCATGAACAACCCAATCCGCGTACCGAGGCAGGCCATACCGTCAAGATTGTCCCAGGCACGCTGCTTCATCGCATCGTCGGCACGGATACCCTTGCGGTGAATAGCGCGCATCATCAGGCTGGCAAGGATATCAGCCCGAATATCACCGTCAATGCCCTCGCCGAGGATGGCGTGATTGAAGGCATAGAAGACTCGCGCTATCGATTCTGCCTGGGCGTTCAATGGCATCCGGAATATTTGATCTCTAACGGGGACTGGCTGATTATCGACGCCTTTATCAAGGCGTCAGCCGTTTAGGGTCAGGACCCATTACTCATGACAGAAGAAAACCACCCAAAAGAGCGGATCGCCAAGCGCATGGCGCGGGCCGGGCTCTGCTCCCGCCGCGAAGCCGAACGCTGGATTGACGCGGGAAGGGTCGTGGTCAATGGCGAGACGCTGACCAGCGCCGCGTTCAC
Organism: Sneathiella sp.; assembly: GCA_021741195.1. GTDB lineage: Bacteria > Pseudomonadota > Alphaproteobacteria > Sneathiellales > Sneathiellaceae > Sneathiella. The sequence goes on along the minus strand of JAIOYL010000045.1, from coordinate 388 downwards.
TGTCTCCGATCAGGACAAGATCACGGTTGACGGCAAGGAGCTGCCCAAGCTTGAACGCCCGCGGCTCTGGCGCTACCACAAACCGCCGGGACTGGTCACCAGTCACGCAGATGAAAAAGGCCGGGAGACGGTTTTTGATAAACTCCCCGAAGATCTTCCCCGTGTGATTTCGGTCGGTCGTCTTGATCTGAATTCCGAAGGGCTACTGTTGCTCACTAATGACGGCGAGCTTGCGCGCAAACTGGAACTTCCGGCCACCGGCTGGAAGCGGAAATACCGGGTCCGGGTTCATGGTCATCCACGCGACACCGACATGGCGAAACTCGCGAAGGGCCTCACGATCGAGGGCGTTCGCTATGATGCGATTGAGGGGACCGTCGACAGCACC
>JAIOYL010000044.1 GCA_021741195.1 Sneathiella sp. | reverse complement strand
CTTTCTTCAGCGCCTGGTTATCTCCGTAGAAAACATCAACATTCCGTGTCGAGATTATTATTTCCTCAGCTGCTCCCGCCTGGGACCGCATTTTATCTTGAACTTGGATCTGCACGTTCATTTCCTTCTACCAGCGGCGCTCGAACTTCTTGCGAAGTACGATTGCAAATGCATTCATCAATATTAGAAACCCGAGCAAAACCATGATGGCCCCGGAGGTTTTTTCAACAAAGGCGCGCTCCGAGCTGTCCGCCCAGAGGTAAATTTGAACCGGCATCACTGTCGCCGGATCCGAAATAGTCGACGGAACATCCGCGATAAAGGCGACCATGCCAATCATCAGAAGGGGCGCTGTTTCGCCGAGCGCCTGCGACAGGCCAATAATTGTTCCTGTCAAAATTCCGGGCATGGAGAGTGGCAGGATATGATGGAACGCCGCCTGCTGACTTGATGCGCCGAGACCAAGCGCCGCCTGACGAATGCTGTCCGGAACCGCGCGGATGGCGGCGCGGGCGGCGATGATAATCGTCGGCAGCGTCATCAGCGCCAGGGTCAGGCCACCGACAAGGGGCGCTGATCTTGGCAAATGGGCGACATTCAGGAAAATTGCAAGCCCCAGCAGACCGAACACGATGGAGGGAACCGCTGCCAGGTTATTGATATTGACCTCGATCAGATCATTGAGCTTGTTCTTGGGCGCAAATTCCTCAAGATATATCGCCGTCATCACACCGATGGGAAACGCAATGATCATGGTGATAATCAGGGTATAGAACGACCCGACCATTGCCCCGGCAATACCGGCTTTTTCCGGTTCCCGGCTATCGCCATTGGTGAAGAAACCGCTGTTGAAATGGGTGGATACGGCGCCTTCCTTCAAAAGTGCGTCAAGCCAGACGAGTTCCTCATTCTTGACGCGCCGGTCCTCTTCCGCCGATTCCCGGTCAATATACCCCTTGCGGACCATATCCACGTCATCACCGGCAAGCAGCCTGACCGGGACAGTCTTGCCGATCAGGCCCGGATCCTTTTCCACCATCTCGCGAAGTGTTTGCGAGGCATCATTGCTGACAAGGCTAAACAGGGTTCGCAGGTCCCCCCGGCTTGTGACTTCGGGGAATTTCTTGCGCAAGGCATCCTGCACCAGCCTGTTGTAGTTGGCCGCGCGCAATTCCGCCGGATCGCGGGCGCCGTTCTTATCGATAACGCTTTCTGAAAAAGTCACATCGAGCGTGATATAGGTCTGAATGAAGGCGGTATATCCCGTGCTGAAAATGCTGAACAGCAGGATGCCCAGCAATGTCAGCGCCGTCAGGATAGCCAGCAGGCCCGTCAGGCGAAACCGCCGTTCCGACCGCTTGCGCTTGGCCAGTCCGGCAATGAACTTATCCGATCTCCAGCCCGTGGCCTCGACGTCATTTTGAGTATCAGTCATATTTTTCCCGATATTTGCGAACAACTATCAATGCGATAACATTCAAGGTCAAGGTAACGGCGAAGAGTACCAATGCGAGCGCAAAGGCGGCCAGTGTCTTGGCACTGTCAAATTCCTGGTCGCCGACCAGAAGCCCGACGATCTGTACAGTGACCGTTGTCACCGCTTCCAGAGGATTGGCGGTCAGGTTAGCCGCGAACCCTGCCGCCATCACCACGATCATCGTCTCGCCAATAGCGCGGCTGACGGCCAGCAGGACGGCGCCGACAATACCCGGCAGAGCCGCAGGCAGGATAACCTTGCGCACGGTCTCCGATTTCGTCGCGCCGAGACCATAGGAACCATCCCGCAAGGACTGCGGAACTGCCATAATGATATCGTCACTGAGGGAGGAGACGAAAGGAATGATCATCATTCCCATGACGACGCCGGCGGCAAGGGCGCTTTCCGAGACGATATCGATCCCGATGGAGTCGCCGACATCGCGGAAGAACACACCGACCGTGAGTGCGGCGAAGAACCCATAAACCACCGTCGGGATACCGGCGAGAATTTCAAGCAGCGGCTTGACCACCGCGCGGAATTTGCCGGACGCATATTCCGTCATGTAAACGGCGCTTAAGAGTCCGAGCGGCACGGCGACACACATGGCGATAAAGGTAATCAGCAATGTGCCGGTAAACAGCGGAATCGAGCCGAAAGATCCGGAAGAGCCGACCTGATCGGCGCGAAGGGCGGTTTGCGGGCTCCAGTTCAGACCGAAGAAAAATTCCGTCATCGGCACTTTTTTGAAGAACTGGATCGTCTCGAACAGGAGCGACAGGACAATGCCGAGCGTCGTCAGGATAGACACAATCGAGGCAAGGATGAGGATAATATAGACCAGCCCCTCAATCGTCTTGCGCACCCGGAGGTCAGGATTGATCCGCAGGATCGAGAGATAAAGCCCGGCACCGGCGGCAAGAAGGACAAGCACCGGAAAGAAAATCCGGTCGATCTGCTGCGTGGTCCCCGCCTCCATCTGAAGCGGCGTCATCTGGAGCATGAGCCACAGCGCCCCAAGAAAAACCGGCGGAACCAGGGCCCAGATAACCACGTAAAGCCCGAACTGGTGTGGCCGGGGCGTGATGAAGTTCGAGGATTTGCGAACCGCGCTAAGCGCCTTTTTCGAGCCGAACCAATATCCGACAGCGGACATCAGCAAAAGAACGATAAGAAGAGGATAAAAACTCATGTCTGTTTCTTTTCGCGCTTACTGGGACATGGGGACGAGAAAGAGCGGATGACATATATGCCATCCGCTCCTGCATCTACTGATTACATCAGTTTCAAGGGCACCAGAGCCATAGCGTCCGCGCGGACTTTTTCACGCTCCGCTTCCGTCAACGGGATCAGGCCCTTTTCCGTCAGGTAGCCATATTCGCCAAAGGCTTTTTCGCTGGTGAATTCAGCAATGAATTCCTTTATGCCCGGCACCTGGCCGACATGGGAGTCCTTCACATAGAAGAAAAGGGAGCGGGAAATGCCGTATTTGCCATCGGCAATATTCTCAAACGTCGGCTCAACACCGCCCACAATGGCGCCCTGAAGCTTGTCGGCATTCTGGTCGAGGAAGCTGAACCCGAAGATGCCGACGGCATCGGCATTGGATTCCAGTTTCTGGACGATCAGGTTGTCATTCTCGCCCGCTTCGATATAGGCGCCGTCTTCACGAACAGTATGGGCTACTGCCTTGAAAGCCTTCTTGTCGGCCTTCTTTAACTCAGCCAGCATTTCAAACTCCTTGGCGCCGCCTTCCATGGCAAGCTCGACGAAGGCGTCACGGGTTCCGCTGGTCGGGGGCGGGCCGAGAACTTCGATCCGGATATCGGGAAGTGACGGATCAACGTCCTTCCAGGTCTTGTAGGGATTATCGACCAGCTTACCGTTCACCGGAACCTGCTTGGCAAGCGCCATGAAGATCTGCTTCTTGGTCAGGTTCAGCGGTGCAGCTGTTTTCGAGTTGGCGAGCACGATACCGTCAAAGCCGATCTTGACTTCCGTAATGTCGGCCACACCGTTCTTGGCGCAGTTTTCGACTTCGGATTTCTTGATGCGGCGTGATGCGTTGGTCATATCGGGCGTGTTAAGGTCTGCGCCCGCACAGAACAGCTTCAGACCGCCGCCTGAACCAGTGCTTTCGACAACCGGCGTTTTGAACTTTCCGCTACTGCCAAATGCTTCTGCAACCGCTGTTGAAAAGGGGAAAACTGTCGAAGAGCCGACGATTCTGATTTGATCGCGGGCCAGGGCCTGCCCTGCAAAGGCAACCGATGCGACCGTCGCGACCATTGCCAGGCTGAAAGTTTTGTTGAGCACGTTTCATTCTCCGTTAATTGAATACGACAGCAATCTCTGCCGATAGGCGGACAATGCTCTTCATTCACGACAGAAATACTACAGATTTATGACAGTAATGTTACAGTCAAGAAAGTGAGGAAAACTCACGTTTATGAGACCGAAATAGGCAATTTAACCGAGAATTTAGATCCCTTTCCGACAACCGAAGTGATCTCCAGATGCCCGCGATGACGACTCACGATATGCTTGACGATGGCAAGACCTAGCCCGGTTCCGCCGAGCTTGCGGCTGCGATCACTATCCACCCGGTAAAACCGCTCGGTCAGCCGCGAAATATGCTCCTCCGCGATTCCCTCCCCCTGATCGATCACGGCCACATGGGCCTCCTTGCCCGCGGTTGTGACCTCGACAATGATCTCACTATCCTCACGGCTGTATTTCAGGGCGTTGTCGACAAGATTGGTAAAAACCTGAGTGAGCTGGTCAAAATCCCCGGTCACACAGACGGGCTCTTCCGGCAATTTGAGGCTAATCGTCTTGCCGAGATCCGCGGATTTCGCCCGGATCAGGCTGCTGACGCCTTGCAGGACCTTCGCCATCTCGACGCGGCCGGACGGACGGCTATGCTCATTGATCTCGATCTGCGAAAGCGACAGGAGATCGTCGATCAGCTGCGACATGCGCAAGGATTGCGCCTGCATCATCGTGAAAAACCGCTGATGCGCGGCAAGATCGTCGCGCGCCGGGCCGATCAGGGTCTCAAGGGCACCGATCAGGATGGCGAGCGGGGTCCGGAGTTCATGGCTGGCGTTGGCGACGAAATCCACGCGCATTTGCTGCATCCGCCGCGACGCTGTCAGATCATGCAGGGTCACGATCAGCCGCAGCCCCTCACTGCTCTCGCCTTTCAGATTGACGATGTAGGCGGCGACATAGCGCGGGATTACGTCGGAAATCGTGAACTCGATTCGCTTTTCCGGATCCTTCCCCTCATAAGCCGCGTCGATCGCCTTCAGCAGCGCGGGATGACGCAGGAAAGCCGTCACCTCGCCTTCCATTTGATCGACATTGAAAAACTGGTTCGCCGCGTCATTGGAGCGGCGGATGCGGCGCTTGCTCCCGAGCACCATTACCGGATCGGGCAGCATGTCAAACAACAGTGACGCTTCATCCTGGCGGGCTTGCGCTTCCTTCAGCATATGCTGCAACACCCGGCGGTATTGCTGCATTGCCAGGAACAGGTTATCGACCGGCAACAGGCCGGAACGCAAGCTCCCGCGCCCGTCTCCTTCCAGCGGTGACATAACCGCCGCCCGCTCCATGCGGAAGGCTACTGCCTGCATTTCGCGGACGAGTTTTGTATAAAGAAGAAAGGCCGGCAAAATGGCGGCCACGATCAGCAGGAAAACATAGTCGATAATGATCAGGTCATGGCTAAGTAACCAAAATGCAACAATTGCAACGGGCAGCGCCGCCACCAAAATAAACAGCAGCATTTTCCATAAGTAACCGTTACTATTATACATTCTGAATTCTCGCAAAGATATGCTGTGTCAGCGCGCCATTACCCTCTCTGTATATGATACCGTTGTTTTACAGTTTTGTGACATATTCAAGTGTTTCGCCGATTTCACCTTGCACCACCAGATCGGCAAAACGGTCGAGTGGTGTCGGCTCGCGGTTGAGAATAACGAGCCGGGCCCCTGCCTGTTTCGCCACGAGTGGAATGTCTGCCGCCGGATAAACCACCAGCGACGAGCCGATGGCAAGGAACAGGTCCGCGGCCTGGGCCGCCGCCTCGGCGCGCCGCATCTCCATGACCGGCATCGGCTGGCCGAAGGAAATTGTCGCGGTTTTGACGATACCGCCACAGTGGCCGCAGGTGGGAAGCGTCTCCTCAATGCTGAAAACCTCCCGGACCTCGTCCAGGCTCACCCGTTCATGACAGTTCAGGCACTTGGCATAGGTCGTGTTGCCATGGACCTCGATAACATCCTCCTCCTCGATTCCGGAAGCCTGATGCAATCCATCGATATTCTGGGTTATGACCGCCGCTATTTTTCCTTGCGCGTAAAGTGAAGAAATCGCCATATGTCCTTTATTTGGCGTCGCTTTCGAGAGAACCGGCTCCATGGCGAATTTCCGCCGCCAACTCTCGCGCCTTGCCTCCTCGGACGCCAGAAATTCCGAAAAATCGATGGGACGATGTTTCTCCCAGAGTCCGCCGGGGCTGCGAAAATCCGGGATTCCGGATTCTGTACTGATCCCTGCCCCGGTGAAAATGACAATCGAGCGGCTGTCCTTCACGAACTTTGAAAATTTGTCGAGGTCGGCCTCCATGGTATCCTCCTTGCGCGGCCAATGTCCGTCATCAATCCTTTCCGTTTGCCCTATTATAGGCACAAAGCGGCAGAGACCATAGAGCGCGCATGGTCCTCCCCCTCTTTTTCACAAATTCCGCCGGCAGCCGTTATCTGTACAAGTTGGACGGCGCCCCGAAAGGACGCCATTGTTGGAGGCAGGAGAATGAATAGGGATACCATGAATAATATTGTCGCAAAGGAATTTTCGGACGCATTGGCGCGCTGTAATCAACAGGGGATTGACGCCGGAACGGTTCGAACCGGTCTGCTGACCATCGCCATCGCCAATTTCGTCAGTGGAATCGGGCTTGAAAATACAATCGCGCTGTTCGAGGTGCTACCGCAGCAGATCCGCTCGGGCTTATTCGATAAATTCATTGACCGGTCGCGCGCGCCCGCTGCGGTTTCGGCAAATCGTCCCTATAAGGGGGCCGTGAGCGTGACAAACCAGCAACCGGTTGAGGTTTCGCGGTATGGCGCGCCTCCATCATTGCCCGAAAATCCGGCGCAGCCAGCGCCTTCTATCAAAAGACGGCGGCTTTAAGCGATGAAAGCCCGGCTCGAAGATATTGATTAGGCGGCATAGCCAATTTTAGGACAATTTTGCACATCCATTAACCGTTTTTAAGGAAGATACCATTAATTTAAGGCGTAGATTCGTCTTATTTAAAAGAGAGGCCTAAAGCCGTGCCGCAACATACAAGATTTGCCGCAAGTCTTCGGACAATACTCCTCGCCACGACCGGCCTGGTTGCCGCAGGATGTAATACCATCTCTGACCAATCCGCTGCCGCAGACCCTGCCGAGCAGAAACCAGCCGCCGTCAGCAGCGCTTCCAGCGAGCAAAAATCGCCGGAAACGATGTCATTTGACAGCCTGATGCGGGTCGCCGCCCGGACCTGGACGAAAAATGATGCCGCAACGGCTCTCGGACTGTATGCCACAGCGGCGAAGACGCAGCCCACAAATCCGGCTCCGATGTTGAGAATTGCCGAAATCTTCCGTAAAACCGGACGCGCGGAAGATGCCGTGACGGTTTATGACAGAGTGCTGGCGTTCGATTCAAAAAATCTGGATGCCTATCACGGCAAAGGCTACAGCCAGCTCCAGCTCAAAAAGCCCTACCTTGCCACCCAGTCCTTTGCCGCCGCGCTGGCGGTCAATGGCGATGACGCTACCGCCCTTGGCGGTATGGCCGTTTCCTATGACAAGGCCGGCGAGCATGAAAAAGCGCAAGGCTATTACAAACAGGCGATCAAGATTGATCCCGATAACCTGAATTACAAAAGTAATCTCGCCCTTTCGCTCGCGCTGACCGGGAAAACCGAGCAGGCAATTGCGATTTTGAAAGTGGTCACCGCAGATCCGGGGGCAACAGCAAACCATCGCCAGACCCTGGCGCTCGCCTATGGCCTCGCCGGCCAGAGCGGTGAAGCGATGAAATATTCGCGGATGGATCTTTCCGAAAGGGATGCCCACAACAATGAGCTTTATTTCGCGGCGTTGAACACTACGTCGGACACGCAGGCCGCCGTCGTCGGTGACCAGGTCAAAGTCATGCAGGCCTCCGATGACAAGATCGTTGCCGAGGGGCTGGCGGCCCATACTGATCCCCGCGAGCCGGTCAATCCAGACATTATCGTCGCCCGGCAGGAACGCGAAACACTGAGCACCGATGCAGGCAGGAAAGCGCCCGCGCCGATGGCGGACCCAAAACGCCTTGTCCCGGCGCCCGCCGCGCCTGTGATGATGGCGAAAGCGGAACCCGAAAAAGCAGCCGGTCCAAAAGAACTGATGCCGGTCGTGACGGCAAAGGCGCAGGTTCCGACGCCAAAAGCTGAAACGGCGAAAGAATTGAAACCTGTCTCCGTGGCACCAACGGTCGTCGCAAAGACCGAAGCGCGGGACGAGAAGCCGGTAACCTTCACTCGCAAATCAGAACCCATGGTTTCAACGAAGAATGACACAAGTAAGCCTGTTGCGGTCGCGAAAGCGGACCCAGCCCCCGCTCCAGCCAGGGAGATGAAGGCCGAGAAAAAAATCACTCCCGCAGAGATCGCGGAAGAGCCATTTGTCGCCGATACACCTGAAGTTGCGGCGCCTGTCGCCTCGAAAATCGCATTTGTACCGGGAAATATGCCGATTAACGGCGAAATCAGCGCCTACAAGCCGGATGGTGGCGCCTATTTCCTGCAGATCGGCTCCTACAAGGAAAAGGCGCAGGCGGAAAAAGGCTGGAAAATTCTGCAGACGCAAAATGTCGATCTTCTTGATGGCGTAGCGCCGGTTATCAATGAGGTTGATCTCGGCGCCGACAAGGGCGGCGTGTTCTATCGCCTGCAGATCGGCGGCTATTCTGACAAGGTCCAGACCATGCGGCTCTGCGGGACGCTCCGGGATCGCAATTTCGAATGCTTCATGCCCACGGCACAGAAGGCTGTCGCGCCCCAGAGCCCGGCACCCACTCTCGCTCCTGACCAGAGGATGGTCGATGGCGGCAAGAAAGCACCGGGCAAAAACGATACCAACCTGATTGCCGATTTCAAGGAAGGCTTTGACGCCCTCTAGAGATCAGAACCGGCTGAAATAACTAACGGGCCCCGGATCATTTCGGGGCCCGTTTTTTTACGGCCTAAAGTCGCACGCAAACCCGCGCCCCCTGAAACACTCTTCGAGCGGCCCAATCTACAGCCCTGGTTTTGACATTCCCTGAAGCCCCTGTAGCACCTCGTAAACCTCTGAGCCCCCAGCGGAAAGCCATTAAAAAAAACCGGCGTCAGGGGTAATCTGATGCGGGTAAGATTTACCAAGATTTGGGAACCTGTGGGCCTCCATGAGGCCTTTGGCCGAGATTAGCCGCCGTCTCCTCTGCTGACGGGATCAGCCGCCATGGGAGAATGCATCAAGCGCTTTCAGAACGGCCGGGCCGATCAGAACGATGAACAGGGCCGGCAGGATGAAGACGATCATGGGGACGGTCATGATGGCAGGCAAGCGCGCCGCCTTCTCTTCCGCCTTCATCAGCCGTTCTTCGCGCATTTCCGCAGCGAGCACGCGGAGGGCCACCGCGAGCGGTGTACCGTATTTCTCTGTCTGGATCAGCGTATTGACGAGCGTCGTCATCGCCTGAAAATCAACGCGGCTGGCGAGATTGCCGAGCGCCTGCCTGCGGTCCGGCAAAAAGCCGATCTCGATGGAGGTCAGGCCGAACTCGTCCGCAAGTTCCGGTGAGGAATTGGCAATTTCCTGGCAGACCCGGTCGAGACCACTGTCGAGGTTGAGGCCGGCTTCCGTACAGATGACCAGCAGGTCAAGCGCGTCGGGAAGCGATTTGCGGATCTGGGTATAGCGTTTGGATATCTGGTTCTTGACGAGTGTATCGGGCAGCATATAGCCGACAAAGCCTGCGCCTACCGAGGCCAGAAGGCAAACCGGAACGCTCCAGTCCCAGGGATTTGTTCCAAGGAAATATAAAGATGCCAGCGCCGCAAACAGCAGCGGCAGGGAGATCTTGGCAAAAAGATAGGCCACAAGCGCATCCTTGGACCGCCAGCCGCCCTTTGCCAGTTTCGCCGCCATGACCCGCGCCCGCTCACCCCGCATCAGCTGCAGTTTCTTGACCACGCGATGCATCATGTTTTCGCGAACAATCAGCTTGCTGCGCTGTTTGGTTTCATTGACGATATCTGTTTTCAGCTTCGTCCGCCGCTTCTCGAGATTCTTGATGCGTCCCGGCAGAGCGTCCTTGACGAGAAAGGCATTCCACATCATCAGGATCACGGCGAAAGAGGCAGCCCCGGCGATCATGGCGAGAATATTTTCGGAGCGCATCCAGTCGGGCAGCAATGTCACAATATCGATCATTTCTGTCTCCTATATCTCGAAGCGGACCATTTTGGCCATGACACCAACGCCGGATGCAATCATCGTCAGGCCGGCACCGATCATATACATGCCGCGCGGATCCGAGATCAGCGTCCCCACATACTGGTCATTGGCAAGCCAGAGCAGGATGAACATGATGAAGGGCAAGGAGCCGATGATCCAGGCGCTGGCCCGTGCTTCCGAGGACATGGCCTTGATTTTCAACTTGATCTGGCGACGTTTGCGAAGCGTGTTGGCAAGGCCGCTAAGCGTCTCCGCGAGGTTTCCGCCGGTTTCGCGCTGGATCGAGATAGCGATGATCAGGAATTTGAAATCCGGGACGTCAATCCGCTTGGAAACATCCCACAATCCACGTTCCAGGCTCTGCCCCACCCGCATGGCGTCGGCAACGCCGCGGAATTCCTTACCCACGGGATCCGGCGCATCATTGCCGATGACAACAATCGCCTCGCTGATCGGCAGGCCGGCGCGCAGGCCCCGGCACATCAGTTCTATGGCTTCGGGAAAGGTCTTCATGAATTTGTTGACCCGCCGCTTACCAAGAAAACCGATGGTAACATGCGGCAAAAACAACCCGGATGCGATTCCAACCGGGATCGCCAGAAATAACGGCATGTCGTAGAGGAAATAACCAAGTCCGGTAATCGCCATAATCAAGACACCCGTCGTCAACGCATATCTGAAGACAGTGATTTTAAATCCGGTTTTTTCAAGACGGTTTTTCAGCAGATCAGGATGCGGGATGAGTTTCTTCAGCAAGGCGTCGACAATCCGGATGCCACTTGTCTCCTGGGACCGGCGTGCCGAGTTGCGCGCCTGGGGTTTGCCGGTCACCTTCTGTCCCTGGCTGATCTCCGTCAGCCGCCGGTTCGAACTGCGTGAATAATTTTCGCCGCCCGCAAATGCAAAAATCAACAGCAGCGAAATCACGAGGGTCGCCCCTCCAACAACCAGCATAATGGTCATCTGATCGACAGGTCCTGAAGAATCAAACATCACATGGCTCCCAACAGCATTTTCTCGAGACCGAAATAGGCCGCGCGCGGTGCGAAATGCGGGCGCAGACCGGTTGACTTGAACTCGCCAATCAAGCGGCCGCCCTTGTCTTCACTATGAAATTCGTACCAGAACAGATCCTGCATGGTAATCACTTCTTCTTCCATGCCGACCACTTCGGAAACATAGGTGACACGCCGGACGCCGTCGCGCATACGGCTGATCTGGACGATCAGGTCGATGGCGGAGGCAATCTGTGTCCGTACGGCTTTTGCCGGCAGATTGACGCTCGACATGCCGACCATGTTTTCAAGCCGGGTCAGGGCCTCACGCGGACGGTTGGCATGGATCGTCGAGAGCGAGCCGTCATGGCCTGTGTTCATGGCCTGAAGCATGTCAATGGCCTCTGTGCCACGGATTTCGCCGAGGATAATCCGGTCCGGCCGCATACGCAGTGCGTTTTTCAACAGGTCACGCATGGAAATCTCGCCGCCGCCTTCCAGGTTGGCTGTCCGCGTTTCAAGCCGCACCACATGGGGCTGCTGCAATTGCAGCTCGGCCGCATCCTCAATGGTGACGATTCGCTCGCCCGGATCGATCAATTGCGAAATGGCGTTGAGCATGGTCGTCTTACCGGACCCCGTACCACCCGATATCAGGATGTTCAGCCGGCAGCGCCCGGCGACCCTGAGCACGGTCGCCATTGCCGGTGACAGGTTCTGCGTCTTCTCCATCACGTCAAGGGTAATTTTCTGCTTCGCGAATTTACGTATGGAGATGGAAGGCCCGTCGATCGCGAGCGGCGGAATGATAATATTGACACGGCTACCATCGGCAAGGCGCGCATCGACAAGAGGATTGGTCTCGTCTACCCGGCGACCGACATGGCTGACAATCCGGCTGGCGACGGTCAGCACATGGGCGTTGTCGCGAAACTGGCAGTCGGAGAGGACAAGCTTTCCCTTCTGCTCGACGTATACCTGCTTGGGGCCGTTGACCATGATGTCGGTGATCGAATCATCCGCCAGCAGCGGTTCAAGCGGACCAAGGCCCAGCATATCATGCATCAGGCTCTCGGTCAGTTCCCGCTGTTCGCGCTGATTGAGTTGAATACGTTCCTCAATCAGGATATCCGTTATGATGTCGGAGATATCGCGCGCCAGATCCAGGCGATCCATCGTCACCGCGGCGCTGATGTCAATTCGCTCCATCAGCAATGGCTGGATGACCGACTTGATACCTTCCAGATGAGCGTTAATCGGTTTACCGGTCGTTTCCGGCGCCATTGATAAATTGAAAAGCGAAGACGACTTGTCGTTATCGTCCTCCTTTTCTTCCGTCACGGTTTTGGCCAACGGCACGACGGGTTCAATTACGTCGTCGTCCTCGTCATGAGAGGAATTGCTTTCAATGATGTTCGGCTGCTCGAACGCCGCCCTTACTTCAACCGGCGCATCCGGGTCGGCGCCAAAAACGGTGACTCCTTCTTCCAGGATCTGGGTATACTCAGACGCGCCTGACGCGCCATTCATCCCGGGCGCTGAAGCGGCAAAATCCGGGTTTTGAGCACCGTTAGCGGCTTTTTTCTTATCGATCTCGGACCAAAGGCGAAGGGTGAGGTCATTGACCAAGGTCCGCTGCTCGAGAACGTTAATATCTATTTTTTTCCGTTTCATCGCCTCGGTCAGGAAGGCCTTTACGGATTGTGCAACAGAGGAGCGGTTTTCATTCACGTCGATGTTCGGCAACAGGCTATCCATTACTTCGGGCAAAAAAATTGCCAGAAGATCGGTTGCCTTCGGTTCAGCCGCACCGGGAGCCGCCGAGGCGGCCCTGGATTTACTTTCCGACGAGGATGAACGCCATAAACTCACCTTTTACGCCCCACTTCTTTCTTTTTCCTGCCCCCTGGAACCATCTTGAACAGGCTCTTTTTCTGCGGCTTGACGAAACCGGAGACTTCAGCCGACAATTCTCTCAGAGCCTTCGAAATCGGCGACTTGGGGGCAACCTCACCGATTGCTTTACCGGCATTGGCGCAAATAGTCAGTGTCTTTGATTCTTCCGGAATCACATAATCGATCTTCTCGTTCAGACCCCTCTCGAAGTCGGCCCTTGAAACCTGCGCCGCCCGGTCGGACCCGACCCGGCTGACAACCTTGAGGATACGGCCCTTCGTCTGCAGGGAGGTCATCGCCTGCGTAATCCGGTTGATATCGCGGATACCGGCGAGTGACTGGTCAGAGACGAGGATAACCGTGTCAGCGGACGCCAGCAGCGCCCCCTGGGTCGGCAGCAGATGCCGCGGCAGGTCAACGATAACCTGATTATAGTCCTGACTGATCTCCCCGATCAGGGCATCAATTGACTCTTCGCTGATTTCCACCAGCTCGTCGATCGGCTCCTCGGTTCCCAATACCGCCAGACGGTCGCCATCCTTGACGATGGCGCTGTCCAGGAACAGCTTGTCGAGCCGGTGCGGGTTTTCAAGCGCTTCGCGGAAGCCGCCACCTGTTTCGATATCGAGAGACAGTGTCGTCGTTCCGAAATGCAGATCCAGATCCAGAAGCGCTGTCGGGAGCTTTTCCTCATTGGCCATTATCCAGGCAAGATTGGTGGCAATCGTCGTTGCACCGACCCCCCCGCGCACCCCGACCAGAACAGTCAGCCGTCCGCTTTGCGCGGCATGCAATGCCAGCGACTGACGGTCGACATTCTCGACGGCATCTTTGAGGACTTCAACAGTCAGAGGTTTGACAAGATAGTCCCTGGCGCCCAGGGCAATCATCTTGCGGAACGCGCCGACGTCATTGGAGGTGCCAAGAATGATGAGCGTATTGTCGGGACCCATTTTGCGGATCAGGCGAGTTATGTCGCCATCCGGATCGGCGCTTTTGCTGATGTCGGCCAGCACCACCTTTGGGGAATTTCCGGGCTCAATCCTGTTCAGGGCCGCCGTGATGCCGCCGTCCTGGGTCGCATCATTCGAAAAATCCAGTGCCGAACAGACCTCGCGGCTGACCTCCAGGGACTTTTCGTCGTCGACGAAGGCCATAAAATCTTCACAGATCGCCGTTCCGAAAAGCGTGCTCAAATTTGAAGCTGATTTCGCCATATCAATAGACTCCCTTACTGGCCTGATGCGGCGGTTGAACCTGATCCGGCTCCGGACCTGTATTTTTCGATGGCTTTCGCCGCGCGTTCACCGTCCGCCGGGGACATTGCTGCCGGATCCACCAGATCCTTGGGATTGGCCACCATTCCGGCAAGCGCTGACGCCGTCGAGCATCCCATGAAGGGGAGCGGCAGGTTTTCATGACCGAGATGCTTGGGCTTGTACCAGCCTTGCTCACAGATCGGATCGACGGTTGCGATATATTTGACGAAATAAACGCGTAAGGAATTTTCGGCGGTCTCATTGGTTACCCTCGGCGTGACGGCAAATCCCCGCTCCTGAAGGTACGCGGCCAATCCACCAAATCGCTGCTCGCTCAGCCCGCCGGTTCCCTGGAATGGCGGCAGTTCAACTTCAACTTTTTCACCGAAACCTATTTGCTGCGCCTCGATAAAGCCCAGCAGCTTTCCCCTTTCCAGATCATTCATGCCGGCGCGGCCGGTGGCGAAATTAACGACCACCGTTGGCGTTACCCGTTCGACATTGATTTTCTTGTCCAGCATCGCGTTCTGGGTTGTTGCGGTTTCCTTAAAATCGCTGCCCGGCAAACCGCTTGACGAGCAGGCGGTCAATAAAGCACCCAGCACCAGAACGCTTGTCCAGGTCACGGACTTTCCAATAATTGTTCGCTGCATGAGGTCTACTCCAATATAAAGCCAGCTGGGCCAACGAGTTTCACGTCGTTTTTCGCAGTTGTGGTTGTCGAAGGCTCGGCAGCCGACGGCTTCTCGCCCAAGGTCGGCTTGAACTGCTCGGCGTCGAGATACAGATCCTTGTCATTTGGCGGAATGTAGCCGTCCAACGGCTCCGCGATCCGGGCGTTCGACGGTTTGACAAGATAAGGCGTCACGATGATCAGCAATTCCGTCTCATTCCGCTGAAAGGAAGATGAGCGGAACAGGGCGCCGAGAATCGGGATGTCGGCCAGTAACGGCGTCTTGGAGACGTTATTGTTGGCATCATTGTTCAAGAGGCCGCCAATCGCGAAACTTTGCCCGCTGTTAAGCTCCACCGTCGTTTCCGCGCGGCGGGTCAACAGGGATTGCACGAAGACACCGCCGACATTGATTGCCGATTTGGACGATAACTGGCTGACTTCAGGCCTTACCTTCAGATTGATACGGTCGCCATCGACAATTGTCGGCGTAAAGGCAAGTGACACACCAAAGGGCTTGTATTCGATGGTGACGGCGCCATTTTCCTGGGGAACCGGCACCGGAAATTCACCACCTGCAAGGAAATCCGCTGTTTCACCTGACAAGGCGGTCAGGTTGGGTTCGGCCAGAACCGTGAGCAACCCTTCTTCGTCCAGTGCATCCACGACATTCAGGATATCGACGTTTTTATCCGCATATCCCGAGACAAAGTTCGTTCCGGAGCCGAGGCGGGTAATGCCGGTCGCCGCACCGCCAACAATATCAGTCGGTGTCGCAAAGCCCAGGAAACCATCACCAATCCGGCCGAAGACTTCCCAGTTCACCCCGAACTGCTTCGTGACGGAGCGCGAGACTTCCGCGATGCGCACCCGCAGGTTAACCTGCATCGCGCCCGCCACATGAATCCGGTTAAATACAGTACCGCCGCCGAGATAAAGCGCGGCCATGCGGCGGGCGTCTTCCGACTGTGCGGCGGATCTGACGTTTCCCGTCAGCATAATGCCTGTCGGCGTCGAGCGCGCCCTGAGGCCACCGTTCGGACTTATATCATGCAGCGCCGCATTGAGTGACGTCACATCATGGGTAATGGAAACGGGCGAATTCAGTAAAACCCGGCCCTTGCTGTCCAACGCGAACAGGTTTGTATTGCCGGTCGCCTTGCCGAAAACATAGATAATCGTCGGTGATTGCACCTGGATGTCGGCAAGTTCCGGATTTCCGATAAAGACGGAAGACGCCGGTTGATCAAGCTGGACCAGCTTGCCAGAGTTCAGCGTCAGCGCCAGGATATCACCCTTGGAATTGATAACCTGCGCCGCGCGGGTCGCCGTCGGAGCGGTAATCGCCAACACCAATCCCAGGCCGATTACGGCTAATGGTTGCAAAAGTCTTGTCAGCATTGAAACTACTCCTTAGTCGAACAGCTTCTGCTTGGCGGCGCCAGCGCGTACGACGTTAATGACTGTTGTGGGTATTCCAGTGCGCGGCGATCCGCCTGTAATCAGGGCGCTTGCCTCGTTGTCCCAGGTATGCCCCCGGCCCCGCTCGGGCTTGAAGGCAACTTTACCGGACGTGCTCTTCTTCGGATCTTCAACGCGCGCAAGGGCGCGAAGCGACAAGGACAAATTACCAAGCTCTTTCGCCACCGCGACAATTTCCGCGCCCTTTGGCGTGACCTCGAGGGTCGCGACACGATGAACTGATGCTTCCTGTACCTGATCATTGGTTGATTGATCCATGGCGACAACGCGGACATCGGTGAGAATGGTTTCACTCGCCCGGCGGGCACCGCTGGTTTCGCCTTCGACTTCAGATTCCTTGACGATATTATGGGTCAGGATCACATCCACCCGGTCCCCCGGAAAGACGAACCCGGCGATACCGGAAGTCATATCAATAGGAATGGACACGGCGCGTTTGCCGGGATTGAGGACGGCCGCGAGAAAGCCGCTCTGGCCCGGTTTGACGAGGCGTGAATCTGTAATCGGCTCGCCCGCCCTAACACCCTGCCGTACTACTGTACCGATAAATTCATCCATCGGACGAACTTTCTCAACGACATACATATCCTCGACATCGTCGCCTTCCGGCCAGGGCTGCCATTTCAAATGCTGCTCCTGCACCAGGGTGCCGGCGGGCATGTCTGTGGCGGCGACGAGAATCTTGACATTCTGTTCGACCGGCGCGGCCGGGGCGGCGGTTTCAACAACCGCCTTGTTCCGATGGCCGACCCAGTTGCGCACAAACCAGACAGTCGATCCGGTAATGAGGAGTGCAAAAACGATCAAAATAATTTTTCGCGCCATGGTGCTAATTCCATCATGTTTCAATTGACTGACAGGATAGCCCGCAAGACCTTAATTTCCGGTTAAATTTGTCGCTTTTTACAGGCTAAATTATTCAGTGAAAGCGGGAGTTTTGCGGCAAAAAATGCGCGAAAATTCGCGCAATATTTGGCTAAAATTTGGGGTGAATTTGGTGGTAAAAACGGAGGAAGAGAGTCGCTCTAAATTAAAGTGCAGCTGTCTGCACCGTCAGCAGTCAGCGAGAAAGCGCCGCCAATTGCTACACAGAAATCTTCCGTAATACTCGTAAATGAAGTGAGTATAGTATTGCCCAATGCCGTGAACGCAACGATACCAATAATTGCAACAAGAGATGCTATAAGACCGTATTCAATTGCTGTCGCCCCTGAATCATCGGCAAAAAACTCAACAACCTTAATCATAGCAACCTCCATAATCACTTAAAGCTTTTTGGAAACCGTCGTATATTGCTTGGGGAAAGTGGAGGTAACGTACTTCGCAAAGAAACGTTACCTCCATAATCAAACTGTCAGATTACTAGATAGCACAGCTACCGGCTGCATTCGAGGTAGAAGCGGTGTAAGTACCACCGGCACCGTTACACAGTTTACTAGCGACTTCGTCAAAAGCGGCCATAATTGTGGTTCCGAGAGCCGTAAATGCGACAACACCTACCAGAGCGACGAGGGCGGCAATCAGGCCATATTCGATAGCCGTCGCACCAGACTCGTCATTTACAAAAGAACGGATTACTTTAAACATTTTGAGTCTCCTAAAAGTCCAGGAACGATTTCCTGACACTAAACAAAACTTGGTTTTCAACCCCGCGAGGTTTTCTTGACCCGTTGGTGTCTAGACTTTTTAGCCCGCGAAATAACCGCAACCTGAAAAGCCCCTTAAAGTTATAAAGCGCTTCCCAAGTTCGTCTTGCCTCGCGCCTTGACGGACATTTAAACCGGAATTAATTAATCAATAGTTAAAGAAGTGGCTTTTTTCCGAAAGACCGTAGCAATTAAAAAACGATAAAATTTTTCTAAAAATAATATTCAACTTTCAAAATTATTGGTTTTTATTATATGTATTTATTTATTATTGTTGTATTTTTACTTATTATATAAATAAGATTGCAGGAACAATTTAAATAAATAAAAAATAGCCGAATTTTTCAGTAAAGAAAATTTTATCGAAATTGATCTTTGTTCTTTAGCCATCGTTAAGAATTTTCTTGGATATTGGTATCACCGAATTTGTCATTTTGAATAGTGGTACCAGCATGAACAAGAGATTTACTTTCGGTTCGCTTCGCCGGACCCTTAAAAGTTTCGCTCATAACAATCGCGGCGTTTCCGCTGTGATCGTCGCGTTTCTTGCTATTCCGATCTTTGGGGCAATTGGCCTTTCCATCGACCTGGGCCGCGCCTATGTTCTGAAATCAAAGCTCTCGACGGCGCTCGATGCCGCAGGGCTCGCGGTGGGCCGTAATATTTTCTCGACGGACGCCGAAATTTATGCCGACGCCCAGAAATATTTCGATGCCAATTTTCCGTCGGGCTATATGGGCACCGCCCCCATCACCATGAATGCGACGACCGTTACCTGGGATTCAACAAAGGAAAACATCACGCTCTCCGTCAATGCCAACATGAACACGACCTTCATGAATGTCCTTGGCCAGCCGGAATTGACCCTCGGCGCCAATACCGAGATCAAACGCGACAACCGCGGTATGGAACTGGTTCTGGTTCTGGATAATACGGGATCAATGACAACATCCCTCGGTACAAGTTCACGTATCGCGGTTTTGAAAACAGCCGCCAAGAACCTGATTGATATCCTGTATAATGAGGATGAAATACGGGACAAACTCTGGGTCGGAATTGTCCCTTATACAACACAGGTGAATGTCGGACCGCAGAATATTGATTTTCTGAAAGCGGCGTATAAAACCAACATTCTCAATAACAGCACGAGCATATTCACGGCTGACAACTATAATAACACGGCCCTCCTCCGCGATGTCACGGGTGATAGTGTTAACGATACGGTCTATGGCTGGAAAGGTTGCGTTGAAATGCGCGGCGACCTTAACGGCGGTACCGTGGATATGACCGATGATCCACCCGCGAACGACTTCGTACCGTTTTTTTACGGCTCGTCCGAAGGGTATAATAATAACAATAAGTGGAAAACTTACGGCGTAACCAGTTCCGGAAGCAGAAGCCCGAACAGGCAATGTCTGCCGCCTATCCTGCCGCTGACGGCCGAAAAGACGACCATCAAGGCAAGCATCGAAGACATGATTGCGTCGAGCTCTGGAACGTCTGTAAACATCGGTCTGGTCTGGGGCTGGCGCGCCATCTCGCACCGCTGGAACGGGCGTTGGTACGGGTCTTCAACTATAAATTTACCGACCGATACCATAACCGACCCGGAGAACCCGGCCCCCTATTCCGCCCTTCCACTTAACGATGGCGAGCTATATATGGACAAGGTCGTCATTCTGATGACCGACGGCCAGAACGTTATGTCGAGCAGCTTCTATAACGGGTTCTCACGGATGGAAGAAGAGGGAATTGAAGAAGGAGACGCAGGATATAACTCCCTCTATCATACAAATGGAAGTGGATATCTTTCCGAGAAAACCTGGGGCTACGCAGGTATGGAAAACACGAAGACCAGCCAGGTGTGCACTAGCATGAAAGCTGCAGGAATCATCATCTATACGGTCCTCCTCGTCGACGGAGATTCCACCATGATGAAAAACTGCGCCACGTCGGCCAAACATGCCTTTGTTGCAACTACCGCAGATGAATTGCTTGATCACTTCAACACGATCGGTGAGGAACTGAGCAACCTGCGCATCTCGAAATAGGCGGGAGAGATATGAAAAAGAGCGGTGGTTTCGGCCACCGCTCTTTTTCATGCCTGATTATTCTCCCTTCTCCCTCACCGCCCCGTGCTCTCGTCGCTGTCCGCTTTTATTCCGCACCTTTGACGGGGGTGCTATCTGTAGGAAATGGAGCCTCTGTTCTCCGTCGCTTGCGACACAAGACGGTGGCTCACCACTGCCCAAAAACATAACGTCTCACTCTGCCAGCCGCGCGCTTCCCCGATTAGTTCCGGCGCGCCCACGGGGGACGCCCCGCCACCTCCAATGGGCCGCTAATCATTCGGGCATAAAAAAAACCGCCCTCTGTTAAGAAGGCGGCGGCGGGTCATCCGCTGCGATGGCGCTTATGGCGACGCCGGGAATGTGATGGTATCGGTAAAGCGCGGACGGAAATAGGCCCTCGCGCGAAGCAGCATGTCACCAAAAAATCCCATGCTCCCCGTCAGGTACGGGCTGTAGTCATAATAAACTTCAGCGATAATTAGCGCCTCGCCGTCTGCCAGCGTCTCGCCGGACCCGGCGTCAGGAAAGGCGGCAGGAAGCGTCGCGTCGCCGCCAACAGTGCTGCCGATGGGGCTGCTTACACCGGATATGGAACCGTCAACCCGCTGGCTCAGAATTTCCGGCGCCTGCCCTGTCCGCCCCTGGACCGACGTCAGGACGACCATGCTGCCGCTGCTGATATCAAAGGGCTGCGCCATGTAGAGAGCGGAATCGACAATATTCGAGATTTCTGCCTCCGTAATATCTTCAACGTCGGAGCGGGCGATAAGGTCCGAGAGCGTTGCCGCGATCCGGTCCAGCTTCTGCGTCATCAGGGCATAGCGGGCAACCTCGAAGCTTCCCCCCGCCAAAAGCATCAATAGCGGCAAAATCATCGCGAATTCGACCATGGCGACGCCGCGGTGATTGCGGGCGAATGAGAAGACCCAGATTTCAAGCCGGTCATATATGCCAATAAGCATCTTCTTCATTGTAAAACTCCGGTGCAAAGACGACGACATAATGTTAAGTACCTGAGCCGGAGCCACCAGTCGTATATGGCTCATTGCGAACAACGATGGAAGCGCGCATGGGGATAATGCCTCCGAGGATCGGGATGACCTGCCCGCTCAGGAAGTTCCAGTTATATTCGACCGTGTAAAGAACGATAGATCCTGCGGAGCCAAGCCCGGCAACGCCCAGATCCTCATCCCACACAAGGTTGCCATTTACATCCGTAAAGGTATCGCCGTCGGCCTCATCCCAACTACCGTTGCCGTTGACATCTATTACCAGAGGCTCGCCCTTACCGACACTCGCAAAATCGTCGTAGACAAGGGTCGTCACGTCGTCAGTTGTCAGGCCGATCATCCCAAGGGTGGCGTCGTTAATTATGTCAACGAGTCCTTGCTTATTACCCGTCGTTCCCGAAATCTGCCCCGTCAGACCAAGGCGGGAGGCATCCTTCAGGCTGCCTTCCACCACGGAATTGATGAACATGCCCATGCTGAGTTCGAT
>JAIOYL010000043.1 GCA_021741195.1 Sneathiella sp. | reverse complement strand
CTCCCGCCGGCTACATATCTCGACGAGCGCGCGGGCCTGTTCCGCCACCTGGCCGGATTGAATAAGGAAATTCGCAATATCCAGGATCAACGGCGATGTCATCCAGTTGATCGCCGTCATTTTCGTTGCCAGGCGCGGCACTAGGTTACCGGGCGCGAGCATGTACCCGACCCGGAGAGCCGGGCTCATGACTTTCGACAACGTGGTCAGATAGACGGTATTGTGCGGCGCAAGGTCCACGTAGGACGGGGTGTCGCGATTATGCAGCGGCGCATAGGCGCTGTCCTCGACGATGATCACGCCGTAACGGTCCGCGATCTCAATGATCCGTTGTCGCCGCGCCAGCGGCTGGGTCGTGCCGGTCGGGTTGTGGTTGGTCGGCACCGTCACCAGCAGTTTCACAGGGCCTCGGCGGCATATTTGCTCAAACTCCTCCGGGATCATCCCCTCGCCGTCCATGGCGATCGGCGCCAGACGCATGTCAAGCTCATAGGCGGCGGCCCGGATGCCGGGATAACCAAAGGCTTCCGTCGCGATCGTATCCCCGGCGGCCGCGAGGGTCGCCATCGCTAGATAGAGGCCGGACTGGGCGCCCTGGGTGATGATGATATTCTCCAGCTCGACCCGTTGCACCAGGCTGTACAGCCAGTTCTGGGCGATCTCTCTGTCGCGGGTCCGGCCCCTGCTGTCAAAATAGGTCAGATAGGACCCCGGCTCGTTGAGGTGGGAGAGCCGCTGCAACGCATCCCGCAGACGTCCATCGGTCTCCGGATGGAAATAGCTGTTCTTCGACAGATCAACGAGCGCGCCGTCACCGTCGGCCCAGCTGTCCTGCGGGAAAAAGGCGCCCCGGCCGACCGCCGCCGCGTCCTTTTCGGTGCCGTAGATGAAGGTTCCCTGCCCGACCCGGCCATAACAGATGCCGCGACGCTCCAGTTCCGCATAGGCGCGGCTGGCGGTGCCGATGCTGCAGCCATGAACATAGGCCAGTTCGCGATGGGTCGGCAGGCGGTCGCCCGGCTTCAACTCGCCCTGGCGGATCAGGTCGATATAGAATTCGACAATTTCCTCAAACTTCCTCACGGCCTGTTCCTTAAATTGTCCTAGTGACAATATTGCATTTGACGGGGACAATTTTATGACAATATTGAGACAATGTAAATTGTCTTTATGACCTGCTGCACGGGTGGAATGGATCGATGGAGTACGAAAAAATAGCGCTGGTTGCCCTGTTCGCAGTGTCGATGGTCGGCTCCCCCGGTCCCGTGAACATGCTGCTGATGGCGTCTGGCGCCAATTTCGGCTATTCCCGCTCCCTGCCCTTTCTGATCGGGAGTATTTGCGGCTTTCTGCTGGTCTGCCTGGGGGCGGCGCTTGGGCTCGGCGCCCTGTTCACGGCGGTTCCGGTCCTGCAGATCGTCTTTATGGCCGTCTCGATCCTGTATATTCTCTACCTCGCCTATCGCGTCGCGACGGCAAACCCGCAGCTCCGCGATAATGCTGAGAGGCCCGGCTATCTCGCCGGGCTGATCCTGCATCCGCTCAACCCGAAGGCCTGGGTCACGATCATCGCCGCCTACTCACAGTTCATTTCACCCGCTGCGAGCTATCCCGGACAGGTCATGACGATCATGCTGGTCTTCCTGGCGGTGAGTTTTCCGCTCAATTCCATCTGGTGTTACGGCGGTAATGTTCTCGGCCGGCTGGTCACCTCGGCAAGGGCAATGCGCGCCATTAATGTCACGCTGGCCCTTCTGATGGTGGTCGCTGTCAGCCTCGCGCTTCTTCAGGCGGACATACTGAAACCGTTGCTGGCGGCGGAAGTAAACTAACCGGCATCTGCGAAGCGGACGGTACGTTCCGGCGGGAAGAAAATGGTGCAGACCGTGCCGGTTCCGACTTCACTTTCAAGCGAGAAGCGGCCGCCGTGAGTCTCCACAAGCATTTGCACCAGCGTCAGCCCCAGTCCCGTTCCCTCATTATTGCGGGCATAGGTCGTTTGCACTTGGCCGAACCGGTCGAGCACGCGGGCGATATCCTTGTCCGCAATGCCTATTCCCGTATCGGTCACCCGGAGGATGAAGCCATTGTCATCGCCAAGCTCGACAGCGACGGTAACAGTTCCGCCGTTATTGGTAAATTTCACCGCATTGGATGCCAGGTTGGCGATAATCTGCTTGATTCGCGTCTCGTCACCGAGAAAGACCGGCATGCAGTCCGGCAATTCAGACACCAGCGTCACGCCCGCCTCCTGAGCCCGCACCGAGAGCATCCGGAAACAGGACCGGACAACGGTTGAGATGTCGATTTTCATCTCCGCCAGACGAAGCTGCCCTGCTTCAATCTTGGCAACATCGAGAACATCGTTGATGACTTCCAGAAGATGCCTGCCCGCTCCATGAATGTCAGAGGAGTAATCCTTGTAATTGGCATGGCCAAGGCTGCCGAAGGCTTCGGACATCAGGAGTTCAGAAAAACCGATGATCGCATTGAGGGGGGTTCTCAGTTCATGGCTCATATTCGCAAGAAATTCCGACTTAGCGCGGTTGGCAAGCTCCGCCATATCCTTCGCCTTGCGAAGATTGACCTCCGCCTTGACGCGCTCATTCATGTCGGTAAGAGTGCCTTCAAGATACAGCATCCTGCCATTGTCGTCGAAGACACCATGCGCATTGAGCGCCGCCCAGGTCATCGTTCCGTCCTTGCGGCGCCACTGATAAATTTCATCGATCAGATATTGCCCCTTGGAAACCAGCATGAGGTGTTTCTCGGCAACCGCAACATCGGCATAAATTTCGGTGATAAAGGAGGAAACCTGCTTGACCAGTTCACCTGATGACCCATACCCCAGAATAAACGCCATGGCGGGATTGGCGTTGATAAAGGTGCCGTCCGGACGGACCTGGAAGATACCTTCCGTCGCATTCTCGAAGATGCGCCGGTGCTTGAGTTCACTCTGCTCCAGCGCGACCTCGGAGGACCGCCGGTTAAAGATATAATAAATCAGCACCGCGGCCAGTCCGGCAAGAGACAGCAGGACAAGCAGCACGGCATCGCGAAATACCTTGATACGGCTGGCTTGAACGCCTAACAGCGCCACCGCATTGCTGTTGGATTGCGAATGCAGGTTTTCCGCCTTCTCAATGGCCGTGCGAGCCCGGGAAAGCGCCGTAGAGATGACAATATCCGTCTCCGGCGGCATTTCGCCGACGCCGTTTATAAGCCATGCGCCAACATCGTAGATCGCCGGTTGCAACACGCCATAGATCGCCGCCGTCCCAATCAGGTTATCAAAACCATATTCGACACGCGTTGCTTCCAGCATAAAATTGATACTTGCGAGTTTCTTCCGCGCATCGGAAATATATTTCTGCCGCTTTTCTCCCTCCGACACTTTGGCGAGTTCGAGACAATAGGTTATTTCCGTAAAGTCATGGAGGACCGCCGCAATGGCCTGTTCATCCCCGATCACTTTCAGCGGAATGGATTCTTCTATACTGGAAAGCGTTGATTGCACATAATGAACAGTGCCGATGACGAAAATGGTCAGTATCAGGATCCCGACGATATATACGTTGTGCCATTTCAGTAGTCCGGCAATTCCGGGCTTCCTCACCAGTCTTGAAAATATTGGATCCGTCAAAGCAGGTCTCAGTTCTTTTTCAACAAAGCGACCCGAAGGCCAATCTCGTCGTAATATTTCAATGCGCCCGGATGAAGCGGAATACTCATCGAGGCGAAAGCGGTTTGCAGGTCGATCTTGTTAAATTTCGAATGGATGCCCTGTTGTTTAATGAAGGGCAGATTTTCCCAGAATGTCCGGGTGATATTATAGACCCTTTCCGTGCTTTCGTTCTTGCTGACGACCCAGAGCGCGGCGACACCCAATGTGCGGACGGCCCCGATCCCGTGATAACTGTCGGCCGGGATCGTCTGGGGGGAAAAGAAGTTATTTTCGCGCGCCAATCGCGTCGCGGCGGGTCCGGCGATATCGATCAGCGTAACCAAGTCCTCGTTGGCAAGATCAATGATCGACTTTGCGGGATGACCGGCGACAATAAAAAAGGCATCCAGCTCGCCCTCGCGTATTTTACGGACCGCGGAGGCGGCCTTTACAAACTGGACTTTCAACTTATCTTCGGAAATACCATAAGCCTCGAGGATGATACGCGCATCGACAAGGGTGCCGGAGCCCGGATCATCCAGCGAAACACGTTTTCCAACCAGATCTTCAATTTTCCTGATACCGGACCCTTTGCGGGCCACAAGATGGATATCTTCCACATAGAGGCTGGCAATGGCGACGACATTCCCGTTTGCCCCCTTGCCATCAAAGACGCCGGTTCCCGTTTGCCCCCAAAAAGCGATGTCGGATTGCGAAAAGCCGCTCTCTATCTTGCCTGCCTGAATATCCTCGATATTCGCAAGGGAGCCGTTTGACGTCTGGGCGACACCAAGCAGACCCGGCACACCGCAGGGTTCCGGCGCACAGTCCGTCTTTTTGAGCGGATTGGAGATTGTTTTTGCAATGGCCTGCCCGACCGGGAAATAGGTTCCTTTGATCCCGCCGGTGCCGATCCGGAACAGGCTGGTCTCCTCGGCGAACACTGCAGACCCTGCGCCGAATACGGTCAGAGACGCGGCAATAGCAATCGCAAATTTAATACGCATGCACCCTGTCCTTTAACTTCCGCAAATTTTATGCTTTATTTCGATGAATAATTCCGGTCAAAAGCATCCTTCATTAACCAAAGGTAGCATTGGCACGTTAATGAGCGGTAAACAAAGTTAATTTTCGATTTGGAACAGGAACGGGCATGGTATTAGACGACTTTGGTCGCCGCGAGATTGAAGAGCTGAACCTCCAGTACCTGCCGCGCCTGACCGTTCCCAACTCCGAAAGCTATTTCGAAAATGCCGCCACCCGCAGCACCCGGACCCGCGCTGAACTGACCTGTCATATTGATCAACCTTACGGCGAAACGGCGCTGCAGCGGCTCGATATTTTCCCGGCGCAAACGCCGGACGCGCCGGTGTTCGTGTTTATCCATGGCGGCTATTGGCGGGCACTTGACAAGAGTTTCTACAGCGATACCGCCGCGCCCTTCGTTGCCGCCGGAGCGACCGTGGTGCTGCCCAATTATGACCTTTGCCCGGCGGTGACGATTCCCGATATCGTCCGGCAGATGCAGAAGGCGCTCCGTTGGATTTACACCGATATCGGCCGGTATAACGGCGACCCGTCGAGACTCTATCTGTCGGGTCATTCAGCGGGCGGGCATCTGACGGGGATGATGATGGCAACGGACTGGGAGGCCGAAGGGCTGCCCGCCAATCTTCTCAAAGGCGCAGCGCCGTTGAGCGGCGTTTTCGATATCGAGCCGCTCCGCCACACCGACCTGCAGGCCGACCTCCGCCTCACCGCCGAAGAGGCCGCCCTCATGAGCCCGCAGCATCTTGCGCTCACCGCGGCCTGCCCGGTAATATGCGCAGTCGGCGGCGGCGAGAGCGCCTCGTTCCATCGCCAGTCGCGGGATTTTGCCGAAAAATGCCGTGCAGAAGGGCTCCCATGCGAGTATCTTGCCATGGGCAATGACAATCATTTCGATATCACCGGCCGCCTGCACCTGGCCGATGATCCGCTTACCCTCGCCCTTCTCAAACTGATGGGGCTCTAGGAGACAGATATGGACGCGGCCTTTATCCTGCTTTCCGTTTTCGGGATTTTCATTCCGGCGCTGATGCTGCCGGGGCCGGATTTTATCGGCGTCGTCCGCTCCTCGATGACCGGCGGCACGCGAAGCGGCCTGCTGACGACCCTCGGTGTCTCGCTCGGGCTTTTAATGTATGCGAGCCTCAGCCTGCTCGGCCTCTCCGCCATTCTCACGCAATTTGAATGGCTCGCCTGGGCCGTTCGGATTGCGGGCGCTGCTTACCTGATTTATCTCGGGCTGAAGCTCCTGTTCGCAAAAAGGGAACAAGTCAATCCCGGTCACCCGGAAGCCGTAAAACCCTCAAGAAACGCGTTTGTCTTCGGCTTCACCGTCACACTCACCAACCCCAAGGCCATGGTGCTTTTTTCCGGCGTGTTCGCAACCGCCGTAACGCCCACGACCCCGGCCTGGCTCCTCGCGCTGATGATCGCGCTGGTGTTTGCAAGCGCGCTTGTCTGGTATTCGATCGTCAGCCTCTTTATGTCGAGCCGCCCGGTCATGAGCCGCTTCGCACGGGCGAGCCATATCATCGAGCGCGCCGCCGGCGCCTGCTTCATCGCCATCGGCGGCAAGCTGCTGCTGGACGCACGGAACCCGCTCAGCCCGTGAGCCTTGCAATTCGCGAGGAACGGCGGGAGGACGCGGCGAAACGATCGCGCCCTGTTCCCTCACCCCACCCGCGCCAACTGCCTGTCATGCAGCCGTGCCAGCAACAACAGCGCTAGTATCGCGCCGAGAAGCGCGAGGGCCATGTCGCTTTGGGTGTCCCAGACATCGCCTTGCGTCGCGAGGAAGTCGTCGGCGGCGGAGCCGCTCATCACCGCGACGGCCCATTCGATCAGCTCGTAGAAGGCGCTGAAGGCGAGGCAGATGGAGACGATGATGAAGTTCCGCCAGCACGCGAAATTCACGATTTTCAGGCGGATCAGGATCTCGCGGGCGATGATCGCGGGCACGAAGCCTTGCGCGAAATGGCCGACGCGGTCGTAATTGTTGCGCTCGAACCCAAAGTACGGCTTGATCGCATCGAACAGCGGCACCTCGGCATAGGTGTAATGGCCGCCGACCATCAGGATCACGCTATGTATGAGGATGAGGGTATAAAGCAACGGCGTTAAAGGAAACGTCCTATACGTCGCCGCCATGACCACGAGCCCGATCAGCGCCGGGACCACCTCCAGAAACCAGATGAAATAGTCCTTCGGGTTGATGCCCGACCAGATCAGGACGGCAAAATAAATGCCGAGCCAGAGAATACGCATAATCTGTCCCCCTTTTTTTTAAAAATCCACTACCCGTCGCCGCTTCGAAACGCCTCCTCACGCCAGGTCTAGTTAACCCCGTTGGCGCGCTGCAGTTCGCGAATATAGAGGACGATACCGGCGAGGTCTTCGTCCGTCACCTTCCCGACCGGCGGCATATTGCCAAAGGGCCAGTGGTGGGCCTGTACACCCCTCTTCGCGGCCCGCCAGAAACTTATATCGCCATGATGATTGGGCTCGTAGATTTTGTGAACAAGCGGCGGCGCCACGCCGTCCTGTCCTGCCGCGTTGGCCCCATGGCAGGCGGCGCAATAGGTATCGAATGCGCCCTTGCCGGTCAGGGCCGCCTCCGTAAATTGCGGCACCGTCACCGCAACGATCGGCGGTCCGCTCCGGGCTTGACCGCCTTTGTCAGCCGTCAGCAGATAATATCCGGCGACAGCGATCACCGCTATCAGCAGCACCCCCCACAGGCTTTTCGGAGCCATTTTCCGGCCTGCCTTTTGACTATTTTTCACGTCTTTCACTCCTCCGCGCTTACGCCGCATCCGCCGGGCCTTTCAGCTCGACGATATTACCCTCGGGGTCATGGAAATAGAAGGACGGGCCAACGCCTTCCGCGCCGAAGCGGCGTTTCAATTCCCCGGCATCTATCCCATGACCGGCGAGATGGGCGCGGATCGCCTCCGCGTCGAACGGCTCAACGGCAAGGCAGAAATGGTCGAGGTTGCGCCCCTCTTTCCCCGGCGCCGCACCGCCCATCTGCCCGAGCGTGCCCTCGACCGGCACCAGGTCGATCAGGGAGCCGCCCGCGCGCAGCTGGTAGAGCCCGATATCCTCCTGGCTCCGCTCAAGGCTGCAGCCGAGCGCGCCCATATAGAAATCCATCATCTTTTGCAGATCCGTCACGCGCAGGACGAGATGGTCGATATGCTTGATCTTGAACATTTTCTTCTCCTTGGGCCTTGGTGTCGATATTACAGCTTTTGCCGCGCCCGCCAAGCTGATACCTTTATCCAAATAAGAACAATAACAGGAGATTTCCAATGTTAACCCGCGATGACCTCATCGGCAGCTGGGAACTGACAAGCTGGCAGGGCGTGAAAAATGGCGCACCCGTTGGCTTTCCCATGGGAGAGGATGCGAAGGGCCAGATCATTTACAGCCCGGAGGGACGGATGAGTGGCTTCCTGATGCGCGCCGATTTCAAGCACGCAGCCCATGGCGCCAATCCCGATCCGAATACCAGCCTCGCCTATGGCGGCACCTACCGGCTGGAGGGCGACCAGGTCATCCATGACGTGATCTATTCGACCATCGCCCACTGGATCGGCAACCCGCTGATTCGCACCGTCGTGCCGGAGGGCGCGGATATCCTGCTCAAGACGAAGCCGGAAACGACACAGTCGGGCAATGTGTATGAGCATCACCTCCGCTGGGCGCGGGTAAAAGGCTAGTGGCTATTACCGGCCCTTCCAGTCGGGCTTGCGTTTTTCAGCGAAGGCGCGCGGCCCCTCGATCCGGTCGTCGGAGGCGTACCAGGCCTTGAAAGCCGGATAGTCCTTCTGGTTCTTGATGGCATCTTTAAGCGATGGCTCGTCAAGGCTCCGCATCACCGTCTCCTTGGACGCGCGGATGGCATGGGGGCTGCCGCGCAGGATCCTCGCGCACCAGCGCTCGACCGCCTCCTCCAGCGCGTAAGGGGCAACGACTTCATTGACGAAGCCGAGCTGCTCGCCCTTCGTGGCATCGACACTGTCGGAGCTTAAAATCATCCCCATGGCTTTTTTAAGCCCGATCTGGCGCGCGAGCCGGTGCAGCCCGCCGCCGAGCGCAATCGCACCGACCAGTGGCTCGGGCAGGCCAAAGCGCGAATTTTCCGTGGCGATGATGATATCGCAGGCAAGCGCGATCTCGAACCCGCCGCCGAGCGCCACGCCATCCACAGCGGCGATAAGGGGCTTGTCGAGGTTGAACCGTTCAATCAGGCCCGCATAGCCGTTCTTGGGGTACTCCCGCGCTTTCGGGTCCTTGCTCGCGGCGATCGCCTTCAGGTCGCTGCCCGCGCAGAAGGCCCGGCCGCCCCGCCCTGCGAGAACGCAGATATACTGATCGGCATCGGCTGCGAAGGCATCAAGCGCCGCCTGCATCTCGTCATGCATCGGTTTATGGATGGCGTTCATCACCTCGGGCCGCTCGAAGGTGATGCGGGTGACATGGTTCGCCGTCGTGACAGATATGAATTTTGTGCTCATGCGGGGACCCTTCTTCTGACATGTGTGGCATGTTCTTCTCCGCGCCCATCATAGCAAGCGCGGGAAAGAAGCCTATCAGAAAAGTGGTTGCCGCCTCAGCTTTTGATTTTCCAGCTGCCGTCGACCTGGCGGCAGGCAACGCCGTAGGTCGTCTGCTTCGTACCATTGATATCCGACTGGGCGGTATATTCGCGGCAATATTCGCCGTTTTTCTGCTGGTAGGTTTTCTCCGGGCTCACCTCATACACCGCTCCGTTCTCAGGGTTGTTCCAGATGATGTCCTGACCATCCCCGGCATGCTCCATGATCTGGCCAATGCAGTTCTGGTCGACCTCGTCCATGCTCTTGCCGATAGCGCCGCCCAAAAGATAGCCGATGATCGTGCCGCCAGCGACGGCGGCAAGCTTGCCGTCCCCCTTGCCAACCTGTGATCCGGCGGCCCCGCCGACAGCGGCGCCAAGCACGCTCCCTAAAAGCTCACGGTTGCAGCGTCCCGTATCAATCCCGAAGGGAACAACCTGAACCGGCGCCGCATAATAGCCCTTGTTCTTGTTTTTTCCCTTGCCTTTGTGCTTGTCGCGATAGCCATGGGCCGGGGCCCAGGGCGGCGGGTCGGCCCTGGCGGGGACAATGTCGGCCGCCACGAAACTTGCCGCCAAGGCAAGAATGAGGGCGGATTGAACGGCGCTCCGTTTTATGTTTCGCGGGCTCTTCATCGTCATTTCAGTCCTCTTCGGTCGCTAAAAACTCACATGATTTTACAGACTAGAGCTGAAATATGTCTTAATCCGGGCGATCAGAACAGGCGGGGTACTCAGTAATCCCATTTCCAGAAAATACCAACGCTGCTGTCCGTCGACTGGCCCAATTCACTCTCGACAGAAATATGGGGCGTCAGCTCGATCTGGACCTTGGCGCGGGTGCTGCCCGTTTCCGTCCCCTGGTCGACGCCGACATAGACATTTTCGGTGACATATTTGCCAACGCTGACCTCGGCCTTGCCGGTATTGGCGTCGGTACCTGCGCTGATCACATCCACGCCAAGGGTTTCACGGGCAAATCCCATGATGCCGCCGCCGCTGCCGAGCTTGCCCGACAGCGTTGCCAGCGTTTCCGCGAGCTGTACGGCCTCCAGCGCCGACAGCTTGCCCGAGGACTTGCCAAACAGCACCTGCGACAGGACCTCATCCTCCGGCAATCCGTCGGGGGAGGAAAAACTGATCTTGGGGTTGGACGTGGTGCCGGAAATCGTCACCGTCGCCGTGACGCTGGATCCGACATATTGCGCCGACAGGTTCAGTTCAGGGTCGAGGGTCCGATCGCCAAGCAGGGCAATCTCGCCCTTTTGCAGCTTGAAGCTTTTTCCGGCGAAGCTGAACTGGCCGCGCACCGGGCTGAGATAGCCCTCAATGATCGGCGCTTTCGCCGTCCCCTTGATCGTGAATTTTCCTTCCCATTCGGAATCAAGGCCGCGCCCCCGGATAAACACCCGTTTCGGCAGGTCAAGGGTAAGGTTGAGGGCGATCTTCGACGGCTTCACGGTTTCACCGTCCGCTTCCGCCTTCGCTTTCGCACCGGGCCGGTTGATCTCCTCGACATTGAGAGTGACGACGTTCGGCGCCACCGCCCCGCCGATATTAATATTGACCTCATCGGTGGTGATGCCGCCGGTCACGCCGAGCGCCTTCAGTCCGCCCTTGATTTCGATATCGCCATCGGCCGTCACCGAGACATCATCGCGATTGACCGCCAGAAGGTTCTCAAGCAAAATTTTCATATCGACCCGGGGGTCGGTCAGCTTGGCGAAATCGACTCTGCCCGTCGACTTGATCGTGCCGCCTTCCTCATCAGCGGCGGTCACCTCAAATTTCAATGTCTGGCTATCCTCAATATCGGCTTTGAGGGTGATCTGCTTCAGGATCGTTCCCTGCTCGATATTCTCGTACTCGCCATCCGTCAGCGTCGCTGTCCCCACAAGAACCGGGGCGGAAACCGTGCCGGACGCCATGGCATCCGCCTGCAATTGTCCGCTCATAACTTGCGTATCCAGCGCAAGAAAAGGCCATATCTTCTTGATATCACTATCTATTTTTATTTTTAAATTAACCGGTTTATTTTCATTTACAGGAAAATAGGGTGGCGTCAGCGAGACGGTAAGCGGCAGGCCGCCCGACGCCTCAATCGTCGTCGCCTCAACGCCCGTTACATCGCCGCTAAAAGCGAGCTGACCATCTTTCAACGTCGCGTCCAGCTTGCTGGCAAAGGCCGGAAGCCCGGCATATTCCTCGCCGATGAAACGGACATCCGTCGCATTAACGGCGATCGTTCCACTACTCTGCGCGCCTTCCTTGATTGTTAACGCCGCCGAGCCCCCGAGGCTCCCCGTCAGATCAAGGGCCGGATCGACGAGCGCGAGCATATCGAGCGGCAGGCTGTCGAAGTCGAGCGATACGCTTGCCGCCGCCGTTCCCTTGAGACTGCCCGAGCCCTGCAATTTACCCTCACCAAACGTCAGTGCGAAGGTCTGCACATCGATATCCTGGCCCTTCAGGCGGACAATAAGCGGCGTTGTGAGCGCGATTTTCTTGCCCGCGAAGGCCCCGTCGAGCGAGGTCAGTTGCAGCTCTGTTTTGGCATCATTCAAGCTGAGCGCGCCCGATCCCGCAAGATCCAGTTCCGGCTCCGCTCCCCTCGCCAGGTCAAAGCGGTAAGCAAGATCCGTCATGCTCCCCTTCGCTGTCAGGGCCGCT
This sequence comes from Sneathiella sp., assembly GCA_021741195.1. Lineage (GTDB taxonomy): Bacteria > Pseudomonadota > Alphaproteobacteria > Sneathiellales > Sneathiellaceae > Sneathiella. Next base: position 9,617 of record JAIOYL010000043.1, on the reverse strand, counting down.
GTCTTGAAAGCGGTGCCGCCCGCGGAAATGCCGCTGGCCTCGGCTTTCATATCTATTGCCGGTTTATCGAAAGCACCGAGGGTGGCGGCGGTTACCTCAAGGGTTTTGACGCCGGTCCCCGGGTCGCCTGCGTCGAGGCCCTGCCCGGTGAGCGCGAGCGTGACGGACTGCGCACCCTTTTGATCGGCGAATATGGCCACGGCCTGCACCGATCCCCCGGCACTGGCATCGGCGAGGGCCGCGATGGCGGCGAGATCGGGAATTTTGGCGGTGAGCTTGCCGGTCAACGGCTTGCCGTCAAACGGAATTGTCAGCCCGCCGACAACCGTGTTCTTCTTTTCCATGGCCTCAAGGTCTGCAAGCTCCAGCCGGGCATAATCCGGCAGGGCAAATTTCCCCGAAGCATCCGCAGTCAGTTTGGGATGGGTCAGACGGCCTTTGAACGTCCCCGCCGCCCCGCTCGCCAGCGTTTTTGCCGTATAGCTTGCATCGAGCTTGCCAAGCGGCGTGCCATCGACGTCAAGGTTGCGCGCAGCAAGGGTCCCCTTCGCCTCGGGATCGGTGAGCGCTCCGCTGATGTCCGCCGTCACCACCGCCGCGCCGGCAAGTTTGACCCCCGCGAGTTGGTCAAAGGCGGCAAGGCCGGGCAGGTTGGCCTTCAGCGCGCCCTTGACCGTCTCGAAGGAGAGCGGGAATTCCGCCTTGCCGGTGACCGCCCCGGCCGCAAGCTTGAGGTCGATATCGTTTAACGTGAAGCTGCCCCCGGCAAGATCAAGCGCCGCCGTCATCGCTGGTGCGGACCCGGTCACGGCCTGCAGGCCCGCATCCCTCATATCGAGTTTTTCAGCCCGTGCGCGCAGCAGGCCAGTCATGGTTGAGCTGATATCCGGGCTCGTGAGCTTGAGTTCCGCCGCCAGCTCTCCGCCCATTGGCGCAAGTGCCGAGAGATCATTCAGCCGCATCGATATATCCGCGTTGGCGCTTAAATCCTTGACCGTGAGGTCACCCGTCGCGTCGGCGCTTATATGCTTACCAGCAATCCGCGACGCGCTTAACGAGAGAAATTCGGTTTCAAGCGTGTAGGCCGCCTCAAAATCAATATCGAGGCTTTGGCCGACAAGCGCTTCCGTCTCGGCGGACAGTTTGGAGACACCGGTGAGCGCCGCCGAGCCTTTCACCGGGATCGTTTCAAGCTTTTCAAGATCAAGCTTCGAGGTGAAGGTTCCCGTTACTTCGCTGGCCGCGAAACTATCCTCAATATCGAGGCCGCCCGCGCGGAGGATCGCATTCACCGTAATGGCATCGAATGTCCCGTCGATATCAAGATCGATAGCCGCCTTGCCGACTGACGCTGGAGCTATGAGATCATTGAGGGATGTTGCGTCGCGCAACGTCGTCGCCAGGCTCAGCTTCAGGGCTTCCGTTGACGGGTTAATCCGTCCGTCCGCCTTCGCCGCCAGCACATTATTCTCGATGTCCGATGAACTGACGGTTATCCCGCCGCTTTTGGTGTCATAGATAACGGCCGCCGTCACGCTGATCCGCGAGCCATCGACAAACGGAATTGATTTGGCAAAATCCGCATCGACCAGAACGCCACCCTTGAGGTCGATGTCGATTTTTTCCGCGCCCCGCGTACTGACGGCGAAATCGGCATCGAAAAGCTTGCCCGCCCCGGCCCGGAGCTGCCCGCGCCAGCCGTTGAGCGCGCCGTTGCCAACAACGGCCGCGTTAAGTTCTGGAAAGCCCGGCAGGTCCAGCGCCCGAGCGATCAGGCCACCTTCTGGTTCATGGAGCTTGAAATCAACAGCGAGGGTCTGCGGTCCCGGGTCGAAATCGATACTCCCGCGTATCTCGCCCCCATTGCCGCCGATATCGGTTACCTCAAGCTCGCTATGGATGACGTCATTGATCTCGGCGTTCAGGTTCATCGCAAGGGCGAGCGTCGCCGCCTGCCCGACCACCGGCTCGGCGATCCTAATTTCCCTGATCTCAAGTCGGGACAGCGCAATATCGACGGGCAACGGCAGGATTGACCCGGTGTTTTCTTTTTCTTCGCCCTTCGGAAAGACGGGCTGACGATCGACCGAAAGACTCTGTGCAGTAATCTCGTTAATCGTCAGCCTGCCGCTTAGGAGATCAAAGGGCGACCAGGAAACGGCAATATTTTCCGCGCTCAGCCACTCGCCCGCCGCATCACGCAAATGAACACCGGCAAGGGAGAAGCCGCTGAAAAGATTCCCCTGCAGCGGCCCGAGCTCAAGCTCGAATACGCCCGGTTCCGATGCTGCCGCTTCGATTTGCCGCACGGCCATGCCCCGCCCGGTATCTGTCTGCACGAAGGCATAGCCGCCAGCCAATGCCCCGAGAACGAGAAGCAGCGGCGCGGCAATAAGGATCGCAATTAGCTTTCTCCGGGTCATCCTAGAATGCCTGTCCGATGCTGATATAGAACTGGTATGGATCGTCTATTCCGTCGCGCGGATTGAGCGGCACGGCGACGTCAAAGCGGATGGGTCCTATAGCTGTGTAATAGCGAAAGCCAAGACCCGCGCCCCAGAGAAATTCACCGGAAAAATCCGGGGCCATGCTCTCGAAAACATTGCCGCCCTCGATAAAAGGCACGATCCCGATACTGTCGCTCACCCGCGTGCGGGCCTCGAAGCCGACCTCGAGTTGCGACCGGCCGCCGAGCGGATCGTTATTGGCATCGAGCGGGCCTACTGTCTGGTACTTATAGCCGCGCACCGACCCGCCGCCGCCGGAATAGAAGCGCTTGCTCGCCGGAATATTGTCTGTACTTTCCCCCGCCATCATCCCGATCTTGCCACGCGCCGCGAGAACCAGGCGGTCTTTATCAAGGACAGCATAATAGGTGGAGCCATCCATCTCGACACGGAGAAAATCCGGTGAGACCTCGTTAAGCCCGAAATAGGGAACAATCGACGTGCCGAACCTGTAACCGGTTGTCGGATCGAGGAGATCGTTGGTGGAGTTGTACCGCGCCGTCAGCGGCACCCCTAAAAGCGCAAAATTATCGACCGTCCCATTGTCGTCGATTTCCGCATACTCGGCGGAAATGCCGCCGCTGATAACCCAGTTTTTCCGCCATTTGCGATCAACCCCGGCGTAGGTACTCACGGAATTTTCCTTATAGGCATCCGTATTTTCATGCTTGATATCGAAATTGGTACTGAAATTCTGATCCAGCCGGACGAAATTCGGCTTCACATAGGTCACCTTCAACTCGCGCCGGATTTCGGCAATGGTGAGGTCCGCGCGCAGTTTTTCGCCCCGTCCCCTCAAATTGCGGTTTTCCCAGTAATATTGCGTGCCTATCCCCTCGCTCGTGGAATAGCCGGCGCCGATTCCGACGGTACGGCGCTCGCGCTCGACGAAGACAAGCGTCACCGGCACCGTATTGCCCGTGACGGCGGGATCGCGGGGCTTCAGACGAACGGTATCGAATAGCCCGGTCCGAAGATAACGGCGGCGAAGATCGTCGATTGTCCGCACATCATAGAGGACACCGGACTTCCACTCTGCGATGCGGTTGAGATAGGGCTCCTCGACCTCCTGAAGCCCCTCGAACCTGAGTTCCCCCATATAGAGGCGCGGCCCGGCATCAATGGTCAGCGTGACTTCCATCGCATCGGTCGCAAAATCAACGATGGCATCCTGATCGGCGAGTTTCGCGCCCGGAAAGCCCCGGTTGGCAAGATTGACGATAATCTGCGTCTGCGCATTCACCACCGCCTCGGAGCGGGCCGGCATGCCGATGTCGATCCCAAGATCCGAGAGTTTTGGCGCGGCCGGGATATCTTTCCCCTTCCTGAAGTGGATATCAAATTTCGTGATACGAAACAGCGGGCCCGGTTCTATGCTGTAGGCGATATCCACCGGTCTTTTGGTATCGTCGAGGGTGAAGGTTACCTTGCTGCCATAGTATCCCTCCGAGCGCAGGACCTTGTTGAACCCGTCCACATCCTCCTCCGCCCGGCGCCGAAGCGCGGCAAGGCTGGCGGGCGGCTTGTCCTCCAGTTGCCGCAGGCGGGAGGATTGCTCCATCACCTCCAGAATAGCGTCGCTCGGGGCTCCCGTCATCGTCATTTCATAGGTATAGGCAGCCGGTTCCTCCCGACCGGCAGGAGACGTCTCGGCGGCCCTTGCCAGCGGCGGCGTTCCGCACAAAAAAACAAGCAGCAACAGGGCCAGCAAGCGTAAATATGTCAGGCGCGAAAACTGCAAAATTCATGATCTCGGAAATAATCCGGAAATGTCATCCGGGGTGTGGTCAAAATTGTCTCTTGGCGGCATTAATGGACCTCTATAACCTAGTGTTTTGGTTCCGCTGAGTCTAGGGCCGGAGGCCTGCAAGAAAACAAGGCGAATAAAAAAATTTATAGTTGTTTTAAATATTTTTATTACTATCTTTAGTTTAAATTTCGCGCCAGATCGATTACGACCGCCGCCGTTCCTGCCACTATATAGAGAGTTTTACGGGAAAAGTCAGGAGAAGGATCATGATACGCTATATTTATGCCTTGTTGTTCATTGCCGTATTTGTACCCGGTTTGGCTTTTGCCGAAAAAACCCAGAAAAATCTGTTTGCCTCTGTCTTGTACAAGGGCGACAGGATCGGCCATGTCCATCTCACCATGATAAAAAATGAAATGGGCGAAATCGAGGAACTGAGGGCGAACGCCTCGGTTTCATTCCTCGGACTGGAAGTCTACGGATTTGACCAGAACCTCAAGGAAACCTGGGAAAATGGCGAATTGCAGGCGATGTCCGGCAAGACGGACGACAACGGCACGCCCCATGAAATCTCCCTGAACCGCGATACGACCGGCTACAGGGCGGTTTACAACAAGAAGGATCTGACCCTGCCGCTCGATGCTTTCCCCACGTCTCCGTGGCATTACCAGATCACCGAGAACAAGCTCCTGTTCAATATCGTTGATTTCGGGCTCCTCAACGTCAAGATTGCCAAGAGCAGTGATACTGTCAAGATCGGAGGGAAAGATATCGCGACGGAAAAATTCGACTTCACCGGCGACTGGGAGGCGCGGCTGTGGTTCGATGCTAACAAGGAGTTCGTCAAGGGCGAGTATGACGTCTCAGGCCGCCAGGTGACCGTTATTCTTGATCCGGAGTGAGCGATTTGCCCCAAAATCGACGGAAGTTTTGCGCGTATTCGATGGATTTTTTGATCACTTATTAAACTCTTTTCGATTTAATGACTTCTCGTTTATAGTGACCATAGTCAAACAACTGGGTTGGGTAGAACAATTACAGAGCAGATTGATGCCAGCGCTTCCGGGCTCGATAAACGGAGGTATAAACGCAAGACAGTCATGTGGAATGGCAAGCTGTCCTTGCTTTGGGGCGCCCGCCTGATGGGCGACGAACAGACCGTGCCGGGTGTCGTCCGCGACATGTCGGTGAGCGGCGCCAAGTTCCAGACCAAGGAAGAATTTCACGCAACCACGGGCGTTATCCTCGAAGTGCCGCGCTTTGGCAGCTTCAACTGTCATCTGGTCTGGCAGAACGGCTTGATTGTCGGCCTGAGTTTCGATGATCCGCCGGAAAAGGTTTATCACACGGTCAGTTCCGCGCTCCCGGGCATCTCCCTCGATCCCAATCCCGTTCACTAATGTCGGGAAGAACGGTGTCGCCGCGCCTATAGCGCCGCCGCATTACGGAAAATCAGCGAGGTGTTGATCCCGCCGAAGGCGAAATTATTGCTTATCAAATGGGTGACCGCAATCTCCCGGCCCGCACCCATGACATAGTCGATATCGGCGCAGGCCGCATCGACATTCTCAAGATTGGCGGTTGCGGCGAACCAGCCGCCCTGCATCATCGCGATGCCGAGCCAGGCCTCGATGGAACCGCAGGCGCCGAGGCTATGGCCGAAATAGCTTTTCAGCGAATGAAGGGGGGTATTCGCGCCGAGAACCGACCTCGTCGCCTGAGATTCCGCGACATCGCCCTGCTCCGTCGCGGTGCCGTGACCGCTGATAAAGTCGATATCTGCCGCCGTAAGGCTTGCGTTGTCAAGCGCGCCCTGTATGGCCGTTTCCATTGTCGCCTGGGTCGGATTGGTGATATGGCGGCCATCGGAATTGGTGGAAAAGCCGACGATCTCGGCAAGGATGATCGCGCCGCGCGCCTTCGCATGCTCGTACTCCTCGAGGATTAACGTCGCCGCCCCCTCGCCGATCACCAGGCCGTCACGGTCCTTGTCAAATGGGCGCGGGGTGAGATGCGGCGTATCATTCCTGATGCTGGTCGCGTAGAGCGTATCAAACACGGCGGCCATGGTCGGACACAGCTCCTCCGCGCCGCCCGCGACCATCAGGTCCTGCATGCCGAACTTGATCGCCTCATAGGCGTAGCCGATGCCCTGGCTGCCCGACGTGCAGGCGCTCGACGTCGGAATGACCCGGCCCGAGAGACCGTAAAAGACACCTATATTGACGGCGGTGGTATGGCCCATCATCTTGACATAACTGGTGGCGGAGAGATCGCGGGAATGGCCGTCGCGTATCAGGTCGGTGAAGGCAATGACCGGTTTTGTGCTGCCGAAGGACGATCCATAGGCCACCCCGACTTTCCCGGATTTCAATAGCGGATCATTGAGAAGCCCGGCCACCTCCAACGCCCGTTCTGTCGCATAGACCGCCATTTTCGAAACCGGCCCCATGCTGCGAAGGGCTTTGCGCGGATAGCGCTTGTCGACATCAAAACCCTCGACGGGACCGGCAAGCCGGGTATTGAGGCCGTCGTAGAAATCCCAGCTCTCCATGCGGCGGATACCGGTCTTGCCCGCGCGCATATTGGCCTCGATCGCGCTCCAGTCTTCTCCGAGCGACGTGACCCCGCCCATGCCCGTCACCACAACCCGCCGCGTCATGCCATGCCTCCGTTCACCGAGATCACCTGCCGCGTGATATAGGCGGCGCCATCGGAGCAGAGAAAGGAGACCGTCGCCGCGACCTCATCAACATCGCCAAGCCGCCGGAGCGGGATCATTTTCAGGATTTCCTCCATGGGAAGATCTTCCGTCATCGCCGTCTCGATCAGGCCGGGCGCCACGCAATTGACCGTGATTTTCCGTTTGGCAAGCTCCAGCGCCAGCGCCTTCGCCGCCCCGATCAATCCCGCCTTGGAGGCGCTGTAATTAACCTGGCCGCGATTGCCCATCACCCCGGAGACGGAGGACATGACAACAATCCGCCCGCCCGCGCGCGCCGAGACCATCGGCAGGGTCACCGGCTTCAGCACATTGTAAAAGCCGTCGAGATTGGTATGCAGGACGGTATCCCATTCGTCATCGGTCATCGCCGGAAAGGCGGTATCGCGGGTGATCCCGGCATTGAGGACGATGCCATAAAAGGCGCCGAATGCCTCGATATCGGCCTCCAGTATGTCGCGGCACTGGCCCCGGTTTGCGATATCGAACTGCAGCAGCCGCGCCGCGCCGCCCGCGGCCTGGATCAGTTCCACCGTCTGTTCCCCGGCTTCATGATTGCGGCCGCAATGGGCGACGATCTCAAACCCGTCTTTCGCCAGCCTCAATGCGATGGCGCGGCCCAATCCGCCGCTCGCTCCGGTTACTAGAATTCTTTTCTGCATTCACTCTCACGCATCATTTCATGGTTGGTATACATTAAGCCGCGCTTCGGCGACAAGCGCCTTGTCTTTTCGGATGGTACAATCGAAGACCGCCATCGGGGTTTCGTCATAGACGAGATGCACCGTGATCTCGAGCCGGTCGCCAACTTTAAAGCCCGGACAGGCCATCGTCATGTTGCGGGCGCTGACGAGATAGCCGATCTTGACCGGCGCGCCCGAATTCCGCGCCTTGATCCCGCTATAGGCGGCAATCGACTGCGCCATATATTCAATCCCGACGTAGGCCGGCACTTCCCCCGCGTCTACGAACGGACTCTCATCGGTAATCTCAACGCAAGAGATCACCGTCTCCTCATCATAGGCATTCACGCGATCGATGAGGATCATCGGCGGCGCATGGTAGAGGACATCCTCGATTGAATAGGGACAAGGCTGCATCTATCCATTCTCCCGCACCAAAATGACACTGATATTATTACCGCCAAAGGCGAAGGAATTGCTCATCATCGCCGAGGCGCTGCCCACTACCGTTCCCGGCGCAACGAGATTGATATCCGGCAATTCCGGATCCCGCGCCCCATCCCAGATATGCGGCGGCAGCCGTCCAGCAGATAATTCCTGATCAAGCGCAAGCCAGAGAAAGGCGAGCTCCGTACTGCCCGCCGCGCCCAAGGTATGGCCGGTCAGCGGCTTGGTGGAACTGCAGGGAACGCCGCCAAGGAGTTCAGAGACCGCCTTCGCCTCCATGCTGTCGTTCAACACCGTCGCAGTGCCGTGCAGGTTGAGGTATCCGATATCGGCCGCAGAGAAACCGCTTTGCGCTAGCGCCCGGCGCATGGCGTTAAGCGCGCCTGTCCCCTCGGGATCGGGCGTACTCATATGATAGGCGTCCGAGGTTTCGCCGATCCCGGCAACGCGGATTTTCGCCTCCTCCCGGCTCATCAGGAAGACCGCCGCGCCCTCGCCGATATTGATGCCGCCCCGGTTGCGGCTGAAGGGATTGCAAAGTCCGTCCGCGATCAATTCGAGCGACGCGAAGCCGCCCATGGTCAAGCGGCAGAGCGTATCGGCCCCGCCAACAATCGCCGCATCGCAGAGGCCCGAGCGGATCAGACGCCGCGCCGAGGACAGGGTTTTCGCGCTCGACGTGCAGGCCGTCGAGATCGTCAGGGCGGGTCCCGTCAGGCCGAAATACTCGCGGGCGAACAGCGAGAGCGAGGCGTTGTCCTGCCGGTCATAGTCAAAGCCGTCGGGAAACACGCCATGCGCCGTTTTATAGTCAATGCCAGGTTCGTTATCGCTGATGCCCGAGGTGCTGGTGCCAAGCACGACGGCCACCCGGTCAGGGCCGTATTTTTTGATTGCTGCGCGGATATCCACTTCGATCTGCTGCATCGCCGCCAGTAACATGCGATTGTTGCGGCTGTCATAGAGCACAAGTTCCGCTGCAATCTCGGGGAGCGGATCATCGACGCCGCCGGCAAAAACGTCGCGGTCCCGCAAAAACCCGGAGCGGGCCTTCATGCCCTCCGTTACCCCCGCAAACAGCGTCTCACTGACGGCCCGCTTGCCTGCGCCGAGCGCATTTATCAGTCCAAGCGCATTTAAATAAACCGCCCTGCTCATTTGCCAAGCTCATAGGAAATGATGGTCATTTCATAGTCGGTTGATGGATCCCTGATCACTACCGTCTCGTTCCAGGCATTTTCGCGGCTGGTTTGAAAATCGATCTGCAGGTTTTTAGCGCGATCCGCCACATTCGCCTGCATCGGATCATCCGCCGGCCAATAGGTCGCGACAATCACTTTGAGAATATCGACGGCATTGAGCTTGTCCGAGACCCAGTCCGCCTTGCCCGCGCGGACGCCGTTTTCATCCCAGACCATGTCAAAGGCGCGGCGGCCAAGCGCATCGAGCCCGGCGAGCTGCATCTTTTCCGCCGTCATGCTGAGTCGGATCTGCAGGGCGAAGGTCTG
>JAIOYL010000042.1 GCA_021741195.1 Sneathiella sp. | reverse complement strand
CGCTGGTTTCAGGATCACGCTATTGCCAGCAGCGAGCGCCGGCGCGAATTTCCAGGATCCCATCAGCAGCGGGAAGTTCCAGGGAACGACACAGGCGACAACGCCGATTGGCTCGCGCGTGATCAGCGCAAGAGAGCGCCGCCGGTCCGTCGGGGCGATTTCGTCATACATCTTGTCAATCGCTTCAGCATACCAGGAGACACAGCCTGCAGCGCCCGGGACGTCAACCGCGCCTGCCCATTTAACAGGCTTGCCCATATCGAGGCATTCGAGCAGCGCAAGCTCGTCCTTGTTCTTCATGATCAGGCCCGCGAACTTCTGCAAAACCGCCTTGCGCTTCGCCGGAGCCGCCCGTGACCAGGCGCCGGAATCAAAAGCTGCGCGCGCGGCAACCACCGCCCGGTTGACGTCCTCAACATCGCAGGCTGCGACCTTGGTCAGGATGCGGCCGTCCAGCGGACTGATGCAATCAAACGTCTTACCCGACGCGGCATCGACATATTGACCATTGATAAAGGCCTTGTTGCGGATCGAAATCTGGCTTTCCAGTTTAACCCAGTCTTCGCGTGTAGGAGCAGGTGCTGCGGACATTCTTTTTTCCTCTTTTTATAGTGAGATGTCGGATGCTTTTTATTTTCCGGCAGAAGCATACCCAATGCCATTCCGAGACGGAAGGATTAGTTTTTTTATCAGCGAAGAAACATGGCCTCTGTCGGACATTTCCCAGGTTTGCCGCAAAAAATGCCAACTTGGGAAGAATGAATGGCGGATTTCCGGGTAAATTAGACGCAATTATGCTATTCAGAGAAGTGGAGAAAGGATATTATAATCCGGCAAATCCCGAAAAGGCCGTATGGCAGGTGATATCATTGTGGTTAAGCCCTCTGCGGTTGCGGATTTGGACATGCGAGTAAAAAAGTAGAGTGGCGATAATGAGTACATACGTATTCTCAGTTTATAATGCCGAAGCACGCGATGCTGTGCATAACAACCGGGACCATCCCCATATATCAGAGCGCTGGGCAAGCCCCTGCCGGTTCGAAATTGAAGCAAAATGTTCCGCGGATGCGGAGGCCTGCATCAGAAAGAAATATCCGACTAAAGACGGGTTCGTAACGAAACGGTTGAACTGACCATTATTCCGTCTGCCGGATTTTCGCTACACATCTGCGGGTCATTTCCCGTAACATTCTTTCGTCTGCGCTTTTTCATCCAGAAACGGCGCGACCAGAAACAGGGACGGCAATTATGATGGTTCAGCCGAAATTAAAAACAGAAATAAATGGCCCCGTAACGACGATCATTCTGAACGGGCCCGAAGTGAGAAACGCACTGGATCAGGAAGCGACCGACATGCTTGCCGCTGCTTTTAGAGTCTTCGATCGCCGCGGTGGCTCCTAAAGGACAGGATAGCCTTTCCAGGGCTTGATCGCGCGAAGGGCGAAAGTTGAACGCATGCTTGAAACATGGGGGAGTTTCGCCAGGCAATGGCGGTGGATGCGGTCGTAATCGGGAACGTCCCGCGCGGCGATCCGCATGATATAGTCGGCATTCCCGGTGGTCAGGTGGCATTCGAGAATTTCATCATAAGTCATGACCGCCGTCTCAAACAGATCGAGTGTTTCCTGACTCTGCGAGGTCAGGGAAATCTCGACGAACACATCCACCTCAAGCCCGAGCGCATGCTTGTCCAGCCGCGCGGCATAGCCATCGATAACCCCCGCTTCTTCCAGCATCTTGATCCGCCGATGACAAGCGGAGAGTGACAGATTAACCCGCTCGGCAATATCCGAAATGGGCCTGCTGGAATTGACCTGAAGCTCAGATAGAATTTGCTGATCAAACCGATCCATTGGAAAATATCCTGAAATTTATAATATTATTCGAAATTTATACCATTTTTTTTAAATACAGAAATAAATTTCGGAAATAATATTAGACAAATCAGGCTATAGTTTCTTATCAAATTCGAACCGCTTGTGGGGAGCAAACATCATGATTGTCGGAACACCAAAGGAAATCAAGAATAACGAATACCGCGTCGGCCTGACGCCGGAAAGCGCGGGCGAGTTGGTGGCGCATGGACATGAGGTCCTCGTTGAAACGGATGCGGGACGTGGTATCGGCGCGCTGGATGAAGCCTACGAGGCAGTTGGCGCAAAAATCGTCGGCACTGCGAAAGAAATCTTTGCGCGCGCTGATATGGTGGTCAAAGTCAAGGAACCGCAGGCGGTTGAGCGGGAGCAACTCCGCGAGGGACAAATCCTCTATACCTACCTCCATCTCGCGCCGGATCCGGAGCAAACCAAGGACCTGATCAAATCCGGGGCCGTTTGCATCGCCTATGAAACTGTTACCGACAATACGGGTGGCCTGCCGCTTTTGAAGCCCATGAGTCAGGTCGCAGGACGCATGTCCGTCCAGGCAGGTGCCTCCGCGCTCGAAAAATCCCATGGCGGGCGCGGCGTACTGCTGGGCGGCGTTCCGGGCGTCGCACCGGGTAAAGTCGTCATCATCGGTGGCGGCGTCGTCGGATTTAACGCGGCGCAGATGGCCATCGGCCTGCATGCCGATGTTACGATCCTCGATCGCAACCCGATCACATTGGAGCGGCTTGAAAATCATTTTGAATCCTCGGCGAAAGTCATCTATTCCACCAATGCGCTGCTGGAGCGGTTGGTTACCGAGGCCGACCTCGTGATCGGCGCCGTCCTCATTCCCGGCGCCGCCGCGCCAAAGCTGGTGACCCGGCAAATGCTCTCGACCATGCAGGAAGGCTCAGTCATCGTCGATGTGGCCATCGATCAGGGCGGCTGCTTCGAAACATCCAGGGCGACCACCCATGCCGAACCGACCTATGTGGTTGATGGCGTCGTGCATTATTGCGTCGCCAATATGCCGGGCGGCGTTGCCCGCACGTCGACCTATGCGCTTAACAATGTCACCCTGCCCCATGCTTTAAGAATTGCCGACAAGGGCTGGAAAAAAGCGCTCGCCGACGACAAGCATCTCGCCAACGGCCTCAACGTCTGGAACGGCAAAATCACCTGCGAGCCGGTCGCCCATGACCTCGGCCTCGATTATACACCGGTGGAAATGGCCCTTATAAGCTAAGGGCACGAGCGCTAACAATCTAGATCGATGATTAAGCCTGAAAATTTTAGGCCAGGTGTAATTCTTAAATCAGTTTGACGACTTCCCGGATAGGAGCAGATAATTGCTTTATTCTGGCAATTATCAGAGCCCCTTCTATTACTGCGACCAACGGCCCATGGTAGCTTAACTTAAACCAGCCCGCCCCGGGCAATCCCGGGGCGGTTCGCATCGCTGGTCTTCTTCCTCCGGAACAGACAACTCAAAACCGAGAATATTTCAGGGGGCGAGCAGGTCACGGGGAAACAGGCGGACACGAACGACAACAACATTGACGGCATCTTGTTGTCGGGGACACCAAGAGTTTTAACACTAACCCGCCCTAATGGCTCTGAGGAATGTCTCCGCTCCACTTTTAAGCGAATCGACAGTCGAGTTCGACTGTCGTATTGACACGTCAAGATCGTTTACGGCCTTCAAAGTCTGAGTTGATATTTCATTGACCTTATTGATATTGGTGGCAACTTCTTGGGTGCCTTGGGAGGCTTCTTGAATATTTCGGCTAATCTCGAGTGTCGCGGCGGACTGCTCTTCCGTTGCAGAAGCGATGGCAGCTGCAATTTCATTCAACTGAACAATCTTTTCTGCGATCTGCGTAGCCGCATTGACTGTTGTATCGGTGCCAGTCTGAATAGATTCAACCTGCAACCCAATGTCACCTGTCGCATTGCTTGTTTGCAGCGCAAGCGATTTAACTTCGGACGCCACCACTGCAAATCCTTTTCCAGCTTCACCGGCACGCGCCGCCTCAATTGTTGCGTTCAGAGCGAGAAGATTAGTTTTGCCTGCAATATCCTTGATCAGGTCAACCACTAAGCCAATCTTGTCAGAGGCCTCTTTAAGGGACAAGATAGTCTGTGAGGTTTTTTCTGCTTCACTTGAAGCTTCAATGGTTTTCTCCGACGACGAAGATACCTGCCGCGCAATTTCCTGAACCGAAGTGGAGAGTTCCTCTGCAGTTGCACTTACGGTTTGCACATTGACTGTTGCCTGCGCCGCCGCCGCCGCAACCGTGGCCGCCAAGCTCTGGTTATCGGTGGCGAAGCTATTAAGCTGTACAGAAATTGCAGTAGCATTGATCATGGCCTCGCTCAGCGTTTTGACCACCTGTCCCACATTCTCTTCAAAAGTTGCCGCAATAGCGAGGCGGTCCGAGACCTTTTCAGCCTCCCAACGCTGCATTTCCTCGCTGGTTTTGTTCATAAACCGGGCTCCTTCGGCAAAGCTGCCGGACATACCGGTGGTAAGGAATTTCCGATAAAAATTTCCCGATGTGGCGGCGCCAAGGGATGCGGTCGACTCACGAATAAAGGAATCGGTGAGATCGAGCATCCGGTTAAAATCTGCCAGAGGTTCAGTGAGCGGCCCATGGCAATCCCAATCAACGACGCGGGCTTCCATGTCACCCGCTTTCACACGGGCTGTAACTTCCGACAGGGACGTAAACGCCGCTTTATACATGGCGAGTTCCTCGCGCATTGAAAGAAATTTGTCCTGCATTTCCGCTTGATTGTCTTGAGGCGGCCGTTTTTTGAAAAGCCCTTTAAGCATCTTCATTCACCATTCCCCAGACAAATTCATCATAGCTTTTTCCGCTTGCTGCGATGCTGTCTGCAAGAAGCGCAAAGCTTTTTTCCAGCCCGTCTTTTGGATTGGAGTGGCGGGCCTCCTCCTGTCGGAGTTTTTGATAAAGCGGCAGAACACTCTGAATGCCTCCAGCATTTGGAAATCGACGATTGGAATGAAATCCGATGATAGTGTTTGCTCCATCAAATGACGGTGTTACATGGGCCATAACCCAGTAATATTTGCCGGTGGCCGACATATTCTTGATATAGGCAAAAATTTCTTTGCCGCTCTGCAAGGTATCCCATAATAGTTTGAAAATTGCCCGAGGCATGTCCGGGTGGCGGATAATGTTATGGGGTTTGCCAAGCGCCTCGGAAGCAGACATCTCCGCCACTCGGCAAAAAACATCATTGGTGTAAGTGATGCGACCCTTCAGGTCGGTTTTGGAAACAATGATTTCATTGGCTGAGAATTTGATCTCCTCATCAATGGGCGTCGGTTTTCGGTCCATTTGTCTAAATCTTTCTGTGAGTTGGCCTGCGTGCACTAAATAGATATGTGGGTTTTCTAGATTGATAATAAATTTGACCAATCCAGATTCTTCGTAATATTCAGTGTGATAGTTAAAATATGGTTAGAAGCCAGACTCTTTACAGCCACCATACCACTGGTGAGATGATGCACCACGCAACCATGTAAGTTTTGAATTACCTGTCGAAACGGGCTGCTATTCGCCGGAAGTCCTTGAAGCGATTGAAGGTGCGTTCGATGATGTTTCGCTCACGAAACAATTTCTTGTCATAGTGATATTGCCGCCTACGGTCTGAGCGTGGCGGGATAACGGAAATAGTGCTACGGACCGTCAGCCAATCGCGCAATACAGCGTTGTCATAGCCCGTGTCAGCGATGAGATATGTTGCCAGGCGGCACGGCAGCCAGACATTAATGGGCCGCCTTGAGATCGCTGGTATTTCCCGGACTTGTCGCCAGAACACACCGCCTTCTACGTCCACCGGTTACGCAGTGGATTTTATTCGTTCTGCCACCTTTTGATCGGCTGGCATTACCTCCTGCTTCCTGACATTCAGGTGTAGGACCTGTTCACATTTGTTTCCTGTTTTGATGGTTTGGTCAAGGCCTGCTGAGTGGAGCCATTGCGGAGCTCAAGCGAAGCTTTCGACGAAGCTATTGAAAATATTGGTGACCCCGGCACGATTCGAACGTGCGACCTATTGATTAGAAGTCAATTGCTCTATCCAACTGAGCTACGGGGCCATTATCTTGCGCGAGAATATATTCCCCTAGCCACGGACCCGCGAGTAGGAGAAATTTTCCGCATAGGCTTTCAGATGGAGCCGGCGCTTTTTGGGCTCAAACACCGTATAGTCGATATTGTTCGCCTTGCAAAAGGCGATGGCGCTTTCCTTGTCGTCGAAATCGATCGTCACTTCCGCATTCATATCGCGTGATCCGGTCCAGCCCATCAAGGGTTCGATATATCTTTGGGTGGCTGGAGCAAATTCAAGGCGCCAGTGTTTCGTGCCCTTGCGGCCCGATTGCATTGCGTTTTTCGCCGGTTGAAAAATTCTCGCCTTCAATGTCATTTTACCCTTACTTTCCAATATGACTGAACACTTCTGCGGGCACGTAATCCATTTCGCCGAACCCGGGGGCTTCCCAGTACAGCTCCAGCGTCGATGAGTTTTTCTTCTCGAAATATTTGATATGGATCGGATACCAGCCCGGCTCGGAAATCTCAACAATTAATTCATCGGAAAACCGGTCCGCATGCACGTCCGGGTCTTCGTAAATCAGCTTATCCCCTATGGATACCCATACGCCGTCATTTGACTGCACCATAAAGACGTAGCGGCCGGGTTTCTCCATCTTGATGAATCCTTGAATATCGGCGCCGACGAAATCATCGCTGTTCGACGTCAGGACATTCCCGGTGCCGACCTGATAGTTCAGCATCGGTATCGGCGTGCCGGGCGTGCCGTCCTTATAACCCATCCATTCATCGAACTTTTCGATGCTCTCCAGCTTCACACCGTAATATTGTACTGCCAGACCGGGCTTCAGGCTCGCGTCATCGGGCTGCGGAGATGCCGGTTTCAGATCGGTAAAAGGGCTTGCCTGAGCCAGAGTTGTCGAAAGTATCAGGCCCGCGGCCAAAAATCCAAGGCGTACTGCCTGTAAAATACATGGTTTAACACTGAATTCTGACATCGACGGCCCCCATCCTGAAAATTGATTCATACCATAGTTTAATGAAATTTACGGTTCCGGCAATCGAAAGCGGAAGGGGCCGGGATATTGTCAAGAACCTATCACATATAATTCTAATAAAATTCATAAAAAAGGCCTTGCAATCGATTGATGTGCAAAGCTTTTAATTTTGGTCGGGGCGGCAAGATTCGAACTTGCGACCTCTCGCTCCCAAAGCGAGCGCACTACCAGGCTGTGCTACGCCCCGTCCGGTGAAATGTTGATCTATACCATTGGCGCGCCGCTCGCAAGCGGGGAATCGAGAAAATCGCTATCTTCCAACATGGACGTAGTGAAATATCGCATCCGCCTTGAAAATTACCCTGTCGCCGACTTTGAGATCGCCGCGTACGAATACGACTGACCTTGTGCTGCGGATAACCTCCACATCGGAATAGATCCAGTCCCCCTCCCGCGCGGGCGATAAAAACTCGGAGTTCATCTTGATGGTCACGCAGCGGCGGCCCGTCTCGTGAATGATGGCGGCTGCCAGCGCCGAATCCGCGAAAGTCATCAGCATGCCGCCATGGACCAGCTTGACACCGTTCAGATGTTTCTGTTCGGCGCGAAAGGCCCGGATGATTTTCTTTTCATTGAGAATTTTCTCGTAAAACGGCCCATTGCCCGACGTGAACGGGGCTTTCCGTGTTACTTCAACAAATCCTTCTGGAAGGGGATACGGTCCGGTTGCTTTTTTTGTCATTTTTTATCCGGCGTTATACTAATCATTACCAAAAAGACGATGATGCAGAACATCACCGACGACAACGGATTGCGCCTTTGCAAATCCGCTGTTAAGCTCAAGAACTGCTCTCACCGGCTGGCCCGGCGAAATTATATCGAGCGATTCCGGTTTGGCATTCTGTTTAATGTAAAGAATTTTCCCCCGTTCATCCACAAAGAACATGTCGAGAGAAATCTTTGTGTTCCTCATCCACATTGCCACCGTTCCAGTCTTGCCAAAGTCAAACAGCATGCCCCGCATCGGCGGCAGTTCCGTTCGATACATCAATCCTTTACTGCGCGATGCCGATGTGTCCGCGATCTCGACGGTGAGATTGAGTTCCTGCCCCGCCGTCACAAGAGTAAGTCTCTCCTCCGCGGGCCATGCCGGGGATACCCCCGGCAGGAACAGGCTGAGCCCGAGGCATATAACAGATCGCCAAAAAATGACTTTCATGATTTTACCCACCTGCATGCCGTTAATATTCCTTTGCCGGACCAGCATTTTTCTCTATAGTGCGAGCTCCTCGGGGGGAGCCGGTATGGCTGAGAGGTTCAAAAGACAAGAACGACCCCTTTTACCTGATCAGGTTAATACCTGCGTAGGAACGAGTTATCGATGGGCCGTGACAACCATATCATTTCCTTCCCTTTTAAGGGTATCCCTACGGACGTCTCCGATCAAGGGAATGCACAAATCGGCCTGCACCTCCGTCTTGACAGGCTAGCCTTCGGCGACACCCTTGTCGTGGACGATCTTGATCTGACACTGGAGCCAGGCAAAATCACCTGCCTGCTGGGACCAAGCGGCGTTGGTAAAAGCAGCATCCTCAAAATTCTGGCCGGATTTATCCCACTCCCGGAGAAAAGCAGCCTTACCTGTAGTGACGGCGAGCCGGTGACGGGGCGGATTTCCTATATGGATCAGCATGATTTGTTGTTGCCCTGGGCATCCGTCCTCGACAACCTCGTCATTGGCGCGCGCTTGCGCGGTGAAGCCCCGGATGTCGGAAAAGCCCGTGACTTGCTTCACCGGGTCGGCCTTGCCGACCGGTATGATGCTCGTCCGGCGGCACTCTCCGGCGGCATGCGACAGAGGGTCGCCCTTGCCCGAACCCTGATGGAGGGCGCGCCTATTGTCTTGATGGACGAACCTTTTTCGGCGCTGGATGCAATCACGAGATTCCGGCTTCAGGATCTGACGGCCGGTGTGCTGGGCGGCAAGACCGTCCTTCTTATCACCCATGATCCACTGGAAGCGTTGCGCCTTGGTCACGCCATCTATGTTCTCTCCGGCAATCCGGTTGCCCTGTCGGAACCGCTTCTACCCGAGGGGACTATTCCCCGCGATCCGGCGGACGATATGCTGAAACATCATTATTCCGAGATCATGACGCGCCTCGCCGCCTCGACGGAAGAAGCGCCATGAGATTCCTACGCCTTGTCATTACCATTGGCGGTCTTCTCCTGATCTGGGGCCTGATTACGGAAATCACCGGATTACCGAAATTTATTCTGCCCTCACCGCTGGTTGTCCTGAATGCTCTCACCTCAAATGCGGGCCTGATTGCGGTAAATGCGGTGACGACGGCGCTTGAAATTCTTCTCGGCCTTTTCTTCGGGATAACCTTCGGCATGATGTCGGCCCTGATGATTTCCGCCTACAGGCCTGCGAGACAATGGGTTTTTCCGATTCTGATCGCCAGTCAGGCAATCCCTGTCTTTGCCATCGCCCCGCTGCTCGTTCTTTGGCTGGGGTACGGGGTTGCCCCAAAAGTCGTGATGAGCCTGCTGATCATCTATTTTCCGGTTACGGTCAGCTTTCTCGATGGCCTCAACCGGACAGAGGCTGCCTGGCTCAACCTCGCCGGGTTGTTGCAGCAATCGGGCCGCCGGTCGCGGCTTATGAACGCCTTCTGCCTTTATCGCTATATCAAGATCCCTTTTGCCCTGCCATCTCTTGCGTCCGGAATCCGGGTGGCGGCGGCAGTCGCACCCATCGGCGCCATAGTCGGGGAATGGGTGGGCTCCTCATCGGGGCTCGGTTTTCTCATGCTCCATGCCAATGCCCGGGTGCAAACGGATCTGATGTTCGCAAGCCTGCTGGTTCTGACAGCAATGGCGCTCCTGCTTTACTACCTGGTTGATCATGGTCTCCGGCACGCCCTGCCCTGGCTTTCTGATCAGCAAAAACCCCTTACCTAGAAACGGAGTTCGTATATGAAATTGAAGTCTCTCTTCCTTGTGGCCGCAATGCTGACGCAGATTGGGAACGCGGCGGCAGCGGAAAAACTGACCGTCATGCTCGACTGGTTTGTAAATCCCGATCACGCAACACTGGTGATTGCGAAAGAAAAAGGCCTGTTTGCCAAGCATGGCCTCGATGTCGAGCTGATAGCGCCAGCCGATCCGAATGATCCACCCAAGCTTGTCGCCGCGGGCAAGGCCGATCTCGCGATTTCCTATCAGCCGCAACTGCATATGCAGGTCGCCGAGGGATTGCCGCTCAAACGCATCGCCACATTGGTCGCGACACCACTCAACAGCCTTGTCGTCCTTGACAAGGGCCCGGTAAAAACCCTCGCCGATCTGAAGGGAAAGAAGGTTGGCTATTCCATCGGTGGCTTCGAGACGGCGCTTTTAAAAGCAATGCTTGAGCCCCATGGCATCGCGCTTTCCGACATCACGCTAATCAATGTGAATTTTTCGCTTTCACCGAGCTTGATGTCGGGTCAGGTTGATGCTGTCATCGGCGCATTCCGGAATTTCGAGCTGAACCAGATGGATATCGAAGGATATCCCGGTCGCGCCTTTTATCCGGAAGAAGAAGGCGTACCGGCCTATGACGAGCTTATCGTCGTCGCCAATTCAGAGAAACTTGACGATCCGCGCCTCAAGCCCTTCCTCGCAGCCCTTGAGGAAGCCGTGCAGTTTCTTGTCAATCATCCCGCTGAAAGCTGGCAGCTGTTCATAAAAAATCATACGGATCTCGATGACGATCTCAACCGCCGGGCCTGGGCGGACACGCTCCCGCGCTTTGCCCTGCGTCCCACAGCTCTTGATGCCGGCCGGTATGAGAGATTTGCGAAATTCATGCAAAAGCAGGGGCTGACAAAAATCACCCTTCCCGTCGGCGATTATGCCATCGCCCTTGACTAGACGCCGATATCACCAGGAATGAAAACTCTCGAGCGTCCAGAACTCTATTCCGGGCGCTCGATTTCCGCCACCTGCGGCCCTTTAGTGCTTTCCCCGATACGTACTCTCAGGCGTTGTCCCGCCTGTACCGGCAAGGCCCCTTCCCTACGCAGGGTTTCCATATGCACGAAAATGTCCGCCGTTCCGTCTCCCCGGGTGAGGAATCCGTAGCCCTTCACCGGGTCAAACCATTTCACCTCGACTTCGACAAAATCGCCTTGAGGTTGAACGGCCGGATGATTCGTTATATTGCTTTTCTCAGCCGGACGCGGTTCAAACGGTAGTGCCGTCGAAGTATCGATATCGAGAACTTTTATTGCCTGCAACCCCTTCGCACGCCGCACGACAATACAGCTGATGCTGACGCCTTCCGCCACATATTCATGGCCCGCTTCACGCAGACAAGACAAATGAAGAAAAACATCTCCCTGTTCATTTTTAGGTGTCAAAAAGCCAAAACCCTTGACCGTGTTGAACCATTTAACCCGGCCCGTCAGTTCAAAGGAAACCTCAGCTGTATCGTCCGATTTCGTAACTTCCTGCTTACTCCGCAATTGTTCGATTTTGGCCGTCATATATTACTCCCACGCTTGCCAGACGCGCATATTCGTCCCGCCAGACAAATAGTTTAACATGATTTTAAGCAATATTTCAATATTCGAATTACTTGTTTTAAAAGGTGACATGCCGCCTGCAGCCGGAAGCCCTTCGTGCAACGTTCCAGATTGACCAAAAGGAAGTCGGTAAAGTCGTCTGTTGTTACTTGCGGCTGGTGAAAACCCATGGCATATACGAACAACGATCATCAAACATGCCAAATTAGAACCGCCGAAACGAAAGTTGCGGTTGGCGCCGACGACGGGGATACACAGGATTTGTTAAGAACCATTAGTTTGTTTTTGGTATTGATGGCCGTGTGGCTGCTGCTGTCGGGGCATTATACGCCCCTGATTACGGGATTCGGTATCGTTTCCTGCCTGTTATCAGCGCTGATTGCCTACCGCATGGACGTTATCGACCGTGAAAGCCACCCGATCCATCTTGGTCCGCGTATCATTTTCTACTGGGGCTGGTTGATGGCCGAGATCTACAAAGCCAACCTCGATGTCGCGAAATGCATCCTGTTTCCAAAAAAACACCTCCGGCCCAGCATGTTCACGGAAAAAGTTACGCAGAAATCCGACCTTGGCAAAGTCATCTATGCAAATTCCATCACTCTCACACCGGGCACCGTCACCGTCGATCTGGACGGTGATATAGTCATGGTTCATGCCCTGACGAAGGCCAGCGCCGACGGTGTCAAAAGCGGAGATATGGACCGCCGGGTAACGGCCGTCATGGAGGAAGCATGACCATTTATGCAATTACCGCGATCGCCATCCTCATCAGCATTGCGATGGCGCTTGGCCGGGCGATCCTCGGTCCGACGTCTTATGACCGTATTCTGTCCGCAAACGCGATTGGCACGAAAACGGTGCTGCTGATTGGCGTGATGGGCTTTCTGGCCGGGCGCCCTGATTTTCTGGACTTGGCGCTGGTCTATTCCCTTGTCAATTTTATCGGAACGCTGGCTGTGCTCAAATATTTCAAGTTCGGCACCCTGCGGGGCACGCTTTCAAAACCGGCGGACAATCCATGATCGACCTTCTGCTCGACATAGGCACATGGATCCTCCTCATCGCTGGAAGTATCCTTCTGCTGATCACTGGTCTCGGCCTGTTGCGCCTGCCTGATCTCTATACACGCATCCATGCGGGCGGCATGGCCGATACGCTGGCGACATTCCTGATCTTTGTCGGACTGTCGCTGCAAAGCGGTTTTTCGCTGGTCACCGTCAAGCTGCTGCTTGTGATCGTCTTTGTTTTCTTTACCAGTCCGGTCTCGTCCTATGCCCTCGCGCAAGGGAGCTTTGTCGCCGGACTGAAGCCCAAGCTGGATGGTTTTAGCGAGGAGGAAGAGGAATAGACATGCGTAAACGGGAGACAAGATTATAGCCGCTTTTGTTGATATTTTCCTGATGCTTCTGCTGATCGCCGGCACCATGACCGTTCTGGTCGTGCGCAACCTTTTCGTCGCGACCATGCTGCTCGGCATTGTTAGCTTCACCATGGCGCTCATCTTCGTCAGCCTTGATGCGGTGGACGTCGCTTTTACCGAGGCGGCGGTCGGCGCCGGTGTCAGTACGGTCCTATATATCGGCACACTCGCCATGGTGGGCTCCCAGGAGAAAGAACGGACGAAATTCGCGGCGGGCCCGCTGGCCATATGCCTTGCCGTTGGCGCGGTGCTCTACTACGCGACCTATCAGATGCCGCCTTACGGGCATGCCGCCAATCCCGTCAATATGCATGTCGCCCCGCGCTATATTGAGGACAGTCCGACGGAAATCGGCGTGCCGAACATGGTGACGTCCGTCCTGGCAAGTTATCGCGGATATGATACCTTTGGCGAGACAACGGTTATCTTCACAGCCGGCATTGGTGTGATGCTGATCCTCCGGCAGCGCCGCCGCCGAAAAGAGGACGGCAAAAAAGAAGAGAAAAGTCCTCTCAATAAGCCGGGCGACGGCAGTCTCACTGGCCTTGGCAGTCAACACGACCTCGTTCCGCATGTGGTTGCCAAGCTGCTGATTCCCTTCATCCTGATGTTTGCGCTCTATGTGCAGTTCCATGGCGACTATGGACCGGGCGGCGGTTTCCAGGCGGGCGTCATTTTCGCTGCGGGCATCATCCTTTACGCCCTCGTTTTCAGCCTTGAACATGCACGGGCCGTCATTAATGAAAAAACCATTCTTTTCATGATGGCCCTTGGTGTCCTGATTTATGGCGGCGTCGGCCTCACCAGCATCTTACTGGGCGGCGCGTTCCTTGACTATAACCTGCTCGCCCATGATCCGGTACATGGCCAGCATCTGGGTATCCTTCTTGTCGAGCTCGGGGTCGGCATCACGGTGACAGCCGCGATGCTGGCGATATTCTATGCCTTCGTTGGACGGGCCGACGCCATTGCAGAGCAGATGGATTAGGAACAGCATATGTCTTTTGGCTATTTCAATTACTGGGTTTTCATCATTCTGCTGATGATCGGCCTCTATACGGTGATGAGCCGGACCAATCTTGTAAAAAAGATGATCGGGCTGTCGCTTTTTCAGATTTCCGTCTTCCTGTTTTATATCAGCATGGGCAAGATAACCGGGGGCACGGCGCCAATTGTCGTGGAAACAGTTGCCGGGGCAGCGCCGCCAATCTATTCCAATCCTCTTCCTCATGTCCTTATTCTGACGGCGATCGTTGTCGGCATTGCGACAACAGCGCTCGGCCTGTCACTCGTTGTCCGGATCAAGGAGGCTTTCGGTACCATTGATGAAGAAGACATCCTCGAGATGGAGGATAATGCCTAATATGTTTGCCTTGAGTTCCCAGTACCCCGTTCTTGTTATCGTCCTGCCGCTCCTGTCCGCACCGCTTTGCGCGCTTCTACGAGGGCCCATATTTCCCTGGGCGCTGACAACGGCCATGAGTGCCCTCGCCTTTTTTTTCAGCGTCGAGTTGCTGGCGGCGGCCGCTGCTGGCGGCCCGCTTTCATACGAGATTGGCGGCTGGGCCGCACCGTGGGGCATCGAGTATGTTGTCGATCCTTTAAGTGGCTTCATGCTGGTGATTATCAGCGGCATCAGCACAGGCGTCCTTCTTTTTGCCCGGGAAAGCATCGCAAAGGAAGTACCCGGCCATCAGCTTGGCCTGTTTTTTTCGGCCTATTTGCTGGCGCTTACCGGCATGCTCGGTATCTGTATTACCGGCGACGCCTTCAATGTCTTCGTCTTCCTCGAGATCATGTCCCTGTCTTCCTATATACTGATCGCTATGGGTGCGCGCAATGATCGCCGTGCCCTGACAGCGGCGTTTCAGTATCTGATTATCGGCACCGTCGGCGCGACCTTTTATCTGATCGGCGTCGGCCTCATCTATATGATGACGGGAACGCTTAATATGGCTGATATCGCCTCGCGGTTCGCCGATATCGAGGGAACCCGCCCAATCCTCGCCGCCGTCGGCTTTATCGTGATCGGGCTCAGCATCAAGCTGGCGTTATTCCCTTTCCATGTCTGGCTGCCCAACGCCTACACCTATGCGCCCAGTATCGTCACTGCCTTTTTCGCCGGGACGGCAACGAAGGTATCCATTTACCTGCTGATCCGCTTTATTTTCACGATATTCGGCCCGGATTACAGTTTCGGCGGAGTCGACCTCGCCGATATCCTGCTTCCGCTCGCGGTACTGGGTTTCCTGTCAATGTCCATGGTGGCGATATTCCAGACAAACCTGAAACGACTGCTCGCCTATTCAAGTGTCGCCCAGCTTGGCTATATCGTGCTTGGTATCGCGCTTGCCAGCGAAGCAGGACTGACGGCAGCACTGCTTCATATCTTCAATCATGCGATTGTCAAGACAGGCCTGTTCCTGTCCGTCGGCTGCATGTTTTTCGCCGCCGGATCCGTATATTTAAAAGACCTGCACGGGATCGGAAAGCGGATGCCCATAACCACCTTCGGCTTTGTTCTGGGTGGCCTCGGACTGATCGGCGTGCCGCTTACGCCCGGCTTTATCAGCAAATGGTATCTCGTCGTCGCAGCACTCGAGAAGGGATCGGTTCTGGGCTATAGCCTGGTGGCGGCGCTGATGATTTCCAGCCTGCTTGCCGTTATATATATCTGGCGTGTGGTCGAGGTTGCCTATTTCCGCGATCCCCCGGAAGGCGCAGCGAAAGGCGAAGCCTCTCTTTCGCTGCTCGTGCCTACCTGGATTTTCATTCTCGGCAGCTTCTATTTCGGTATTGATACCACTCTCAACGTCGGATTCGCCAAGGCAGCGGCGGCCTTTCTGATGGGAGGCGCGTAAGATGATGTTCGCTCCTGAAGCTCATGTCGCGCTTGCCATTATCATCCCGGTGCTCGGCGCCATTGGCATTGCGCTGAGTAATACCGCTCCTAATATTCGCGAAACCGTCACTCTGGCGACCTCGGTTCTTCTGTGCCTGAACGTCTTCAGCATCCTGTCCGTCATCCTGAGCGGAGCGGAGCCAACTGTCGTGCTTGTCCAGATCCTGCCCGACATTGCGTTGACCTTAAAGGTCGAGCCGCTCGGCATGACCTTCGCTGCTGTCGCCTCAACCCTCTGGATCGTCAATTCGATTTATTCGATCGGCTATATGCGCGGCAATAACGAGCCCCGGCAGACCAGTTTCTACGTCTGTTTCGCCATTGCCATCGCCGCCACCATGGGCGTCGCCTTCTCGGGCAATCTCCTGACGCTCTTCGCCTTTTATGAAGTACTCACCCTCTCCACCTATCCGCTGGTCACCCACAAGGGAAATGCCGAGGCGCTGAAGGGCGGGCGAATTTATCTCGGCATCCTGATTGGCACTTCCATTGGGCTGTTTTTGCCCGCGATAATCTGGGTCTGGACCCTGACCGGGACTGTGGATTTCGTCAAAGGCGGCATTCTGGAAGGCCATGCCAGTGCGGGGGTGACGAGTGTGATCCTGTTCCTCTTCATGTATGGCATCGGCAAGGCAGCGCTGATGCCGATCCATCGCTGGCTTCCTGCCGCCATGGTCGCGCCAACGCCAGTAAGCGCGCTGTTGCATGCGGTTGCCGTGGTAAAAGCGGGTGTCTTTGCAGTTCTCAAGGTCGTGATCTATATTTTCGGCATTGACTTTCTGGCAACAACGGGGGCGGCGGAGTGGCTGACATGGGTCGCCGCCTATACGCTGATCACGGCCTCGGTCGTTGCGCTGACAAAGGATAACCTGAAAGCCCGGCTCGCCTATTCCACCATCAGCCAGCTTGCCTATGTCGTGCTCGGCGCTTCCATGGCGACCTCGATGGCGGTTGCGGGCGGCGCGTTGCAGATTGTAATGCATGCCTTTGGCAAGATCACGTTGTTCTTCTGTGCGGGCGCCATCTATACCGCCGTTCACCGGACGGAAATCAGCGACATGCGGGGATTGGGGCGGCAGATGCCGGTGACTTTCCTCGCCTTCCTGATCGGCTCCCTCAGCATCATCGGCCTCCCGCCGCTTGGTGGCAGCTGGAGCAAGTTTTACCTGATGATGGGCGCGGCGCAGTCCGATGACATCATTATCATGGTCGTGCTGCTGGTCAGTTCGCTGCTCAATATCGCTTACCTGATCCCGATCGTTGCCCGCGGCTTCTTTTATGCACCGCTCGGCCAGACGGTCGCGCCGGTTGCCGTCGGCTATGAGAAATCCGATTTCTCCTGGAGTAATATTCAGGAAGCGCCGCTCTTCTGCGTTTTGCCGCCAGCCCTGACGGCCCTGGCCTGCGTAGCCCTTTTCTTCCTTGCGGATCCGATCATGAAGCTGATCGAACCCATTTTGACGCCATAGGGACGAAACAGATGTCAAATCCTGACGATAAGAAAAAATACTGGCTGGATGAGCCCAAGAATATCGACAAGATCTATTACGCGGTCCTTGTCCTCTGTGTACTCATCGCCATACCGGATGTGCTGTCCCTGCTCAATATCGTCTACCACAAGCATATCGAGTTCCAGATGGAGAATATCTTTGAGTTTTACTCGCTCTATGGCCTTGTCTGCTATGTGGCGCTGATCCTGATTGCCAAGAAGCTCCGGAAAGTTCTGATGCGCAGTGAGGACTATTATGATTGAAGGACTTAACCCCGGCTTTATCCTGATATTCGGGGCGGTCCTGATCCCGCTTACCAGCGGCATTATCCGCTCTGCCGTTACCCTAATATTACCCCTTCTCGCCCTGGCGCAGCTCTATTGGCTCGGTCTCGGTTCTTGGGGACATTTTGACTTTCTTGGCCTTACGATAGAGATGACGCGGGTGGACCCGCTGGCCCGGATATTCGGAACGATCTTCTGCATCGCCTCTTTCATGGGGATGGTCTATTCGCTGCATGTGAAGGACACCATGCAACATTTCGTCGCCCTGATCTATATGGGTTCTGCGATTGGCGCTGTGTTCGCGGGCGACATGATTACATTGTTTGTTTTCTGGGAACTTACCGCGATCTCGTCGGTTTTCCTGATCTGGGCGAGCCGGACGGAGCGCGCCTATAAGGCGGGCATGCGCTACCTGATCATGCAGGTCTCCTCGGGCGTTATCCTGCTTGGCGGGATTATTCTCTATTATCAGGATACGGGCTCCATCGCTTTTACCTATATCGGCCTGACCGGCCTCGCAAGCGGCCTGATCCTGGTTGCCTTCGGGATCAAGGCCGCCTTTCCGTTTTTGCATAACTGGATGCAGGATGCCTATCCGGAGGCAACGGTTACCGGCACGGTCATTCTCTCCGCCTTTACGACGAAGCTCGCGATCTATGCGCTCGCCCGCGCCTTCCCGGGAACCGATATCCTGATCCCGATTGGCGGCGTTATGACCATTTTCCCGATTTTTTATGCGGTCCTTGAAAATGACCTGAGGCGGGTTCTCGCCTATTCCCTCAATAACCAGCTTGGCTTCATGGTCGTCGGCATTGGCATCGGCACGGAGCTTTCCATAAACGGCACCGCCGCGCATGCCTTCGCCCACATCATGTATAAAAGCCTGTTGTTCATGTGCATGGGCGCTGTTCTGTTCCGGACCGGCACTGCAAAAGCATCCGAACTTGGCGGTCTTTATAAGTCGATGCCGGTGACGATGGTCTTTTGTATTATTGGTGCCATCTCCATTGCGGGTTTCCCGCTGACCGGCGGTTTCGTCTCGAAGGCGATGATCCAGTCTGCGGCAGGAAACGCCGACATGGTCGTGATCTGGCTTGTCATGCTGTTCGCCAGCGCCGGCGTGATGGATCACTCGGGGATCAAGGTACCGTTCTTCACCTTCTTCGCCCATGATTCCGGTATCCGGGTGAAGGAAGCGCCGCTCAACATGCTTCTTGCCATGGGTATCGCCGCCTTCTTCTGTATCGGTATTGGCGTCTACCCGGACGCTCTGTATGCGCTGTTACCTTATGAACCTACGTACCACCCTTATACGGCAAGCCATGTTATCACATCACTGCAGTTGCTTCTGTTTGCCGTCCTCGCCTTCACACTACTGATGCGGTATAAAATCTATCCACCGGAGTTGCGCTCAACCAACCTGGATTTTGACTGGTTCTACAGGGTGCCGCTGAAATGGCTCGCGCTCGCCATTGGTAGATTAATTGTAATCGTTTGGACCTGGATCATCGGGATCGCCAATGACGTGGTTCGGAAGATTATCACGACAACGGCTGACACCCATGGTGACGGCAAAGTCATGGCGCGGACGACCGCCTCAGGTACGGCCGTCATGATTGTTGTCGCAATCCTTGGTTTCGTGATGGTGTTCTTTTACCGCTATGCCCAGCAACCCCCGGCTAGTTAAGTACTGAGCGTTCCTTGCTGATCAGCCGTCTGGTTGGAACCCATTTTATAACCGACCGGCCATCCGCGGTGAATCGGATTTCCTGCTTTGAATTTGGCGCGGCCTCGAGGTTTGGCCGACCCGTCCGCAGTTTTGCGCCGTCTTGACCGGAGGCTGACGCAGGAATGCTTTTCCCCGTCAGCAAGCCATTTTTATAAGCCGCCGCCATTTCGGCGAGAATGATCTCCGAATTTCGCCCTCTTGATATGGCCGCCGTGATCGCCGTGTCATGGGAAAGGACAAGGTCCAGTTCCATTTGCGATTTATCCTTGCAGCTTTCCCAGATCGATGTGAGAAACGTCTCTACCTCCGCGCTCGGCGGCACCGCTTTCCTGGGTGAAAACCCACTTTCCATCGCCAGGAAAATATCGGGCTCGATCGGCCCGGCGTCCGTCGCAAGAAAAGTGGCCGGCATCAGCTTTCTCTGATTATGACCGGCCGCGTAGGCAGCCTGACAGAGATAGAGCAATTTCAGGAGAAAGGGAATTTCCGACGCATGACTTGAAACCCAGGCCTTCGCTTGTAACCAGTAAAGAACGTCAAAAGTCGACCGGGTGGCAGGGCGCATGGAAAGTATCTCCGTAAGTTAAGGGTCAGGACAAGTTACAAACTAATGGTTAATCCCGACTTAACAGAACGTCGCTCTTTTCGCTGTAATTCCTCTTGCCACAAAACGTTACAATAGAATTTCAGAATACACTACCAGTAGGTGAATTAATATGTTGCATTAAAATCGTATTTGTCATATGAATACGCCGGATTTTTGATGGGCAAGGATGATGTTGATGCAAAAATTTACAACGTCACTGGAAAATATCCGGCATCCCTCGCTGGTCGATCTTGTCAGCTATTGGCAGCAACTGGAGCCGAGCCCACATATACCGCACCGGCGGCAATTCAACCCGGTCGACGTTCCGCAATGCCTGCGCCACATTATCCTTGTCGATGTTTTGGATAGCAGCCCCCGGTACTTCATCCGCCTGGCCGGCTCATCCGTCAATCCAGCCTATCAAAGATCTATCACAGGCAGTTATCTGGAAGAAATTTTAGGTGAGGCGGATCTGGCGGAAATTATTCCGCAGTATGACTATACAGTGGGGCATCAGATACCAACCTACATGGCCAGTTCAATGACGGTCCCAATCGGAAAAAATCTCCAATATGAGCGCGTTGTACTGCCGATGACAAGCAATAGCCACAATACGGATAAGCTACTGGTGGGCGTAAATTTTTCTGATGTAAAGCAGCAACTCATAGATAGGCCGAGTTTCAAATTGTAGAATTATCAATGCTCTTGCTCTCCGCCGGACGAATGGTTAAAGTCCGGATGAACAGACAACAAAGTCGAGCGGGAGAATGCCCATGCAAATGAGCGGTGAAGAACTGATCAGCGCTTCGCGGGAAAAGGTCTGGGGTGCGCTCAACGATCCGGATATTCTGCGGCAGGCCATTCCTGGCTGCCAAACAGTTGAAAAGGACAGCGATACAACTTTTACCGCAACAGTAAAAGTCAAGGTCGGACCGGTATCGGCGAATTTCAAGGGCAATGTCACCCTAAGTAACGTTGACGCACCAAACGGCTATACAATAACCGGCGAGGGTAAAGGTGGCGCCGCCGGTTTTGGCAAGGGCAGTGCCGATATAACACTGAAGGAAGCGGATAACGGAACGCTCCTTTCCTACAACGTAGAGGCGTCTGTCGGCGGGAAGATGGCGCAGATTGGCTCGCGACTGATTGACGGGACAGCAAAAAAACTAGCGTCAGAATTTTTCACCAATTTCAACCAGCTTGTCAGCGCTCCCACAGGCGCTGCGGCCGGCGATCAGATTGAAGAAACTATAATGGTGGAGGAAAAAGCGGAAGCTCCACCGCCAGCCGAAAAAGCCCCCACGCCTGACTGGATGCGGCCTATCATTCTCATCCCGCTCGGGATCGTTGCTGCGCTCATCCTGTATTATCTGGCAGCACGGTGAAATCATTTCGCAAATAACCTTTACACATCTTGACGACGCACTAAATCAAAAGGAAACTCAGCCGCATAAAAAACATCCGGGTATAAAGGATGACATCCAAGGGGAATTAACTGTCCAGATAATTCATCTGCATCACAACCAAGGGAGGAAGGCCATATGACAACCGTTACCATGACGGTGAATGGGAAAAAAACGAGTGCCGACGTTGCACCCAATACACTTCTCGTTCAATTTATCCGCGATAACCTGCGCCTGACCGGCACGCATGTCGGCTGCGAT
>JAIOYL010000041.1 GCA_021741195.1 Sneathiella sp. | reverse complement strand
ATCTCAAGTCGGAGGAGGGACGGGCAATTGCCTATCGCCTGATCGACGACGCTGATGTGGTTGTCGAAAATTTCCGCGCCGGCGTCGGAAAAAGGCATGTGATTGATTATGAGACCCTCAAGAAGCGCAAACCCGATCTCGTTTATTGTTCAATCAGCGGCTACGGACAGGAAGGACCGCGAAGCGGTGACAAGGCCTATGACTCCGCTATTCAGGCGGCCTCCGGCCTGTTCACATTGAACGGTCACGAGGAAACCGGGCCGACGCGCATTGGCATCATGGTGATCGACATGTTTACCGGAGTGAATGCGGCTTTCGCCATTTCCTCCGCGCTGTATCGACGCAAAAAGACGGGTGAGGGGCAATATGTCGATGTTGCGATGTATGACAGCGCCCTCCTGATCGCAGCGTCGCAGATGGCCGATTTCATGGTGCGCGGTAATATACCGCCGCTTATAGGCAACCAGTCGCCAACTCGTCAGCCAACGGCCGGTGTGTTTGAAACGAAGGATGGAACTGTGTTGCTGGCGACGATCACGGCGGATCAGAATATAGCTGTGTTGAATGCAGCGGGCCTCATGCATATGCTGGAGGATCCCCGCTTTTCAACCTTTGAAGCCCGTCAGGAAAATCTGCATGTGGGTCTTGAATTGGTCGGTGAGGCCATGAAAACCAAGACGACGGCGGAATGGCTGGAGATCATGAACAAGGCGGGTGTTGCGGTGCAGTCGGTTCGCACCCTGGCAGAAGCAACGGCTGATCCGCAGCTCGCTTATCGGGGAATTCTGGTTCATGCTGAAAATGTGCAGGGCTTCGATGAAGCCTTGCAGCTTGTCGGCGCACCTTTTATTGCCAACGAAGATAGCCCCATTAGGGAAGCCTCTCCCCCCGGAAAGGTCGGCCAGCACACGGAAGAAATCCTGCGCGAACTCGGCTGTGCGGAGAGTGATATCACCAAAATACTTACGCTGAATGGCGGCTGAATAATTTGTAGTCGCGCTGTTTTGACATTTTTATAAAGGGCTCCTCCTCATGATCACCGTCCACCACCTGAACGACTCGCGGTCCCAGCGGATCTTGTGGCTTATGGAAGAGCTTGGGCTCGGCTATGAAATTGTCACATACGCGCGCGATGCAACGACGCGTCTTGCACCGCCGGAGCTCAAAAATATTCATCCGCTTGGAAAGTCGCCCGTTGTTACGGACGATGACTTGCTGATGCACGAATCCGGCGCGATTACCGATCATTTCATTCTAAAATATGGAAAAGGAAAGCTGGCACCGATCGTCGGTTCGGCGGACTATGAGAAATATGCCGAATGGCTGCATTATGCGGAAGGCTCGGCCATGCTTCCGCTGCTGCTCCGTCTTTACACCAGCCGCCTTGGCGATGCCGCAGCGCCGCTGATGCCAAGGATCGACAGTGAGACGGAAAATCATTTCGCCTTCATGAATAGCGAAATGGAGGGGCGGGAATTTTTCGTTGGCGATAGCCTCACCGGCGCGGATATCATGATGTCCTTCCCGCTGGAGGCGGCAAGAGCGCGCGGCATTCTCGTGACCTATCCGGCTTTGTCCGCCTTCGTCGCGCGTGTACAATCGCGCCCCGCCTATTTAACCGCTCTTGAAAAAGGCGGGCACTACTCCTATGGTCCGGCAACCGCCTGACCCCAATAGGATTGGAATGCAGTGAGGGAAAATTCTCAAAACCGGGAGCCTGTCTTCAATGTCCCGCCGGTCACCGTCTATCTGGTGGCGGCAATATTTATTGTGCATTTGTTGCTCACCGTGACAACGCAGGACACGTTTGACTGGTTCTATCAGAATTTCTCCTTCCACCCGGCGGTTGTGGCGGCCGTTTTGCATGATCCGTCCCTGCCCGGACTGGTTCAGCTTTTTGTGACCCTCAACAGTCATTTGTTTTTGCATAATGACTGGACGCATATGATCCTCAATGCGGGCATGCTGCTGGCCTTTGGATCCATGGTTGAGCGGCGGTTCGGCGCAGCGCGTTATCTGATCTTGTATTTTCTGTCAGGCTGGATTGGCGCCTTCACGGAATTTGCGATTTCCGATCCGGATGCCGGGATCACCCTTTATGGCGCGTCGGCTGCCGTTTTCGGCGCGATGGGGGCAACAGCGATTATTTTGCTGCCGCGATTCCGGCTCCAGGGTGTGCTCACATTCATTGCCGTTCTACTTGGCATTAATCTGGTGATCGGCGCGACGCCGCTCGGGGAATTGCTTGCCGGGCCCGGCGTTGAAATCGCCTGGGTCGCCCATGTTGGGGGATTTGCAGCCGGTTTATTGCTGGCGCTGCTTTATTCATGGAAATCTCCCGTCAGGGGATAGTGCTCACACCATTGTTATTGAATGTGGCTGGCACCGCCGCAAATATCTCTTATTTTCGTTTCATGTTTATTATTCCTCATTCAAAATTGCGGAGAATAGAAAATGATGAAACGCTGGATTAGTGTGAACGCCGTAGTCATAGCCTTTATCGTCGTTATTTTCTCATTGTCACATGTTCAAAAGGCCAATGCCGAAAGCCTCTATTACAGCAGCTTTTTCAGAACCGCCGTTGAAGGCTATGACGTTGTTGCCTATTTTACGGACGGTAAACCAACGGAAGGGCGCCAGGAGCATAAGGTCAACTGGAAGGGTGTTGACTGGTATTTTGCGAGCGACGGGCACAAGAAACTGTTTGAGGCGGACCCTGAAAAATACGCGCCGCAATACGGCGGTTATTGCGCCTGGGCGGTGAGCCAGGGATATACCGCATCAACGGTTCCAGAAGCCTGGAGAATTGTCGATGGGAAGCTGTATCTCAATTATTCCAAGGGTGTCCAGAAAACCTGGGAGGAAAATATTCCGGGAAACATCGCAGAGGCGAACAAGAACTGGCCGGGTATCGCAAAGGATCTAGAATAAAAAAGCACCTGGCTGCGGGGAGCGAGAACCAGGTGCTTTTACAGAACCCGCGTTAAACGGCGTTCCTGCCTCGATTTTTCATTTCTCGCGCCGCCAGATCGGGAATTCCTCGTCGCAGGCGGGTTGGTAGGTAATAGTCATTTCGTCAAATGCCTTGAGCGAGGAGGAGATGTCCTGATCCTCCCGTATTTCAAAGCCATTGATGCCACAGCGCTGCATATAGAACAGCTGATCGTGGAGAATGTCTCCTGTCGCCCGGATTTCACCCTTGAAGCCGTATCTTTCACGCAGCAATCTTGCCTGGCTGAAGGCGCGGCCATCGGCCATTTTCGGGAACTCCAGAACGACAAGATCGAGGCGCTCCAGATCGTCTTTCAATATTCCGAGGTTATCGGTATTGCGGACAGCGACACCGAGTCGGCCGTTGCGGGCAAGCAGCGTTTCACGCGCCTGCAGCCATTCTTCGAGCGGCACATAAATATCGCCGGAGGGAAGAGAGCTGCCCTCTTCGAGACCGGTGAACGGCATCCATTCATCATGGTCCGGCTTGCGGTCCTTGATATAGTTATCCATAGAGCCTCTCCTTGAACGGTGCTTCTCCAAGCCGCCGGTAGGTCGCGAGGAAAGTCTCTTCCGGGTCCTCCCGGTTTTCAAGATAGACCGCCAGCACGTCGCTCACCGCGTCGACGATCTGATCCGCTTCGAACGCCGGACCAATAATTTTTCCGATCGAGGCATCTTCACGAGCACTGCCGCCAAGGGTCAGTTGATAAACCTCGATCCCCTTCTTGTTGACACCGAGTATGCCGATATTGGCGACGTGATGATGTCCGCAGGCATTGATGCAGCCCGAAATATTGATGCTGATGTCACCGAGGTCGTTGACATAATCGTAATCATCGAAGCGATTGGTGAGAGCCTGCGAAATCGGGATCGAGCGAGCTGTTGCAAGCGCGCAATAGTCGAGGCCCGGGCAGGAAATGATATCAGTCACATGATTGTAATTCGGCGTTGCAAGATCAAGCGCCGTTAATTCCCCCCATAATGCAGGCAGGTCTTGAAGCCGGACGTCCGAGAGTACAAGATTTTGCCGGTGTGTTGTGCGAATCTGTCCGAGGCTGTATCGATCAGAAAGATCGGCAATCGCATCCATCTGGTCCGCTGTAACGTCCCCCGGCGGCTGATGGGCAGTCTTCAGGGAAAGGTAAACAATACGGTATCCCGATTGCTTGTGGAGTTCGACATTCTTGTCTACCCAGCGCGCGAAATCCGCATTGCTCAGCAGAAGATTCTCAAATTCCGCATCCCTATCAGGAAGCGTTTCATATTCAGGATCCTTGAAAAACCCCTTGATCCACGTCAGATCCTCATCGCGCAGGAACAGACCACTCGCCTTTATCTTCTGCCATTCCTCTTCCACCAGTTCGCGGAATTTTTCCTCTCCGGTTTCATGAACGAGGATCTTGATTCGGGCCTTGTAGAGATTATCCCTACGCCCGAGAAGATTATAGACGCGCAAAATAGCTTCAAGATAGGTGAGCATATCCTGCTTGGGTAGGAAGGTACGGATGACCTTGCCGATCATCGGGGTGCGGCCGAGACCCCCGCCGACATGAACTTCAAAACCTGTTTCCCCTTCGGCGTTCTTAATCAGGCGAAGGCCAATATCATGCACGGCGACGGCTGCCCGGTCATGGGCCGCACCACTGACCGCGATTTTGAATTTGCGCGGCAGGAAATTGAATTCCGGATGGAAGGTTGACCATTGGCGGATCAATTCGCAATAGGGACGAGGATCTTCCAGCTCGTCACGCGATACGCCCGCGAGCGGATCGGAGGTGGTGTTGCGAATGCAGTTGCCGCTGGTCTGGATCGCATGCATTTCCACGCTTGCAAGATCGTCCAGGATATCGGGAACATCCTCCAGTTTCGGCCAGTTATATTGTATGTTCTGCCGGGTGCTGAAATGCCCATAGCCCTTGTCATATTTACGGGCAATATGGGCGAGGGTGCGCATCTGATCGGAGGATAGCAATCCATAGGGAATTGCAACGCGCAGCATATAGGCATGGAGCTGCAAATAAAGCCCGTTGCGAAGCCGCTGATGCTTGAATTCATCTTCGGACAGCTGTCCGCTTAACCGCCGCTGAACCTGACCGCGAAACTGCTCGACCCGCTCCAGCAGGAGCTGATGATCCTGTTCTGAATATTGGTACATTTTAACCCCTAGAATTAGGCGGCGCGACGACTCTCGCGGGACTTGTCCTGCGGCAGACGAATG
Organism: Sneathiella sp.; assembly: GCA_021741195.1. Lineage (GTDB taxonomy): Bacteria > Pseudomonadota > Alphaproteobacteria > Sneathiellales > Sneathiellaceae > Sneathiella. The sequence goes on along the minus strand of JAIOYL010000041.1, from coordinate 16,636 downwards.
GTCGGCCCTTCGGCGCGGATCTGTTCGCGCTTGGTCGAGGCCATCCAGCCAGCGTCGGTTTCGAGAACATCGATGGCATAAGGGGCAACCACAAGATTATCCTGCGCCGATTTTTCCGCAGCCGCTTTTAGCGAATCGAGCAGTTCTCCATGACCTGCCGTCGCCTGCCGGATATCAGCAGTCCAGGAAGGGGAGCCATCCTCAAGAGATAAATACGCAACCAGGCCTTCTTTTAAAAGGGACGCCGTGTAAACCTGCAATGCCATTGCTATTCTCCTTAATTATCCGGTCTGGGACCCTTTAGGCCGGAACCGATCATTCCATTTTCCATAAATGTAGGTAAATATTTAAATAACGCAAGAAAAATGTATTTAAATTTTTATTCACATTAAAAACATGTGTTATGATATCGCCGGTATGCTGACACTCCGCGATAAATGGATACCACATTCAGTCTTGTCTCTGCCAGCCCAGCGGCCGGAACGTACATCTGCGCCTTCTGCAACGCGTGTGGTGCAAGGCATGCAGCCGATGGACTTGAAGCCGTCAGCAACAAGGGGATGCGGCGGTAAATTCTTTTCCAGGAACGCCTGCTTGATGTCATCGCTCGACCAGTCGGCAAGAGGGTTTATTTTTATGAAATTCGCATCTGCCTCTATGACTGACAAAGCCGAGCGAGTCGTCGACTGGAAATGCTTGCGGCCGGTAATCCAAGCGTTAAAACCTAAATTACCCATTTTTTTCATAATGTTATCGAGTGGCTTCACTTTGCGGATCCCGCAGCATTTATCCGGATCACTGTTAAACAGCATGTCGTCCGGGTCAAGGCGCATCAGGTCTCCGTCCTCAGGATGGACAATGCGCACATCTTCGAGACCAAAATGATCCGTCAGCGTTTTCTGATACCGCAAGGTCTCTCCAAACAGCCGACGGGTATCCAGAAATATCACAGGGATGGTCACGTCGACCTGCGCAACCAGATCGAGCAGCACCGCCGATTCGGCGCCAAAGGAAGATGACAGCATGATCTGCCCCTGAAGCTCATTTCCAACAAGAGCCTCTAGCAGAGGGAGGCCGGAGAGATGCGCGTATTTTCCGCGAAGGCGCGCTGCTTCGGCTTCCAGACTATAAGGTTTCAATGAATCGGGCATCCGCCATCCAATCTTGTTTTCCGTTATCAATCCTATCTATGTGGTATAATATTAAATATCAACTAGAAACGTAAAAAAATATTATATACATAAAATAATTGTAAAATATATTTGCTTTCCAAAAATTTAGCATTGCAATTGATTGTTAGCGCTATTTTGCTCAAACTGATCGCGGGAGGGTTAATGCGGCATCTTGTTCTTGCAGCGGGGTTGGGATTGATATGGCTCACCGGACATGCGATACCGGCAGAGAGTGATGAAACTTATGTCGTGACGGGGATATCCCAAAGTCGCATTCTGACGGATCAGGAAATATCCGTCTCCCTCTATGGTGTTCGTCTTGCGGATCCAAAAAGTGAGTTCTATCAGGCCTGCCAGACGTATTTCAGGGATTTCCTGTTTGGTAGGCCCATTACTGTCGAGGAGACATCCTTTCCAGATAACCGTTCCATTCCCAATCGATATGGCGACCTACAGGCGAAAATAGTGACGGATAAGGGAAAATGGCTGCAGGAGGAACTGATTGCCGCCGGATTTGGCTGGTGGGACGGGGCGACGAATTACCCCACTGATTTGCGGATGCGGCTGATTGCTGCCGAAGAGCGGGCGGAGAATCAAAAACGGGGCGTCTGGAAAACCTTTGCTGTTGTCGATGCCAATGATCCAAAACAACACTTGGCTGACGGAGCATTTGTCATCGCAGAGGGCATCATAAGGGATATCCACAGCGCCTCCGGTATCACCTTTTTAAACTTCGGGGACAACTGGCGATCCGATTTTACGGCCGCCATTTCTAAGGAGAGTCGGAAAAATTTTGAACGTCAGGGCTGGAAGTTGGCATCCCTGAAGAATAAGTTAGTTCGTATACGAGGGCTGCTGAGATTTTATAATGGTCCCTTCATGGACCTTGGTTTTCCTGAACAGCTGGATGTGAAAGAGGTCAAGGGTGGTTTGCACAAAGCGGGATAAAAAATATTGCGGGCTGTTGAGCCTGTTCCGGGGAAGGCTGATCGCGACGTCGCTGCTTGCTCTAAGCCTTGTTCCCGTTTCGACACCCGCGTCCGCCGATGTGATGGATGATCTCTTCTCGATATTCGAACCGTCAAATGAGCGGGAAACGGGCGCTGAGCAGCATCCGAAGATCCTTGCGCAGTTCGGCGGCGAATATGTCAAGGAAGGCCTTAACGACTATATTCTCGACATTGGCCTCCGGCTCGCGTTTGTCTCCGAAATGAAAACGCTTCCCTGGCGTTTCACGATCCTGAATACGCCGGTGATCAACGCCTTCGCACTGCTTGGGGGATATGTCTATATCACTCGTGGCCTTCTCGCCCTTGCCAATAACGAAGCGCAGGTCGCCGGAGTTCTTGCCCATGAAATTGGGCATGTAACGGCACGCCATGGCGCCGCCCGGCAGTCCCGGGCGACCGGTATCGGGTTGCTGGGGACGCTTGCGGGGATTCTGACGGGAAGCGCGGTGGTGCAGGAGCTTGGTCAGCAGCTGGGCGGCTTGTACGTTGCCAGTTATTCGCGCGATCAGGAATATGAGGCGGACCAGCTTGGGGTGAAATATCTAGGTCTTGCTGGCTATCCGAGGGAGGCGATGGCGGATTTCCTGAAGCTTATGCAGGCGCAAACTGAATATACGCAAAAACTTGCCGGTAATAATGGGAATGCCAGCCAGTTTGATTTCTTCGCCTCCCATCCGCAGACAGAAGAGCGTGTGGGTCGGGCCGCCGAAGCTGCGGCGGCCAACTCCGACAATCTGGATCGTGAAAATGGGCAAGCGAGGTATTTTAAGGCGATAAACGGGATGCTCTACGGTGACGATCCAAAAGAAGGGATTATTCGCGGGCGGGAATTTCTTCATCCAGTTCTTCGCTTCAAGTTCGATGCGCCGGAGGGCTTCCAGCTGATTAACTCTTCCAGCGCCGTCTATGCCACGGATGGCAAAGGCAGCCAGATGGTCTTTGATATCGGAAAGCCGAAAAATACGGGTTTGTCGATGACCGCCTATATGAAACAGGAATGGCTGGTGAAGATAAATCCGCCAGGAATCCGCGCCATTGAGGTAGGTGGTGCGCCAGCAGCGGTAACCTCCGTCGCTGTCGAGAAGAATGGCAACAAACTGTATTTAACGGCAGTCGCCATCGATTTTGGCGGAGATCAGGTCGCCCGGTTTATATACCAGTCTACTTCCATCACACAGGATCTACAGACGCGCATTGAACAAAGCTACAGGAGCTTCCGACCTTTACAGGCCGACGAGGCCAACGAAATTAAACCAACCGTAATTGCGATTGAAACCGTTAAGAGCGGCAGTAAGCTTTCCGCGCTCGTTCAGGGAATGGCAGACGCGGCGGTGGATAAGGAGGCATTGTTTCTGCTGCTGAATCCGGAGTTCAAGAGCGGCACGCCGATCGCCGGGAAAGAGTATAAATCCCTCCGTTATGCGGATTAGAGTGTCAGGAATTAATGCTGATCTGATCGTCGATGGTGCCGTCCAGGGTGAAGCAGGCTGCCTCCAGTGAACCGCCAAAGCCGCATCCGCCGTCCAGCGTCACAGTATAGGGTTTTACGGTTATCCCTTTATGCTCCTTGTCATACCCGCAAATGATGAGCTTAAAACCTGAATAGGGTTCTTCTATTTTATCAAACCGGCGGCTTCCCCACCAGAAGCTGTCATTCTGCTCTAAGACAGGGCGGGTCGGGTCGATGCCCGCATGAGCGAACAGGAGCTCGCCATTCTTGGTGAAAGCGGCCCGGCGCAGGGAAACGAGGATTTCGTTATGACCGGCGTGACTTCGGATTTTTTCACGAAGGCGGTTTGTCCATTTTGTGGTGGCTAGAATACCTTCACGAATATATTTGCGGGCTTCCTCTTCTGATTCGCCATAGGCCTTGAGTGTGCTACCGATATCATGCCGGATCATCCAGTCGAAAACAGCGGACGGTTCTGAGGCGAGTTGAAGTTGAAGCAGGCTGCGCCAGATTTCCTCCTGCGCGCCACGCAGGAAAACAATATCCTCCGGGATCATGCCCGGGAGGCAAAGGCGGTTAATCCGAAACGATAGAAGCTCGTCGAGAACCTCCTTGATGTCAGGTCCCGGCCCCAGATAATTCCCAAGATAGACAAGCCTGTCACCAGTTTGCCAGCGTTTAGCAAGTTCGTCATGCAATGCAATAAGCGGTTCCGGTTCCCCGTGGATCGACGACACCGCCCATACCCGCTTTGCACAGCTAATGCTTCCGAATTTTTCTTTATATTCACTAGACTTCATAGTTGTGCACAATGAAACCTCGCGCCTGACTTGGCAAGCCCCGCCACCTCCATTTGAGAAAATTTTACGAAAAAAAGCCCGGATAAAATTCCGGGCTTTCCATCAGGGACGTTTGTTCTAAAGTCAGGCGACTTTCAGGACTTTCTGTACTTTTTCAGTGGCTGCATCCGCCTCGATTTGCTCAACGACGGCGAGCTCGCGCGACAGCCTGATCAGTGCTGCTTCGTAGATTTGCCGTTCACTATAGGATTGATCCGGCTGATCGTCATTGCGATGTAAATCCCGAACAACTTCCGCTATCTGTATCGGGTCACCAGAATTGATCTTCGCTTCATACTCCTGTGCCCGACGGCTCCACATTGTCCGTTTGATCCGGGCGCGGCCTTTCAAGGTGTCCAGCGCACTTTTCATCTTCTTCGGAGTAGACAATGCACGCATGCCAACATTCTTGGCCTGCTTGACCGGAACACGGAGAGTCATTTTCTCGTGGGAAAAATCGACGACATAAAGCGTCAGCGACATTCCGGAAATTTCCTGCTCTTCAATACTGATGACCTGTCCAACGCCGTGGGTAGGATATACTACATGGTCCAGCGGCGCGAATTCCATATCTTTCGTCATTTAAACCCTTCTCATCAACAGTGGAAATTGCCCAGAGTGTATTAGCGCAAAAAAAAGCAGCTGCGTTTCCAGCGCTGCCAATTCACAAATTATCCACTAAAAAACAGGCATTGGCGCAATTCCTACAGACGAATTCGACAACCGCCCATAATTCTCCTGCTGCCACAAATTTAACCTGTCATTATGACAATAACACATTTTTCAGCAAAATGCTAATGCTGTTATATAGTCGTCATATAAATTGTGTAGAGTTTCGGGATTACAAGGCCGTCAGCTTTGGCCCGGTTTCGGGCTAAACTGCTCAGCGAATTTGTTGGGCTTGCCGTCCCATTCCTCTGCATCGGCCGGGCTCTCGCCTTTTTGGGTAATGTTGGGCCATACTTCTGCGTATTCTCTGTTGACTTCAAGCATCGCCTCGACGCCGTCTTCGGTGTCGGGAAGAATGGCGTCGGCCGGGCACTCGGGCTCGCATACGCCGCAATCGATGCATTCATCGGGATGAATCACCAGCATATTTTCGCCTTCGTAAAAGCAGTCCACCGGGCAAACTTCCACGCAGTCCATGAATTTGCATTTAATGCAATTTTCGGTAACAACGTAGGTCATTTTTTTCTCCAGCCAATTCGAACAAACAACAACAATACATAAGTATATTCTACGGATTATCGCTAAAGGCGGGGAAAGACAACCCTAAAAGTTGACGGGATATGAAAAATCAGGCTTCCTGGATGCCAAGCTTGGCGACAACCCGCTTGCGTGCATCCCCACGATCGCGATCACTGACATAAATTAGCCCGGCGATGCGGCGGACAAGATTGGCTTCGAATTTGCTGAGAACGCCGTCCGCGTAGGCAATTTCCCACAACATCTCGATCATTTGAACGCGTGTCTCAATGGGAAAGCTATCCTTCACGGTGCGGGTAAAGTAAAAAAGCTGTTCCGAATTCGCCTGGGCAATTTCCGCCGCGCTGACAAGTTCCCGCGCTTCTTCGGCGGAAATATGGTAATGGCGCTCAAGTACATCGACGATGGCCTGGCGCTCGACATCCTGGAAATCATTGTCCGATAGCGCGGCCTCAATCAGCAGTGCGGCTGTCGCAATATGCGCATCGTCGACAGTTGCCTTCTTTGGTGAACCATCTTCAGATAACAAGGCTTTTAAAAACGCGATCATAATCTGTCCCGAAGCAAATACCCTGGCCCCGTCAACTTATACACGGCCATGGCATTGCTTGAACTTTTTACCCGATCCGCAAGGGCAGGGGGCATTGCGGCGAACTTTTCCCCAGTTGTCGGCGGTATCGCCATCCATATCAAGCTCGGCAGATTCAAACTCGTTTTCACCCGTTATCGGGTCGATATGCGTCGCCTGGATTTCGCTTTCCTCCGGCTCCCGGCGCTGGATTTCCTGCGCCGGATTCTGAAGCTGCACGAAGGAGAGATAGGTCGTCACCGTTTCTCGCAACTGGTTGAGCATATGCTCGAACATATTGAACGCTTCGGATTTATATTCGTTCAGCGGATCCTTCTGAGCGTAGGCGCGTAATGACACGCCCTGGCGAAGCTGGTCCAGTTGAAGCAGGTGATCTTTCCAGGCCTGGTCGAGAATCTGCAGCAAAATGCTTTTTTCAACCATGCGCATTATTTCTGGACCGTAGTTGGCGGCTTTTTCGGCCATTTTACGGTTTGAGGCATCCTTGATCCGTTCACGAATTTCCTCATCCGCAATACCCTCTTCGCTCGCCCAGTCTTCCACGGGCAGGTCCAGGTTAAGAGTGCGACCGACAGCTTCCTTCAATCCGTCGACATCCCATTGTTCCGGATAAGCTTTGGGCGGGATGTGGGTATCAACGAGGTTATCGATTACTTCCTCTCGCATGGTCGTGACAGTCTCGGACACATCCTTCGTGTCCATAAGCTCGATACGCTGTTCATAGATGACTTTACGCTGGTCATTCATGACGTCGTCAAATTTCAGCAGATTTTTGCGAATTTCGTAGTTGCGTGCTTCAACTTTCTGCTGCGCTTTTTCAAGCGCCTTGTTGATCCAGGGGTGGACAATCGCCTCGCCCTCTTCAAGACCCAGCTTACGCAGCATGCCATCCATGCGCTCGGAGCCGAAAATCCGCATCAGGTCATCCTGCAGGGACAGGAAGAAATGCGACCTTCCAGGGTCTCCCTGTCGGCCCGAACGGCCGCGGAGCTGGTTGTCGATACGCCGGGATTCATGCCGTTCAGTACCGATCACAAACAAACCACCTGAGGCGACGACCTGTTTTCTTTGTTCGGCGATTTCCGCTTTGACTGTTGTAGTGATCTCGCGAATTTTAGCTTCGTCCGTTTCGCCAGCCGTCTTGGCGGCAATCATCATTTCCTCATTCCCGCCAAGCTTGATGTCGGTGCCTCGGCCCGCCATGTTGGTAGCGATAGTGACCGCGCCGACGCGGCCTGCCTGGCTGATGATCTCGGCTTCCTGCTCGTGATAGCGGGCATTCAGCACCTTGTGCGGTATTTTCTTCTGCTTTAGCAGGTTAGAGAGCATTTCAGACTTTTCGATGGAAACCGTCCCGACAAGAACCGGCTGACCCCGTTTCAGGCATTCGTCGATTGTCGTTACAATGGCCTTGTATTTTTCTTCCGCTGTCCGGTAAACCTCGTCATCCTCATCTATACGGGCGACCTCGACATTCGTCGGTATTTCAATGACATCAAGCCCGTAAATTTCGAAAAATTCGTCGGCTTCCGTGGATGCCGTGCCGGTCATGCCGGAGAGTTTGTCATAGAGACGGAAGTAATTTTGGAAGGTGATGGAGGCCAGTGTCTGGTTTTCCGGCTGGATCGTGACTTTTTCGCGTGCTTCAAGGGCCTGATGAAGGCCGTCCGAATACCGCCGACCTTCCATCATCCGGCCGGTGAATTCATCGATAATGATGACCTTATCATCCTTGACGATATAGTCCTTGTCCTTCTCGAACAGCTTATGGGCACGCAGGGCCTGGTTCAGGTGATGAACAATGGAGACGTTTTCGACGTCATAGAGATTGTCGCCTTTTAGAAGACCGGCGGCTTCCAGAACTTTCTCGATATCTTCCGTCCCTTTTTCCGTGAAACCGACGGTTTTAGCCTTTTCATCGACTTCAAAATCGTCGTCTTTCAAGCTAGGAATCAGAGCGTCGATGGCAATATAGAGCTCAGATGAGTCCTCGGCCGGGCCGGAAATGATAAGGGGCGTCCGCGCCTCGTCGATCAGGATGCTGTCGACTTCGTCGACGATCGCATAATTGAAGGACCGTTGAACCATGGCCGATTTTTCATACTTCATATTGTCGCGAAGGTAATCGAAGCCGAATTCGTTATTTGTGCCGTAGGTAATGTCAGCGGCATAGGCTGCCCGGCGTTCGTTGTCATCGAGACCGTGGATAATACAGCCCACGGTCAACCCCAGCTTGTTGAAAACCTGTCCCATCCACTCCGAATCGCGTCGAGCCAGATAGTCGTTCACCGTCACCACATGAACACCCTTGTCCGAAAGCGCATTGAGATAGGCGGGCAAGGTCGAAACCAGTGTCTTCCCTTCGCCGGTTTTCATTTCGGTAATTTTCCCCTGATGCAGGACAATGCCACCTAGAAGCTGAACATCATAATGCCGTTCGCCAAGGGCGCGCTGCGCCGCCTCTCGGACACAGGCGAAAGCTTCGGGGAGGAGGTCATCCAGTGTCGCGCCTGCGGCCAGACGTTCCCTAAACTCAGCGGTTTTTGCCATCAGTTCGGCGTCGGTCAGCGGCTTGATATTGGCTTCAAACGCATTTATGTCGTCGACTTTTGTTCGAACAAGCTTGAGAGCCCTATCGTTCGGCGATCCGAACAACTTCTTGGCAAAGGAACCGAACATATCTGACTAAACTCCAGTCATGGTTTTCGCATTGGGTTTTTAGCGCGGCAATGCGCGTGGAAATACCGTTAAAATAGTCTCATATTTATGAAAATCTATCTTTATGGATATCGTGACAGATAAGCGGCATGAGCTGCCATGTCAATCTATCCAAAGCGGGGATGGCAAAAAGGTGGAAATTTAGTGGCGAAAAAAGGGAAATCTCGTATGACCAGGGATGAAAGGTTGTTCTGGGATGAAATTTTACTATATTCGCTTGAACTCTACGGGTAAGGGGAGCAAATTGCTGCGCTTTGAAACCCGCACTAATAATTTGGGACCCTAATATTATGAAATCAGTTCATTCTCTCGCCCTGGCGGTTGTCGCCGTGCTGTGTCTCGCAATAGGATATTATATCGGGACGCAAACCAACATGCCCGGCGTCGACATGATGAAGTCCGACGTTACCGCGGACGAGAAGGGCGCGTCTTCTGCGAAAACGGACAGCAAGGTTCTGGCGACCGTCAACGGTAAGGATATTACCGAAGCAGATGTGGAAATCCTCTATAACTCGCTTCCGCCGCAATACAGGCAGGCGCCCATTGCCTTCCTCAAGGATCAGCTTTTGCAGCAAATGATCAGCATGGAAGTGATCGGGCAGGCGGCAGAAGCCGAGAAACTTGCTGATCAGCAAGAATTCCGGGATCGCCTGTCAACCGTCCGTACACAGCTGATGCAGGAATATTACCTCAAGAAAAAAATTGAAGAACTGGTCACGAATGATCTGGTGAAGGCGGAATATGACAAGTTGGTCGCCGACTTCAAGCCGGAAGAAGAGGTGCATGCACGGCATATCCTTCTCAAGACCGAACAGGAAGCGAAAGATGTTATTAAGCTGCTTGATGACGGCGGAGATTTCGCGTCGCTTGCCAAGGAATATTCAACAGGACCGTCAGGACCGAAGGGTGGCGATCTCGGCTATTTCACCAAGGAACGGATGGTTCCGGAGTTCGCAACACCGGCCTTTGCTCTGAACAAGGGGGAATATACCAAGACGCCAGTTAAAACTCAATTTGGCTATCACGTGATCAAAGTTGAAGACAAGCGCGAAACTCAGCCGCCGTCTTTCGAGGAAAAGCAGGCGGAATTGCATAGCCGCGTCGAGAATACCGTGATCGAGAAGCTTATAAACGAGCTTAAAGCCGCGGCGACTATCGTCCTTGTTACGCCTGAACCTGCAGAAGCGGGAAAGCCGGAAGGAGCGGATGTCGAGGCGAGCCCCGCAGACGAAAGCAGCAAAAAAGAATAGATAGCTTTTGCTAACTGTTATCAAATACATTTAGGCCCGGAAATTTCCGGGCCTTTATTTTTTGTCCTCTCGCAAAAAACGATTTTAAGCGTCGGAGATGGGCACCCACGGAATCTGGGCAATCTTGACACCCTCCTCGTGGAGTTCCCGGCTTTCTTCTGCCGTCGCTTCGCCATATATGCCGTGGTGCTCGACTTCGCCATAATGGATCTTGCGGGCTTCCTCTGCAAATCTGGGGCCGACATAGTCACAACTTTCCTCAACGACTTTACGGATTTCCCTGAATGCCGCCATTGCCATTGCTGCCTGGTTTACTTCCTTGCCTGCGATCCGGTCACGCTCCGACCTTGGCGATTTCCCTTTTCGCGGAACGGACGGCGCCATCGGTGCCTTGACGATGGTTGTTGATCCGCAAACCGCGCAAATCACATCGCCCGCGCCTGCTTGTTCATCAAAAGTGGCGCCATTCTTGAACCATGCTTCAAACACATGGGCATTTTCGCATTTGAGATCGTATTTTATCATTCACATCAATTGTTAAGCCGACAGAAACTCTCTACTGTCGAAAAATAGTCGTTTCCAGCCCAAACACAAGGGCCAAACGTCGAGGTAGAGAGATATTAATGCGCCCTATTTCGCCATGGATTGAAAAATATTCCAAGCTAATTCCACAAAATGGCCCTGTCCTGGATGTTGCCTGCGGCAGTGGCCGGCACAGCCTTTACCTGCTGGGCGTCGGGTATGATGTGATCGTCGTGGATATCGATACTGCGGAGATCAGCAAAATTCAGGGGTACCCGAACCTATCGATCGTTGAGGCTGACCTCGAGAAAGACCCCTGGCCTTTTTCAAAACCGGCTTTTTCCAGTGTCGTTGTCGTGAATTACCTTTGGCGCCCCTTGTTCCCCGACTTGCTGGACGCGCTTCTTCCCGGCGGTATATTGCTATATGATACCTTTGCGCAAGGAAACGAGAGATATGGCCGACCGAGCAATCCAGATTTCCTGCTGGCACCAGGTGAATTATATAACCTCTGTCAGGGCAAGCTCGAGATACTGGATTTTATGCATGGTTATGTGGAGGTGCCCAAGCCCGCCTTGCGCCAGTCTATAGCCGCCAGAAAGCCGCGAGAATAAAGTCTTTATTCCGCGGCGGCCGATACGCCTGCCGGAATTTGAAGTGTGAAATCCCGTATATTCCTCAGGTTCGGAATCTGCTGCCGCCGCCGACCGATCTCTTCCGTATCAATTCTGGCGGTAATAAATCCGGGCTCCTCCCCTGCTTCCGCCAGAATTTCCCCCCATGGATCGATAATGAGGGAATGACCATAAGTTTTTCTTTTTTCCGAATGCTGGCCGCATTGCGCCGGGGCAATAACAAAAGCCCCATTCTCGATGGCGCGAGCCCGGAGCAGGATATGCCAGTGCGCGCGCCCCGTCGTATATGTAAAGGCGGCCGGAACCGTTAACAGGCCTGCGCCGGCAAGGGCAAGCTGCTGGTAGAGGTGGGCGAAGCGGACGTCGTAACAGATGGAAAGCCCGACAGGCCCCCAGGTCGTCTCGACGACATGCGCCGCCTCTCCCGGAGCGTAGGCGCGACTTTCCTTATGGCTTTCGCCATTACTCAGTTCCACATCAAACATATGGATCTTGTCATATTGCGCCGCGATGCTGCCATCAGGCCGGATCAGAAAGGACCGGTTGGCAAGACGCTCGTCGCCGGGCTTTTTGATAACCAGGGATCCGGCAAGGATCCATTTCGCCGTCTCGCTGGCGAGAGACCGGAAACTCTTGAGGGTGACATCTTCCTCCTGTACCTGGGCTTTCGCGCGGACGGCCGCCTTGTCAGGATCCAGCATGTTCGTCACCTCGGGCGTCGCGATAAAATCTGCGCCGACGTTCGCGGCCTCACGGATCAGACCGGTGGCAACCTTCAAATTCTCACTTACGTCCGCTTTTGACGTCAGTTGAATGCAGGCAGCAGTGAATGACGGCATCTCAAACTCCCTTGCCTTGGATCAGCTAATCCCAAGTATATTATCCAGTTTCCCGTTTTCGTCCAGCATTTGAATATAATCGCTGTCCCCGATATGAACATCTTCAACGAATATTTGGGGAACTGTATAGGCGCCTTTCGCGCGGCGGGTCATTTCCTCGCGCAAATCACCGGAAACTGTTACATCTATCTCTTTGTAGGCAATACCTTTGCTATTTAAAAGCTTTTTTGCTCTGGCGCAGAACGGGCAGAACATCGTCGTGTAAATCTCAACTTTTTTCATGAATTACATCTTTACGGTTAAAAATACTTTTGCATTATATACTTATATAGATGAGTTTGATGCGCGGACAACCCGGCTGAACGTGAGAACATTCACATCCGCAGCACCTGCCCGACGCAGCTGGAGGCAGCAAGCGTTAACAGTTGCTCCCGTGGTCAGAACATCGTCGACCAGTAGAATACACGCATCCTCAATCAAATGCTGGCGCGCGGGGTTTACTTGAAAGACACCCTGGACATTACGGTGCCTTGCCGTCGCACTCAATCCTCCCTGCGAGCGGGTGGGCCGTGTCCGCAGCAGTAAATCGGGACTGACCGGTTTTTTTGAAAGCGCCGAAAGTTCCCGTGCGAGCAGGGCAGATTGATTGAAACGCCGCTGGATCAGGCGGCGCGAATGCAGGGGGACAGGGCATATAACATCACATTCGTCGATCAGGCGATGGCCTGCACGGTACATCCAGCGCGCAAAGGCTGGTGCGCGGTTGGTTTGATCGGAATGTTTGTAGCCAAGGATCATATCGCGGCTGGCGTCATCATATTTGAGCACAGCGCGGGCTTTTGAAAAGGCGGGAGGACTCTGAATACAGGCACCGCAGATCATGGCGTCGCTCCGATCGAAATCGAAGGGAAAACCGCAGATTTCGCAAAACGGCGCGGAAATATAGGTCATTTTCGGCCAGCAATCGGTGCAAAGATTTCCTGGAGTGTCAATGGGCTCCGCGCAATTGACGCACCCCGCCGGAAACAATGCATCGAGCGCAGTGTTGCGAAAGGCTGTTATTATCCGGGAGGCAGTTTCAATTGTCATCACGTTTTGAGTATATGTCAAAATCCGGCAAAAAAATATCCATAAAAAAGCCATGCGGGAGGACAGGATCTATAAGTGCAATTGCCTCAAAAGGCCCGAAATGCCATAAGCATATGATGAAAAAGCTCAATATTCTCAATTCGGAAAATATCCTGTTTGATCGCAAGGCCGTGCGCAATCACCGGGATCGAGCCGCGGGCCTCGATTGGCCAAGGCACCGGTTTCTGTTTGACGAAGTTGCGGATCGCATGGCGGAACGGTTGCTTGATTTGACCGGTTCTTTCGACACGGTCCTGGATCTCGGCTGTCGCGGAGGTGCTTTTGGCCGCAAACTCGCTGCAATGAATGTGACGAAAGAGATCATCAGTGCTGATCTAAGTGTTCAGATGTTACCCGAAGTAATGTCCCGTGCCATCGTTGCCGACGAAGAGTTTCTTCCCTTTAAAGCACAGTCCTTTGATCTTGTCGGCAGTGTACTCGGGCTGCATTGGACAAATGACCTTCCCGGGGCGTTGTCACAGATTGCGAAAGTTCTGAAACCCAACGGGTTATTCCTGGGGGCCTTGTTTGGAATCGAAAGTTTGAAGGAACTGAAATGGTGCCTGATGGAAGCCGAATCGGAAGTCGCGGGCGGAGTAAGTCCGCGGATATCGCCTTTTACGGAGGTGCGCGATGCGGGTGCTCTGCTACAACGTGCAGGTCTCGCATTGCCAGTCACTGATATGGATATCGTTACTCTGAAGTACCCGGATCCTTTTGCGCTGATGCGGGAATTGCGGGGGATGGGCGAAACCAATGCCCTGATTGGACGCCAGAAGACTTTCACTGGCCGAAGAATTTTGTCGAGAGCTGCGGAACTCTATATTCAACATTTTTCGGATAGAGACGGCCAGATATCAGCTACTTTCCAAATCATATACATGACGGGTTGGTCGCCACATGAAAGTCAGCAAAAGCCGATGGTGCGGGGGAGTGGTCAGTTGAATTTAGGAGAGATTCTCGGCAACTGAATGTTTTTTAGGCTATTTTTTCCGCTAATGACGAAGTTTGACGATATTTTGTTGCCATGAATAATAGTTTTGGTTGATAATATTAACCATAAAAAAATACAGGGTCATGGGTACAAAATAAACAAGATGCGTACTATTGAAGAAGTTCTGGTTGGTCGGAATATGACTGCAGAAGAATTTCGCGTGATTGCTCGTTTTTGGTCGCAAATCCGCGAAATTCAAGGACGGCGGGACGTCGGAGCAACCAAAAACCGGCATCTTGTTGGCGTTGCCCTTGGCATACGGCGACTGCAACAGCAGGAAATTGATATTGAAACCCTGGTGTCCCTAACAGGGGTAGGCCGGTCCAGTTTGCAAAAAACGCTAAAGACGATGGTGGGAGATAACATGGTGCGTCTTGAAACAGACCCGAACGACAGACGACGTACCTTAGTCAAACCTTCCAGTGGGTTCACGCGGCAATCTCTTGATATGTTTGAAGAAACTCTCGATCTGGTCGAAAGAACCGTGCGCGAGCTGGAGGCGCTGGGAAGAAAAAAATAACCACTATTGGTAACGATAATAGTTGTCAAGTCGACGAATTTAGTCTGTAATTTCAGATGTAAACTTGGTGGATGTCGGATGGTTGGTGCCTTCTCCGACATTCTTGCTCAATTTTTTGGGGGAACATGCTCAATTATTTGAGGGAATAGGTTAATCAAGCCGGCATTTGGATGAGGAGAAAGTTCAAATGCCGGCATCTCTTAATGATGGCGCCGAATTTTTCCTATAGCAAATCTCGAAGCATGGCGATGAGTGGTATGTCCGCCGGCGGCATCTCGTAATCGGTGAGGTTGGCGCTGCGTACCCATTTCAATGTTTGGCCCTCGGTTGGGCGCGGTATTCCCTTCCAACGGCGGCAGACATAGAGCGGCATCAGAAGGTGAAATTTCTCGTAAATATGGCTGGCGAAGGTGAAAGGCGCGAGACAGGCCTCGGTAACGTCAATGGCAAGTTCTTCTTTTAATTCGCGGATGAGTGCCATCTCCGGGGTTTCACCCCATTCCACCTTGCCGCCTGGAAATTCCCACAATCCCGCCATACTTTTCCCCTTGGGGCGCTGCGCAATCAGGATGCGATTGTCATCATCCACAAGCGCGACCGCCGCGACAAGAACTGTGGGAAGGGCGCTCACAGTCGTCATCAGCTTCTGTAATCAGCATTGATATCGATATAGCCATGGGTCAAATCGCATGTCCAGGCGAAGGCCTGGCCCGTGCCTATAGCAACATCAACGTCGATTTCGATCTCCTGCCCCTTCATATGCACGATGACATCTTCCTCACGATATGATGCTAATTTAGCCCCGTTTTCGGCAATTGCTACGCCACCGATTTTCAGGCTCATTCTGTCCCGGTCGGCTTTTTCTCCGGATTTTCCAACGGCCATGATGACCCGTCCCCAGTTGGCATCCTCACCGGCGATGGCGGTTTTAACAAGCGGGGAGTTGGCGATGGCAAGGGCAATCGTCTTGGCCGAAGCGTCGCTTTGTGCGCCGCTCACCTTGACGGTGATAAATTTACTGGCGCCTTCACCGTCGCGGGCGACCTGCTTTGCAAGATCCGTCATCACTTCGAGTAGCGCGCGCTTGAAATCGGCCAATACCGGATCAGTCGCCTTTTCCGGTTCCGGGTTACCGGCAAATCCGGTGGCGAAAAGCAGGACCGTGTCGCTTGTCGAGGTATCTGAATCCACGGTCACGCAGTTGAAGCTCTTCTCATTTGCCTCACTCAACAACTGCTGGAGAATTTTCGCCGGGATGGCGGCGTCCGTAAACAGAAATGCCAGCATCGTCGCCATGTCCGGTGCAATCATGCCCGATCCCTTGGCAAAACCGGTGAGCATAACTGTCTTTCCGTGTATTTCCGCACAGCTGACTGCGCCCTTGGCGAAGGTGTCCGTCGTGAGAATGGTTTTGGCGGCAGCATCCCCATTCTGGCCGGACAATTTGGTTGCCAATTCAGGAAGGAGATCGGTAATCCTTTGGGTTGGGATTGGATCGCCAATTACGCCCGTCGATGCAATATAGATCTGGTCCTGCTCGGCATTGAGCAGGCGCGCGGCGGCTTCTGCTGTGTCCTCAACGGTCTTTTGCCCTGCGGCTCCTGTAAATACATTGGCTATCCCGGCATTGACAACCAGACCGCGCGCAATTCCTCGGGGAAGTATTTTACGCCCCCAATCGACCGGCGCGCCTGGCATCGTGTTTTTTGTAAAAACGCCAGCCACGGTTGTATTCGGTGTAAAAGCCGCAAGCATAACGTCATC
>JAIOYL010000040.1 GCA_021741195.1 Sneathiella sp. | reverse complement strand
CAAGGATACAGAGGGAACGACAATGGAGTTTAGGGTCGATGCGATCCTTTACGCCATGGGCGGGGCAAGCTATCCGCATCTGGGTTCGGACGGCGCCTGGGTCAAGCCGATGACCGTCAGCGGTGTCATTATCGCCCCGCTGGTCCCTAGCAACTGCGGTTTCAATGTGAGTTGGAGCGATCATTTCCTTGTCCGATTCGAGGGGAAGCCGATCAAGAATATTGTTCTTTCCTGTAAGGGCCGTTCCATCCCCGGTGATCTGGTCATTACCAAGTCTGGTCTTGAAGGCGGTGCCTTATACGCCCATAGCAAACGCCTTCGGCATGCCCTGGAAAAAACGCCGCAAACCATTATCGAAATGGACCTGAAACCTAAAACGTCACAGGCCGAGATACATCAACTGCTCTCCGTCTCCCGGGGAAAAACATCGCTCTCCAATTTCCTCCGCAAGAGGCTGCACCTGTCGCCAGTAAAAATCGCGCTGCTGTATGAATTTGCGGATAAATGTGACCTGAAGGATAGCGCCAGCCTATCCCAGGCCATCAAATCCGTCCCCATCTCCCTCACCGGGATACAGGATATCGCCCGGGCCATCTCGTCTGCGGGCGGGGTAAAATTCGAAAATCTCACAGAAAAATTGATGCTCAAAAATACCCCCGGCAATTTCGTCGCCGGTGAGATGCTGGATTGGGAAGCGCCGACAGGCGGTTATCTTCTGCAGGGAAGCTTCGCCACCGGCGTGGTGGCCGCAGACGGAATAGCAGACTTTCTTGGCGTTCGTTGAGGCGGCCGCCTTGAGCGAGCCCGACTCTGCCAATTCCCTGTTAAACGGGGAATTTTGCCTTCGGTGCCGGGAACAAAGATATCAAGAACAGGGAAAGGTCCGCGGAAGCTGCCGTTTTAACTCGATGTCAGACGAAGCTCCGATTACCGGTAGGTTCGTGCACTGATATCGGTTTGATCGATGCGCGTAATCAGGGCATCAAGAAATGCCTGCTCGGCGCGGTTGAGCTGCGCTTTCGGGTTCCAGACCACATAAACGTCAATTTTCCGCATATCCTCATAGGGCGGCAGCTGCCATAATTGCCCGTCCTCGAGATCACGACGGACGACATGAATCGGCAACGGACCGATGCCGAGGCCGGCAATGATCATGCGGCGCACCTCTTCCAGGTGAGCCGAGTTTCCGACGACCCGGTCGCTCAAATGCGCTTCCGCCCGCATCAGCGTCACCGGTCTCAAGGCATCGTCCATCTGGTCTGTAACAAAACTCACCGAGGAATGCCCGGCGAGATCCGCCGTGGTCAGATCTTTCTTGCCGAACAAGGGATGGGACGGACCACAGAAAAGGCCAAAATACTCCTGATACAGCCGTCTGTATTTCAATTTCGGGCTACGGTCATGGACCAGGCAAACTGCCAGCGAGGCGTGGCGCGCCGTCAGGTTTTCCAATGCAAAGCGGCTGGCCGTCACGTCAATCGACAAGGTTGCCATGGGATGCATTGCATGAAATTCAGCCAGGGCGTCATTAAACAAGGGGCAGATAACATGGCTGGCCATGGCAATCCGGACATGCCCTTTCACCTCGTCGGTGACGTCCCGCATTAACGTGCCGAGGCGCAGGATGGCGCCATGGATCTCGATCGCTTCGCGTTCCAGCACCTTCCCCGCTGCCGTCAGGTGAAAGCGGCCGGGCGAACGTTCTATCAGCTTCTTTCCGATCCTGCCTTCAAGACGCTTGAGCGCGCTGGAAAGGGTCGGCTGTTTTAGGCGAAGCACTTCGGCCGCTTCCGTCAGGCTTTTCGATTTTGCAATAACAACAAACGTTCTGAGAAGGTTCCAGTCGAGATCGCGCGCCAATCGTTCAGTTGGGTCCGGATTTTTCATGTTATTATAAATTTCATCTATATTGAACATTATCATTATCTATTTGATCAATACTAACCTCTATGTAACGATCAAATCCAGTGAAATCATCCGGGACGAGGGAGATCCCAGCCAATGACAATCGAAACGCGGGAGGCACGGCAGCCGTGGATATTGCTATCGCCCTCGCTCGTAGCGATCACGCTGCTGCTCGTCATTCCGCTCTTGTTCATCGTCGTTTACTCCTTCTGGCTCAGGACGGCGACGGGTGCCGACCAGGCCGGTTTCTTTCTGGATAACTGGAACGAAGCGCTGACCGACGCGTTTTACCGCGATATTCTCCTTTACACCCTCAAGATCGCGGCCATCACCACGGTGGCCTGCGCCCTGCTGGGCTATCCCGCCGCCTATTTCATCGCCCGATCAAAAGGCAACAAGGCGCTTTTATTGCTCCTGTTAATGCTACCGTTCTGGATCAGCTATATCATCCGGACCATGTCCTGGATCAATATTCTGGGGGTCTCCGGCGCCATCAATTCCATCCTGATATCGCTGGGCATCATATCCGAGCCGATCCAGATGCTCTATAATCAGGTGACGATCGTTCTCGGCCTCGTGCATTTCCTGCTCCCCTTCATGATCCTGAATATCTATGTCAGCCTGGAGGGCATTGACGTCACGCTGGAGGATGCCGCCTGCTCGCTCGGTGCGACCCGCTGGCAAAGCTTTCTGGAAGTTACCCTGCCTCTCTCGATCGCTGGGCTAGCGGCGGGCGGGCTTCTATGTTTCGTGCTGGCGGCGGGGACCTATATCACGCCAGTTATCCTCGGCGGCCCGTCCGATGCCATGTTCGCCAATCTGGTGTTTGAAGCCATCATCACCCAGCTTGACTGGCCGCTCGGTTCCGCACTATCGCTCATGCTGCTGGCCGTTCTCGGGGCCCTAGTCCTTGTCTATAATCACTTTCTTGGCATGGGCCAGTTAATGAAGGGGCTTGGCAAATGAGCTGGTTGTTCCTGCGCCTCTGGACCGTTCTGGTCTACCTGTTTCTCTTCCTTCCCATTGGCGTCGTCATGCTGCTCAGTTTCAACGCCAACCAGTTTGGAAGTTTCCCCATCACCGGCCTGTCCTTTCGCTGGTTTTTCAAGCTTGCAGATAACGACGCAATCCTCAGGGCCTTCGAGACGTCCCTCCTGCTGGGCTCGTTGACCGCGGTTATCTCAACGACGCTCGGTGTCCTCGCGAGCCTTGCGCTGGTGCGCTACAAGGTGCCCGGGCAAAACATGATTTCGACCTTGCTGATCGCACCTATTCTGGTGCCTGAAGTCGTGCTTGCGGTTGCCTTGCTATTGTTCCTGAATGCCCTGTCGATTAACAAGAGCTTTTTCCTGCTGCTGATGGGGCATGTCATTTTTACGCTGCCCTTCGTCGTGCTGGTGGTACAGGCGCGGCTTGTCAATATCCGCCGCGACGTTGAAGAAGCCGCCATGAGCCTTGGCGCAAGTCCCCGGCAGACCTTTTTGCAGATCACGTTGCCGCTGCTGGCGCCCGCCGTTTTTGCCGGCATGCTGTTCGCCTTCACCATCAGTTTCGACGATATTACCGGGACGCTTTTCTGGAAACCGGGCGGGGTCGAAACGGTTCCGACACAAATCTTCGCCATGTTGCGCAATTCGATCTCCCCGGAAATCAACGCGCTCGGCACGGTCATGATCATTCTTACCGTCGGGCTCCCGCTTCTGGGGATCGGGATCGTCCGGAAAATGTCAACGAAAAGCGGTGAATAAGAAGCGTAACTTAATATTTTCAAAAACTTAGGAGGTAACAAAATGGACAACTCAAAACGCTACGAGAGATTGCTGGAACGCTACAACAACGGAGACCTGGACCGGCGCTCCTTTCTCGGCCTTATCGGTGCGGCCGGTCTCGCCTACGGCGTTGCCACGCCCTTCGCCAAACAGGCGCTGGCGGCGACGGAACAGGTTCGTTTCGATGGCTGGGGCGGTGTCGTCTCGGAAGCCTTCCGCAAATATGCCTTCGATCCCTATACCAAGAAAACCGGCATCAAAGTTGTCGACGGCACCTTCGGCAGCGGCGATGAATATATCTCGCGCATAAAGGCGAGCCAGCCGGGCGAATATAACATTGCCCATCTCTCCGGGGTGTTCGATTATGCCCGCTACAACAACCTCGGCCTGACCAGCGTATTGAACGAGAAGAATATCCCGAACCTTCAATTTGTCATCCCGAAGCTGACCGATGTTTTCCGCAAAGTAACGGACGGGACCCTGTCCTGCGTTCCCTATGACTATGGCACGACCGGGATTGCCTATAACCGCAAGCATATCTCGGACGAAGAGGCAAAGAAAAAAGGCGCCAAACTCCTGATCGACAAGGAACTGAAGGGTAAACTCGGCGCCTGGGGTGACTGGCGGACGCGCATCTGGTACGCCTCCTTGCAAACGGACCAGGATCCGAACAATGCGACGGATATGGATGCGGTCTGGAACGCAATCCGCACCAACCGGGACCTGCTTCTCAAATACTGGAGTTCCGGGGCAGAGCTGATGAGCCTGCTCGCCGAGGAGGAAATCTATGCGACCGAAGCCTGGTCCGGCCGTGTCTATGCCCTTCAGGAACAGGGCCATGACATCGGTTATCTGGATCCGCTGAACGGGTTTGGCTGGCAGGAATGTCTCTTCGTCATCAAGGACTCCCCGATGGAGGCTTGTGAAGAATTGCTGAACTTCATGCTGGCCCCGGCAACATCGATCGCGGTCGCCGAAGGACAGAATTATCCGCCGGCGCTTGATCCCAAGAAAGTCGATTTGGGCAAGAAAATCCCGAAACTGCCGGCTTTTGACCCGACAGGAACGCTCGACGGGCTCACCTTTGCCAATCCGACCTATTGGAACGGTCATGAACAGGAATGGTCAAAAGAGTTCGGCCGCATTCAGAAAGGCTACTAAGTCCTTGCCGCTCCCCGCCATTTTAACGATGGCGGGGCTCCTTCACCTTTTACCGGGGAGACTGTTTGTGAGTGTCGTCAGCCTTAACAATATCGTCAAGCGCTTCGGGGCGTTTACCGCCGTTCACCGCATGTCACTGGATATGCCCGAAGGCAGCTTCATTACGCTGCTCGGGCCGTCAGGATGCGGAAAGACGACAACGCTCCGCATGATTGCCGGCCTCCTCGACCCGACCGAGGGGGATATCACCATCGGCGGCCAGCGGGTAAATGACGTCCCGATTCACAAGCGTAATCTCGGGATCGTGTTTCAGAACTATGCCCTCTTCCCGCATAAAACGATTGCCCAGAATATTGCCTTCGGCCTCAAATACCGGGGCGTCTCGAAGGAGGAAAGCGCGCGGCGGGTACGCGACGCGCTTGATCTGGTCCAACTGCCGGACGTTGGCGATCGCTATCCCGCGCAGCTTTCAGGCGGCCAGCAGCAGCGCATCGCCCTTGCCCGCGCCATCATTATCGAGCCAGATGTATTGTTGCTGGACGAACCGCTGTCGGCGCTTGATGCGAATTTACGCGAAGACATGCGCATCGAGCTCAAACGTATCCAGCAGCAAACCGGGATCACGACCGTTTTCGTGACCCATGACCAGTCCGAAGCCCTCGCCATGTCCGACCTCGTCGTCGTCATGTCCGACGGCCGTGTCGAGCAGGTTGGCCCACCTGAAGAAGTCTATAATAAACCGGCAAGCGAGTTTATCGCCCGCTTCCTTGGCACATCCAATATCCTCGCGGCCACCTGCAAGGAAGTCACCGGGGATGAACTGCTGATGGAGGTTGAAGGGTTGGGACCCGTTGCCCTGCCGAAAGACCAAACCCGCAATATCAAGCCCGCAGAGCAGTGCAAGATCGTTATCCGCGCTGAAAAGCTGCATCTGGCATCGCCGGGAACACCTCGCGACGGACGCCATGCGGTTGAGGGTGATGTTGAAACCGTTGATTATCAGGGACAGGCTGCGCGCTATTTCCTGCGCCTTGGCGATCTGCAACTGCAAGCCATCAATATGATTGAAGACTCACCCTTTTCCAAAGGCGAGCGCGTCTCCATCCGCTTTCGCCCTGAAGATTGTGTCATCCTTGCCGGAGTGCCCTCATGAGTGAAAGACCTAAAAGCCACCTGTTCTATCAAACCCGCCTGCGCCGTCCGGCGCTTGCCCAGGCGCGGGGGATTTATATGTGGGATGTTGACGGCAGGCGCTATCTCGATGGCTCCTCGGGCGCGATGGTCTGCAATATCGGTCATTCGAACCCGCATGTGCTGGAGGCCATGCGGCAGCAGATGGAAAAATCCACCTTCGGCTATCGCCTGCATTTCGAGACCGAACCTTCCGAACGGCTGGCGGCCAAGGCGGGCTCCCTCGCCCCGGACGGGCTGGAAAAGGTTTTCTTCGTCTCCGGCGGCTCGGAAGCGGTGGAAAGCGCCATCAAGCTTGCGCGCCAATACGCCGTGGCCGTTGGGCAAAGCCAGCGTTATAAAATTATCTCCCGCTACCCAAGCTATCACGGCAGCACGCTCGGAGCGCTGGCGCTCACGGGATATGCGCCCATGACCGCCCCGTTCGATCCGATGATGCGCCAGATGCCAAAAATTCCGGCCCCGCGCGCCTATCTTGACGGCCTCGATATAAACCGCGAAGAGACCGGCCATCACTATGCGGATATGCTAGAGGAACAGATTTTACGGGAGGGGCCGGAGACGGTTCTCGCCTTTATTGTCGAACCAGTGGGCGGAGCCTCCACCGGAGCTCTCGTCCCGCCCGAGGGTTACATGCAGCGGATACGCGAAATCTGCACCCGTTACAGCGTCCTGCTCATCAATGACGAGGTAATGACGGGCGGCGGCCGCACCGGCCGGTTCTTTGCTGCCGAGCACTGGAACGTCAAGCCGGATATACTCGTGATTTCCAAGGGTTTCGCCGCCGGATACGCTCCGCTCGGCGCAATGATCACCGATGAGGCCATCGTCGAGCCGGTTCTGGCCGCCGGCGGCTTCCAGCATGGTTATACCTACGCAGGAAATCCGCTCGCCTGTGCCGCCGGGGTTGCCGTGATCGAGGAGATTGAAATTCAGGGCATGATCGACAATGCGTCCCGTGTCGGCGCGTTGCTGAAAAGCGAGCTGGAAACGCTCCTGATACGCTATCCATTTGTCGGCGATGTCCGCGGCATGGGTTTGCTCCTTGCCTTCGAGCTGGTGTCTGACCGCCAGAGCATGACGCCGCTTGCCAAAGAGCTGAATGCCTTCCAGCGGCTGGTGGATATTGCCTATGACAAGGGCCTGATCATCTATTCCCGGAGGACCCGCGGCGGCCATGAAGGAGATCATTTCCTTGTTTGCCCGCCGATGATCACGACGGCGGAAAATGTCGGGGAGATCATGGATCTTCTGACCTCCGCGCTTGACGCTTTCGCCAAGGAAAACGGTCTCCCGGTCCGCGCCAACGCCGCCTGAAGAAAGAGTGAAATGAGCAAGATTATCATTACCTGTGCTGTGACAGGCTCCATACACACGCCCACCATGTCGCCTCACCTGCCCGTAACCGGCATGGAAATCGCCGAGCAGGCGATTGCCGCCGCGAATGCCGGTGCCGCCATTTTGCATTTACACGCGCGCGATCCGGAAACCGGCCGTCCCTCTGCGGCGACAGAGCATTTCATGGCGTTTCTTCCCAAAATCAAGCAAGGCACAGACGCCATCGTCAACCTGACGACAGGGGGCAGCGCCCTGATGTCGCTCGACGAACGACTCGCAGCGCCGAAGCAGACCGAGCCTGAAATGTGCTCGCTTAACATGGGCAGCATGAATTTCGCGCTCTATCCCATGGCGGCAAAAATTAATGACTGGAAGCATGATTGGGAAAAGCCATTTTTGGAGAATTCCGACGATCTGGTCTTCAAGAACACGCCGCGCGATATCACCCATATCCTGACCGAGCTTGGCGTCAATCGCGGCGCCCGGTTCGAGTTTGAATGCTATGACGTGGGGCATCTCTACATGCTCCGCCATTTCGTGGATCGTGGTCTGGTCAAGACACCGCTCTTTATCCAGTTCGTCTTCGGCGTCCTCGGCGGGATCGGAGCGGACCCTGAAAATCTCATGCATATGAAGCGAATTGCCGACAAGCTTTTTGGCGACAGCTACGCCTTTTCCGTCCTTGCCGCCGGACGTCACCAGATGCCGCTGGCGACCATGTCGGCAGCAATGGGCGGTCATGTCCGGGTCGGGCTTGAGGACAGCCTGCAGATCGACAAGGGCCGCCTCGCGACATCCAATGCCGAACAGGTTTCCAAAATACGGGAAATCGTTGAACTGCTCGGCCGGACGGTTGCCAGTCCGGCGGACGCCCGCCATATGCTGGGTCTTAAAGGATCTGTAAAAACAAAATTTTAAATAACTTTATTAATCCAACACAAAAATTACAAATTACGGTACTGGAAGAAAATCATGAAAGCAATTCTCGACGATCGCCAATGGGCGCATGACCCGAAGCATTTTATGGCCAATGGTGCGGCTCTGCCCAACCCAGAGCAGCCGCGGCGCATTGAAGTCCTGAAGGAAGGCGCCCTCGCCGCCGGATGCAATTTCGATGCGCCCAAGGATCATGGCGCCGGTCCGATTGCCGCCATCCATACGGCGGAATATCTGGTATTCCTGCAGAATATCCATCGCCGCTGGCAGCGGATTGAAGGCGCGTCGGACGAGGTTATCCCCAATGTTCACCCCGATCGGCGGAGCGCGCATTACCCCAAGTCCGCCGTCGGACAGGCTGGCTATCATCAGGCGGATACGGCCTGCCCGATTGCCGCCGGTACATGGGAGGCGGCTTACTGGTCGGCTCAAACTGCCCTCACCGGTGCAGATCATTTATTGGCGGGGGAAAATGCCGCCTATGCCTTGAGTCGCCCGCCCGGCCACCATGCCTTCAGCGATCTTGCTGGCGGCTTCTGCTTTCTGAATAACACGGCTATTGCGGCGGACTGGCTTTTAAAGGCTGGGAAGAAGCCAGCCATCCTCGATGTCGACGTCCATCACGGCAACGGGACGCAAGGGATCTTCTATAACCGGTCCGATGTCCTGACCATTTCCCTGCATGCCGACCCGGAGCGCTTTTATCCATTTTTCTGGGGATCGGCGCAGGAAAGGGGCGAAGGTCCGGGCCTTGGCTATAACCTGAACCTTCCGCTTCCGCGCGGCACCGGGGATGACGATTATCTCAAGACCCTTGATGTTGCACTTGAGCGTATTCAGGCCTTTGGCGCTGATTGCCTCGTCGTAGCACTTGGCCTCGATTCATACGAAAAGGATCCGCTTCAGGGCCTTTCCATTACGACATCGGGATTTGCACGGCTCGGGAAAGCCATTTCGACGTTGGAATTACCTGCCCTTCTGGTACAAGAAGGAGGGTATTTATCGAAGGAACTCGGCGACAACCTGACCAGCTTCCTTGTGGGGTTTGAAAATTCATGACGACTATATCCGACATTCTCGTTATTGGCGGCGGTATTGCCGGTGTCAGCGCTGCCGCTGAAATGGCAGCAGACGCGACGGTTAATGTTTTGGAGAGTGAAGACGTCATTGGCTATCACGCCTCTGGGCGCTCCGCCGCAATCTTCTTGCGCAACTACGGGAACAACACGTTAAGGGCGTTGAATGCGGCAGCCGAACCGGTCTTGAAGGAACCCGAGGGCATTTCCGACAGCTCCCTGCTCTCCCCGCGCGGCGAGCTGATGATCGCGACGGAAGCCGAGCTCAATGCACTGGAGGCCTACCTCGACGGCGCTGAAGGCATGGAAAGAATAAGTCCTGACGAGGCTGTCCAACTCGTCCCCATCCTCCGCCGGGAGAAAATTGCCGCAGCGGCCATCGAGCGGAACGCCCAGGATATCGATGTCGACCGCATGCTACAGGGCTACGCGCGCCTCTTACGCAAGCGCGGCGGAAAAATTGTTACTTCTGCTCCCGCCCGGCAAATTTCATTCAACGATACTATCTGGACCGTAGAGACGCCAACCGGCAAATTTCAGGCGCCAATCCTTGTCAATGCCGCTGGGGCCTGGGCGGATGTGATTGCGGAAATGGCCGGAGTCAGACAAGTCGGACTGGTACCCATGCGCCGGAGCGCCATCCTCCTGCCTGCGCCGGACGGGTATGACATCACGCATTGGCCCCTGTTCGTCACCGCATCCGAGCAATGGTACGCCAAACCGGAGGCGGGAAAGCTGTTTGTCTCCCCGGCCGACGAAGACCCGGTAGCGCCACATGATGCCTGGCCCGACGATATGGTCATGGCGGAAGGGCTGGACCGGTATGAGCAGGCCGTCACCGTACCGGTGACCCGGGTTGAGAAAATCTGGGCGGGCCTGCGCAGTTTCGTTTCCGACCGTTCGCCCGTAGTCGGTTTCGCACCCGGCGCGGACGGGTTCTTCTGGCTTGCCGGGCAAGGAGGTTATGGCATGCAGACAGCTCCGGCCCTTGCCGCCCTATCCGCCGAGCTTTGCCTGGGCAAACTCCATGCCCTTACTCCAAAAATCATTGCCGACTTAAGTCCGGGGCGGCTTTTCAATTTCGCCTGATTTAAGGTAACGCTACCAGAACAGCATACAGTCTCGTTGCTGATATCGATGACGCAACGCGAGTCATTTAAACTTCAACTGCAATGACGGCGATGATGTCGCCCATCGCGATCAATCCGGGGAAATGACGGGTTATTAAAATACCGTCGAGAGAACTTTGATACTCGGTTGGCGGCGTACCGGTCCTTTCGATATTATGTACTTTCGCCAGCGTTTGTCCCTTGGTCACGCTCTGGCCCAGTTCGACGCAAATCTCCAGAAGGCCACTATTTTCGCTGGAAACATAACAGCGCGAGTCCGGCATATTGAGATTGATGGTTTTTGAGACCTTCGTCGGACCCGCCAGAATACCGGCGTACTTGAGGATATTGGCAATGCCCTTCTTGGCAATAGCAACGGTTGATGCCCAGGCAGAGCCGCCGCCGCCAAGTTCCGTGGAAATGAAAATTTTCCCCATTTCCTCTGCCGCTGTGTCATACATTCCAACGGCATCCACTTCGAGGAGCTTGATGGAGTAAGGAGCATTGAACGCCCGCATGGCGGCAATGCAATCCGCTTGCTGCTGCTCATTTTCAAGGACGTGTACTGCGCAAAAAGGAACGAAGTCCAGCGTTTTTCCGCCAGAATGAATATCGACCACATAATCCGCCATTGGCAAGAGAGTGCGCTGAAAGTAATCCGCAATTTTTTCCGTAACGGAACCCTCCGGATTCCCGGGAAAAACGCGGTTCATGTTCCTGCCATCAATGGGGGAAGTCCTTCTGGCGGATAGAAACGCCGGAAAGTTCATTGCCGGAATAATGATCACACGGCCCGTGATCTCTTCAGCCTTGATTTGTGTAGCAAGATCGTAGAGGGCAATTGGTCCCTCATATTCATCGCCATGATTACCACCAGAAAGAAGTGCGGTGGGGCCATCGCCGTTTTTTGCAACTGTAATCGGGATCATTATTGATCCCCAGGCCGAGGCGTCATGGGAATAAGGTAGCTTCAAAAATCCATGCTGGATGCCGTCGCGCTCGAAATCTATCGTTGGGGTGATCGGATTATTGCGCATTGCGTCAGTCCTTCACTATCAGTTTCCGGGGCACTGAAGATAAACATTCTGGGGAATATTCCGTGATGACAATACTTTCCGTCGTTTCCATGCCCCAGTCATTCATCCACAGGCCGGTCATGAAATGAAAAGTCATGCCGGGCTGAAGAACCGTCCTGTCACCGGGCCGCAGGCTCATGGTGCGTTCACCCCAATCCGGCGGATAGCTGATGCCGATGGGGTAGCCCGTACGGTTATCCTTGATAATTCCGTATTTCTTGAGGACGGCAAAAAAAGCGTTGGCAATATCCTCGCATTTGTTCCCTGCGCGCGCCTGTTCAAGCCCGGCTTCCATGCCCTCCTGCACGGCTTTATCGGCATCCAGAAAGGCCTGCGGCGGTTTGCCGAGAAAGACGGTGCGCGACAACGGGGCATGATACCGCCGGTAGCAGCCGGCAATCTCGAAAAAGGTACCCTCGCCCGCTTTCATTGGTTTATCGTCCCAGGTCAGATGCGGTGCGGCCGCATCGGAACCAGAGGGAAGCAAAGGCACAATTGCCGCGTAATCCCCGCCATGGCCATCCGCCCCCCTGATGCCTGTCGCGAATATTTCAGCAACCAGATCATTTTTGCGCATACCGGGCTCTACTATTTCAGCGATGCGCCGATGCATTTCCTCTACAATGCGTCCGGCCCGGCGCATATAGATAAGCTCCTGATCGGATTTGACGGCGCGGCACCAGTTCACGACGGCAGTAGCGTCAGAGATGGTCGCGTTCGGGAGATGGCGAACGAGCGATACGTAGGCGGCCGCCGAAAAATAGTAGTTGTCCATCTCGACACCAACCTTAAGGTTTCCCCAGCCACGGTCCAGGATGATTGAGCTCAGGAGATCCATTGGGTGGCGTTCGGACGACTGCACATAGTAATCCGGGTAATGAAGGATATTCGCCTCTTTCATGAAAACGGTGCGCACGGCGCCGTTTGCATCCTGTTGTCGGCCGTACCAGAACGGCTCGCCATCCATCGTCAGCAACACACATTGGTGGACGTAAAAAGACCAGCCGTCATAGCCGGTTAGCCAGGCCATATTGGAGGGATCCGTCACAATCAACAACTCGATGTTTTTCTCGATCATTGCCTGGCGGACTTTTTGGATACGCGCGGCATATTCGCTGCGGGAGAAGGGAAGATCTACGCCTGCCATGATATCCTCAATTCTGTTAGCTGTTAAAAAGGACGCCGACGCCAGCCGCGTCGCTGCGTTCACGCGCAAGGGTGGCAATAGCGGTGTCCTGCACGCCGGTTCCCGTGAGATCACAAACGGTGATGTCGTCCCGGGAGCAGCGGCCGGGTTTCTGCCCGGCGATGATCTCGCCGAGTTCCGGGAAAATCATTTCAGGCGTCATCGCGCCGGACGCCACAGCTGACCGAAACTCCCCCTGCTTCAGGCATTGGGCCAAACGGTCGCAGACATACTTGTCGGCGCGAACAAGGACGCCGGGCTCCAGTTCGTTTTTGTAATCCGCATCGGAGCCCATTGCGGTGATATGCTGGCCAGGCCGGAGCTGGCTCGCGTTAATTAACGGTTTTTGCGACGGGGTTGTTGTGACAACGATGTCGCTCTGTTCCATCAGGTCATCGAGGCTATTTGCCGCCGAGACGTCTATATCGAGATCCCGCGCGCAATCGGCGACGCAGTCGGCAACATGCTTGTCATTGCGCCCCCAGATAGCCGCTTTTTCAATGTCCCGCGCAAGGGTCAATGCCTTTAGCTGAAGCCTTGCTTGCAGGCCGCTCCCGACGATACCGGCCACTTTCGAATCTTCCCGCGACAGCCATTTGGCGGCAACTGCGCCAGCGGCAGCGGTACGGATATCGGTCAGGTAACCGTTATCCAGCAGGACAGCCTCGACAATGCCGGTCGTTGCCGAAAAGAGAACCATAAGTCCGTTCAGGCTCGGCAGACCGAGTTTCGGATTGTCAAAAAAGCCGGGGCTCATCTTGATGGCGAAGGAGCTAATGCCGGGGACATAGGCGGTCTTGACATCAACCTCGCCGTTATGATCCGGGATATGCAGGCTCAGGATCGGGGGCATTGAAACCGCGGTGGTCGCCAGCAATTTGAATGCCGTCTCAATACAATTAACGGCGGCCAGGTCCAGCTTGACGGCCTTGCGTAAATCGCTCTCACCTAAAATCTTGATGTCAGGCATCTGTCCAGCTCCCGGATTTTTCCGTTTCCCGCATCAAATCGACATTCTCGCCATCGATAATGCGTTTATGCAGGGCTATATCGATGTTGCAGCCGCTGACAAGCGGGACGCAAACGCCGGGATTACTGATTTTCCCCGCGATAAGCGCGGCAATACCAACACTCCCTGAGCCTTCAATCACCTGCTTTTCCTGATTGTAGGCATGGCGAATTGCATCGGCGATCTCAGTTTCCGTGACAGTCACCAAATCATCGACATACCGTCGGACCATATTGAAGGTGTAGCGGTTGTCGAGACCGATGCCACCGCCCAGGGAATCCGCCAGAGTGGGAAGTTCCTCAACAGTTGTCGGCTTTCCCATATGCTGGCTTTCGATCATCGCCGCGCCGCGTTCCATCGAGACGCCGACAACACGCAAATTCGGGTTCGCGGATTTAAGGGCAAGCCCGACGCCGGAAATAAGGCCACCGCCCGAAAGAGGTACGATGACGGTTTCAACTAGTGGCAGATCCTCAAGGATCTCGAGACCGATCGTCCCCTGCCCGGCAATAATGTCCTGATGATCGAACGGCGGAAGCATGACCATGCCCTCGTCGCGCACCAGGCGATCGACCTCGATTTGAGCGTCATCCTGAGAGCGGCCGATAATACGCACGTCGGCCCCGAGCGCCTTGATCCCATCTATCTTGTTTTTAGGCACCAGCTCCGACATGCAGATAATGCAGTGAATGCCGGCTTCCGCCGCGGCATGGGCGAGACCCCGTCCATGGTTACCGGTCGACACCCCGGCAATTCCCTTGCGGCGCTGTTCAGGAGTAAGTGACTGGACAGCATTCGTTGCCCCGCGGAGCTTGAAACTGCCTGTTATCTGAAGATACTCCAGTTTCAGATACACATCGCCGCCCGTGATTTGCGAGAGCGACGGCGACAGGTTTATCGGTGTCCTTCTGACAAATGCCGCGATGTTCCGGCGGGCCTGAAAAATGTCCTGAAGATGTATGGTGGGGGCCATAGAGCAACTTTCAAAGCGTGTTATTTGGTGAAGAGGCGGCCATAGCCCTGGATCGGACGGTTGACACCTGAGAGTCGTAAGCTGCGCCAGATCGTTGCCTGGTTTGACGTAATGACCGGCTTGCCGATACGCCGCTCCAACTCCTCCACACAGACAAGTGAGCGAAGGGCCGTGCAGGAAATAAATAACGCCTCTGCGCCCGTCTGAATGGCGCGTTCGCCAGCGGCAACAATACTCTCGGGTTTTATGCGGGCCATTTCCCGGTCATCGTCAAATCCTAGGCAGTCGGCATTAATCACTTCCGGCCCATTTTTCGAAAAATAACCCGCGAGTTCGTCCGTAACCTCGCGGCTGTAGGGCGTGAGAATGCTGATCCTCTGGATATCCAGCGCCTTGAAGGCCGCGAAGGCGGCATTGACCGGTGTTACGCAGTGGGCCTTCGGTTTCGCCGCGTGAATATATTCGGCAACAGCGTCATCGCCCAGAACCACCGAGGCAGCCGTACAGCTAAAAGCAATAACGTCGAGATCTTCGCCCGGCAGCATCAGTGCCGCGGCGGCAGTCAATCGCGGGCCCGTCAGGCGCAGGTTTTCCGGCGTCGTTGGATTTTCATACTCAATACGGTTGACATAGACACCGACTTCATCGGGATCGCATAGTCGCGCGAAATCCCGCTCCGACGTATGATCGGTAGCAAGCACAATCAGCCCGATCCGCTTTGGTACGGGCCTCGCATCAAGTTCCACCCTAAAAATATCCGGATTCTGTATCTGCACCGACATTCCTTTCCCTTCCTGCTCAAGCGCGACGGGAATATCGGCGTTCAAGACGGCGCAGCAATATCACGGAAGGAACGGAGATAATCAGGAAGAAGGCGCCAACCATGGTCATCGGTTCCAGATAGCGGTAGGAGTAATTGGCGACGCTACGGGCCTGGTTCATAAGTTCCAGCACCGTAATTGCCGACAGCAGCGGGGTTTCCTTGAATATCGCGATAAAATAGTTAGCAAGAACCGGGATGATTGGCGGTACGGCTTGCGGGATAATAATATGGGACCATGTTTGGCGCGGGCTGAAGTTACAGGCCTTGGCCGCCTCCCACTGGCCTTTGGAAATATTATCAATACCAGAGCGATAAACTTCGGCCGTATAGGCACTGTAATGAATGCCTAATCCGATAACTCCTGCCACCAGCGGCGACAACAAGAGCCCAAGATCCGGCAAGATATAAAACAGGAAATAAAGCTGCACCAGAAGGGGCGTTCCGCGGATAAATTCGACGAAATATCCGGTCAATTTGCTGACGATCTTGTTCTGGCTTCTTTTGAGGATCGCCCAAACGAGGCCGATAATCATGGCAACGATGCTGCCCATAAGGGCCGCTTTGATGGTAATGATAACGCCGTCGATCAGTTGCGGCATTATATCCCAGACGAAATTCCAGTCCCATTCCATGCTTTGTGCCCTACGCCTTGGTTACATCAAGACCTTGGGATAGACGCCGTTCCAGCCCGCGAACGCTGGTCGAGATCACCAAGGAAATGAGGAAATAAAGAACGAGAATTGTGAGAAACGGCATCGTCGTATTGCCCGTCTGCGAGCGCACGACTTGCGGCTGAAAAGTCATGTCGGCAATCGAGATCAGGGAAACCACTGCCGTACCCTTAAGCAGTTCAATCGCGTTATTACCAAAGGTTGGCAACATCAGGATAAAGGCCTGTGGCATAATGATGTAGCGCATCTTCTGCCAGGAACTGAAGTTGAGCGCCGTACAGGCCTCGTTCTGCTCCCGGGGCACGGAAAGGATGGAGCCGCGCACGACTTCCGCGCCGTAAGCGCCAATATTAAGGCCGAGCGCCAGTGTCCCGGCCAAAAACGGGCTTAAGGGTATGCCGATAAGGGGAAGTACGAAAAATGCCCAGAAAAGCTGGACAAAAATCGACGTTCCCCGAAAGAATTCAATATAGGTTGTCGCAATTGCCCGGAGAATAAAATGCCGCGACAACCGGCCTAGTCCGCCGAGGAACGCCATGACAAAAGCAAGCATGCAGCCCAAAACAGTCAATTCAACGGTTGTTACAGCCCCCTTCAGGATCAGGAAAAGGTAGCCGGACCATTCCGCCATGGAAAATGCCCTCCAGAAAATTGTCGAGTCACGGGACGCCTTAAATCAAGGCGTCCCGAGTTTTTGATTATTGCTTGCCCGCGCAAAGATTTTCGCGCGTCTGCAACTTGGCGAGTTCTGCGTTAAAGCCGAAGGGTTCGACAATCTTGTCAAACTCGCCGCTTTTCTTCATATCGGCCAGCACCTTGTCATAGGCATCGCGAAGGGCGACGTCTTTCTTGCTGAAGGCCGCGCCTGCACAGTAAATAGGCGTTCCCTTGATCGGAGCGACGATTTCAAGGTTCGGGTCATTCGCCTTTTTCAGCAAGTCTGAGATCGACAGGAAGGGCAAAGCATAGACGTCGATACGGCCATCCTGAAGCATCTTGACGCCGGATTGCGCATCCGGAACCACAATGACCCTGTCGCGCGGAACGCCCGCTTCCAAGGCTAGCCGTTCCTCGGTTCCGCCCCCTGGCGCCCCGACCTTGACTGTTTTATGGGCGCCCAGTTCCGTATAGTTGGTTATGCCGAGGGGATTGCCTTTCTTCACCGCAAAGGATTCACCATCGCAGAGATCGGGCTGTGAGAAAATAACGGCGGCGCAGCGTTCCGGCTTGATGAACAAGCCCGCTGTCACCATGGTGAAGCGGCCAGCCTGTAATCCCGGAATCATGGCGCCATATTCGGAGACTGTCGCAAGAACTTCATTCACGCCAAGCTTCTTCATCACCGCGCGGGCAACTTCCGGTGCCGCGCCGCTGACGGTGCCGTCAGAATTCACCTGAGTCCAAGGTGGCTCATTGGCAATAGAAATTCTGACAAAGCCTTGTTCTTTCAACTCAGATAATGTGTCTTCGGCCTGAACATTGCTAATTGCTAGCCCACCCGCCAGCGTTCCGGCGATCAGCGAAAATGCCGCGCCTTTAAGCATCGCTCGTCTGAACTTGAATATACTCATCATTTTGATCTCTCCCTATCTTGATTGAAATTGACATACTCAACTTTTGAGCCGGATCAGCTAAATGGCATGACCGGCGGCAATGACTTTTTTCAGGAAGGTGCGGGTCCGTTCTTCCTGTGGGTTACTGAAGATTTCTTTCGGTGGGCCCTGCTCGACAATGCGTCCTGCATCGAAGAAAAGAACCCTGTCCGCAAAATCCCTGGCAAACTGCATTTCATGGGTTACCAGAAGCATTGTCATGTCGGTTTCTTCCGCCAGGCGACGCATGACATTCAGAACCTCCTCGACGAGTTCCGGATCGAGTGCTGACGTCACCTCGTCAAACAGCATGATTTTAGGTTGCAGTGCGAGAGCCCGCGCAATGGCAACCCGCTGTTTCTGGCCACCGGAAAGCTGGGCCGGCTTGGCATCCGCCTTGTCGGCAAGGCCAACCATATCCAGAAGCGCCATGGCGCGCTTCTCCGCCTGTTCCTTTGGAACATTCTGTGTGAGCATGGGTGCCGCAGTAACGTTCCGAAGCACCGTCATATGCGGGAACAGATTGAAAAGCTGGAAGACCATGCCGATCTTCTCGCGCATATGATGAAGATGTTTCTCGTTGGCTGGAACGAGGCCGCCATTACCCGGTATGTGCCAAAGCTCTTCACCGTCAACGAGGATATGGCCGCTATCAATGGTCTCCAACGTCATGAGAATGCGCAGGATCGTCGTCTTGCCAGACCCGCTGGGACCAATAAGCGCTAGTTTTTCGCCCGGCTCAACGTCGAACGAAAGCTCATTCAAAACATTGAGCGATCCAAATGATTTCGAAACTTTGTCAATCTTGATGATCGGTTGGTCACTGCCACCCATTACATCCCCCAGCTTAAGTACAGTGTCTGATCAATTAGTTTAAGACTGACCTCAAATTGTATTGCTAGTCAATAAATCTATTGACGCAGTACAATTACAATGTTTGCAGCAATGGCTCCGGTGGTCGTTTGAGAAGTTTAGTCAATAAAGCAAGGCCTTGCCGCAGCCGGACAGGATCCCGCGTACCGCCGATGGCGACCCTTACGGCATCGACTTTTGGCGAATTCGGGGTCAAAAAGGGTTGCGAGGGGGCGACCGCGACGCCCAAGGCCTTCGCATGCTCGGCAAATCTGGCCGCATCCCAGCCACCCGAAAGCCGAAGCCAGAAATGCAGTGAATTGGGATGCCCGCTCCAGTCAAATCCCGCCATTTCCTCAGTAACAATCGCGTAGCGAGCGGAAAGCTCCTTCTGCTGCCATGACACCAACTGATCCGCCGTTCCATCCTCAATCCAGCGGCTGGCCAGTTCGGAAATAAGCGGCGTCGCCATCCAGCCGAAAACAATCAGCCTGCCGGTGATTGTCGGCAGCAAATTCTCCGGCGCAACAAGATAACCGGTGCGCAGGCCAGGCAGGGTGCATTTTGTAAAGGAGGTAAGATAGATGGAGCGTTCCGGGGCGAGGGCACTGATGGGAACCGGGCGGTTTTCTATAAGCGGGCCCCAGGCATCGTCTTCCACAATAAGAACATCATGGCGCCTTGCGATGGCGACAAGATCCTTTCGGCGTTGCTCTGACATCAGGCTGACCATTGGATTTGCAACGGTCGGGACTGTAAAAAGGGCTTTTACCTCCTGATGACGACAGGCTGCCTCAAAGGCGCTTGGCAGAATGCCTTCGTGATCCACCTCCAAGCCTTGCAGGCGGATGCCAAGATAGGAACAGAGCGAGATGATCAGATGATGCGCGACGTTCTCGGTGACCACAGTCTCGCCCGGGCGGACAATGGAGGCCAGAGCGGTCGCCATGCCGTGGCAAACGCCATTGGTCATGACGACAGCGGACTCAGTTGTTTCCAGGCCGCAGCGGGCCAGCCATTTCACCCCCCACCGGCGGTGGGGCAGAAGCCCGACGTTTGGGCGGCAGGCAAGGTAGGTTTCATGGCTCAGATTTTCCGGAAGCCGCGCGAGCGCCTCCTGCATCTTTTCGACGTGGATTGTATCATAAAGCGGTCGCGAAATCGACAAGTCGATCATGCCGCGATCATCGCGTTCCATCAGGAACGGCTGGCGCGATGGCAGCGTCGCATCAAGCACGTAGGTGCCCCGACCGACATAGCCATCGATCAGGCCCAGCCGCCGCAATTCCTCATAGGCCTTGCTGACTGTATGAACGCTCACGCCGAGCGTGTAGGCCAGGATCCGATGCGGCGGCAATCGCGTTCCGACGGCGAGGCGGCCGTCAGCAATCGCCTCTTTCATTGCGAAGACGAGACTCGTGTGAAGGGGACGTGTCAGGGATTCGCGATCGGGCATCCACATTGTCATGCGTCAATATAGCAATTGACCAAATTAATTGACAAGACAATTCTGTTCACGAAGCAATCAATCAGTTTCCCCAAGGGAGTGGCTAAACTAATGCGGCTTGATGACCGGGATATTTGCATCCTTGCGATTTTGCAAACCGAGGGCCGGATTTCGAAGACAGAATTGGCCACCCGGGTAAATCTGTCGCCGACGGCCTGCTGGGAGCGGTTGAAGAAACTCGAGGAAACCGGTGTGATCCAGGGCTATGGCGCACATATCTCCCTCTCGAAGCTGGGGCCCTTGTCAATCATTTTTATGGAGGTGGAAATCGGCAGTCACTTGCGGGAGGATTTTGACCGGTTTGAAAGGGAACTCGAAAAAACTCCTGAAGTTGTTGAATGCTGGGCGGTCGGTGGCGGCATCGACTATATCCTGAAGTTCGCCTGCAAGGATATCAATGCATATCAGAAACTTGTCGATGAGCTCCTGACGGCGGAAATCGGTTTGAAGCGCTATTACACCTATGTCGTCACGAAACCGGTCAAAGAGGCGCCGACGCCGCCACTTGCGATCTACGCCGGTCCGTCCGAAAAGTGAATTTGCGGGACACCTCCCCACTTTGCAGAAAATTCCTCTGAATTTCCGCAAAAATTCCAAAGCACTTTCTGCCCCTCTTTCTTTATCCTTGCTTGCAGCAGTTTTCCCCTTCAAGGAGATCATTATGAGCATTGCAGGAGTCAAACCGCAACGGGCGCAGGATCTCGATCGCCTGACGGACGCCCGATTATTCAAGGAATTTTCCTACATCAATGGCGAGTGGTGTGCGGCGAGCACTGGAGAGACAATTACCGTGACAAACCCGGCCAACAACGGGTGGATCGGGAGTGTTCCCGCCATGTCAGCCGACGAGGCGGCGGGAACCGCTACGGTGGCGGCAACAGCTTTTGGCCACTGGTCGGCGCTGTTGCCACAGCAAAGGGCGGCCATACTTCACCGCTGGTTCGCGCTGGTTTGTGAGCATAAGGAGGATCTGGCCGTGCTGATGACGCTTGAGCAGGGCAAGCCGCTTTCCGAAGCGCGCGGCGAGATTGATTACGGGGCCTCCTTCATCGAATTCTTCTCCGAGGAAGCAAAGCGGCCAGACATCATGGGGGTTACGTCGCACCTGCCGGACGCAGAGATGGAAGTATGGCTGGAGCCCGTCGGTGTCGCGGCGTTGATTACACCCTGGAATTTCCCGATCGCGATGATTACCCGAAAAGCGGCGGCGGCTCTCGCGATCGGATGTACGGTTGTCATCCATCCCTCAAGGGAAACACCCTTTTGTGCACTTGCTTTGGCCGTTCTTGCCGACCGGGCGGGGATACCGGCAGGCGTTTTCAATGTCGTTACCGGCGAGCCCGCCGAAATAGCGGGTACGTGGTCGCGGGATACGCGTGTTCGCGCGCTTTCCTTCACCGGATCGACGGAAATCGGCCGATTGCTTTATTCTCAATGTTCCTCTTCCATCAAGCGGTTAAGCCTTGAGCTTGGCGGCCACGCTCCCTTTATCGTGTTCGCGGATGCGAATATTGACAAGGCCGTGGATGAGGCGATCAAGGCGAAATTCGCGACGTCCGGTCAGGACTGCCTTGCCGCCAACCGGTTCCTGATCGAGCGTCCCGTATATGATGAATTTTGTGAAAGCTTTGTCGGGAAGACCCGCACGCTCAGTGTTGATTGCGGCCTCAATGACCCCGACATCGGACCCTTGATGAATAATGCTGCAGTGGAAAAGCAGCAATCGCATATTTCAGATGCCTTGTCGAAAGGCGGCAGGCTTCTATGCGGCGGTGATGTGCTGGAATCGCTTGGCCCCCTGTTCTTCGCACCGACGGTCCTCGCGGATGTATCG
>JAIOYL010000039.1 GCA_021741195.1 Sneathiella sp. | reverse complement strand
GCCGCACACAGTCAGCATGTCCAGCATTAAAGAGGCGATACGTTCGAATGCATCCCGCGTGACCACTCCACAAGGAACAGCGAAGGCCCAGCATAAAGGAACAATTTCCACGTCATCTTCAAGTAATAGCCGATTGATTGCTCCCGTCACTGGCAGGTGGAACCCGGCAGTCGCCTCAAACATTTCATGTCCAGAGCACATGGCCGGCCAGTCTTTCGACATCGAAAATGCCTCAAAATCGGCTTTCTCATCCGCAAAGGTATTTGTCTCATGTTGAAAGCCGGCAACTGCAATCCGCATCATAATCTTTTCTCTTCGACAGCATGACACGCGACCTGCGACTCACCCAATGTAATCAATTCCGGCCTTTCTCTTTTGCATCTTTCTTTCGCAAAGGGGCATCTTGGATGAAACGTACAACCACTGGGGGGAGTAATAGGGCTGGGAACCTCCCCTTCGAGAGGGCTACGCTTATTATTCCCCTTCAAATCGGGTATCGTCTCTAACAGCAATCTTGTATAAGGATGTAAAGGGTTGCTGAACAAAGCCGCTTTTGGCGTAATCTCACATACACGCCCCAGATACATCACCCCTATCCAATCAGAGATATGATCAATAACCGCAAGATCATGGCTGATAAATAGATAGGTCAGTCCAAGCTCATCCTGAAGTTCTGTCATGAGGTTCAAAATTTGAGCCTGAACCGAAACATCCAATGCGGACGTCGGTTCATCGCAAATCAAAAACTCAGGCCTGCTAGATAGTGCCCGCGCGATTGAAATTCTCTGACGTTGTCCGCCAGAAAATTCATGGGGGAACTTTTCTCCATCTCTTTCAGAAAGACCTACCTGCCTTAATAGTTTCTCAACTTGCGATCTTTCATCTTCTTTATTTTTGGCAAGACCGAAAGCTCTTATTGGCTCCGCAATAATATCGCGAACTCTCCATCTTGGGTCAAGACTTGCATAAGGTGACTGAAAAATCATCTGCATCCGTCTCGAAATGTCAGTTATTTTCGACTTATTCTTTACTTCTGCCAGATTTTGCCCATCAATTATTATGTCACCGGAGGTGACTGAATACAGTCCTGAGACGGCTCTGGCGACAGTTGATTTTCCACAGCCAGATTCACCAACTAGAGAAAAGGTCTCTCCCCGTCGGATACGAAAACTCAACCCATCAACCGCCTTTAATACAAGCTTTGGTGCGCCGTTGATTAACCGCGTAATGAAAGGTGAAGAAATATCAAAATGCACCTTTAAATTGTTTACTGTAAATATTATATCGTTAGGCATATTCATCTCCCTCCGCGTAGATCCAACATGCGGCGGATTGCCCTGTGTCACCAGCCGCGATCATGTTTGGCAATTCACGACGGCAAATATCTTTTGATTTTGAGCATCTTGGATTGAACGCACATCCGGACGGCCTGTCATCTAGCCTGGGCATAGATCCTACAATATTCGGCAACGATTTAAGGTTTTGGCCAATTTGAGGTATCGAATCCATTAAGCCCTTCGTATAGGGGTGTTGAGGATTATCAATAATGCTTCTAACCGTCCCTATTTCCGCCAATCGGCCAGAGTAAATTACCGCTACTCTGTCAGCGGCTTCAGCAATAACACCCATATCATGGGTCACCAGCATCGTTGCAACACCCTTTTCGCGGGCAAGGCGCTTTAGCAAGGTAATGATCTGCGCTTGCACTGACACATCGAGCGCCGTAGTCGGTTCATCCGCAATAATAAGACAAGGTTCGCAGCAGAGCGCGAGCGCAATGACGACCCGTTGCCTCATGCCTCCAGAAAACTCGTGTGGATACGCATCAAACCTTTTTTCAGGCGCCGGGATGCCGACTTCAATCAAGAGGTCAATAGCCCGTTTTTTCGCTTCCGCTCTGGTCATATCCTGATGGGTCAATATTGTCTGGGTAAGTTGTCGGCCAATGGTATATAGAGGGTCTAAACTTGTCAGAGGGTCTTGAAATATAACACCAATCTGCGCGCCCCTAATTTTTCTCATCTCCGATTCACGCAAATGAGTAATATCCCGTCCATTGAGAAATATAGTGCCGGCTGTTACATGGCCTGGAGGCTCCAATAGCCCGACAATTGCATTTCCTGTAAGAGATTTTCCGGCGCCCGACTCTCCTACAACTCCTAATATTTCCCCGGCTTCGATTGACAAAGAGAGGTTTTCTACAGCACTCAGAACCCCTCTACGTGTCGGGAATTCTATACAAAGATTGG
This sequence comes from Sneathiella sp., assembly GCA_021741195.1. Lineage (GTDB taxonomy): Bacteria > Pseudomonadota > Alphaproteobacteria > Sneathiellales > Sneathiellaceae > Sneathiella. Next base: position 19,862 of record JAIOYL010000039.1, on the reverse strand, counting down.
ATATGTCTACCACTGCCATTGCGACTACCTTAATTTCGGATTGAATGTATCGCGCAGCCAGTCTCCGATGAGGTTAACCGAGAGGACTAGCACCACCAATGTGAAGGCCGGGAATAAGGTTATCCACCATTCCCCAGAAAAGAGAAAATTGTTACCGATGCGGATCAGTGTCCCCAAAGATGGGGTCGTCGGAGGAACACCTACGCCCAGGAAGGATAATGTCGCCTCAATTATTATTGCGACGGCAACACCGATAGTCGCGACAATTAAAGTTGGTCCGACAACATTCGGAAAGATATGGCGCAGCAGGATAAGTGCGGTTGGTGTCTGAATAAGTTGAGCGGCCGCAATATAGTCCTTTCGCCTTTCAACCATGGCGCCACTACGGGTAATACGTGCATATTGAGGCCAGCTGGCAAGTCCTATTGATACGATCAGCACTGGAATTGCGACCAATTCATGGACTTCACTACTCAACGATGTGCGTGTCACGCCATCTATCATCAACGCAATTAGTATCGGCGGAATAGTGAGCTGAATATCCGCTATCCTCATTATCGCCGTATCGACCCATCCGCCGTTATAGCCGGCGATGATGCCTAGCGGTATGCCGATCGCAATAGACAACAACACGCTTAGCAAGCCGACGGTCAAGGACACCTGAGTTCCATACATAATCGCCGCTAAAATATCTCTTCCTTGACCGTCAGTCCCCAGAAAATGTTCAGATACGCCACCTGGTTCCCACGCAGGCGGCATAAAAGCATCCAGAAGGTTAAGGCTTCCCGGCACGAAGGGCGTGTAACTGGTGAGGACTGGCGCACAGAATGCTGCAATAATCATTAAAACTGTGACGATCGAAGCGATTACCGTTACAGGAGAGTGTAAAAAGCTATAGGTCACGTCGTGATCTACAAATCGCCCCCACCATGTCAGAGTCTGTTCTTTTCTCATGACCTGTTCTTTCCTAGTTTTTTATTTCTGACCGAAGACGTGGATCAACGACGAAGTAAAGTAAGTCCACGATCAAATTAATGATTACAAAGAAAAAGGCGACGAGAACGAGATAAGCCGACATCACTGGCACATCCGCAAATTGAACCGCCTGGATAAACAAACTTCCCATCCCAGGCCATTGGAAAACCGTTTCAGTAATAATTGAGAATGCGATAAGCGAACCAATTTGAAGACCAGCAACCGTTATGACCGGAATAAGCGTATTTTTCAGTGCGTGACCATAGTTTATGTCGCGGCTCTTTAACCCACGGGCGCGGGCGAACTTAATAAAATCAGTCCGCATAACCTCAAGCATCTCGGACCGGATGATCCTTAAAATCAGCGTTGTTTGATAAAGAGCAAGGGTGATGGAAGGGAGAATAATTGCCTTCCATCCGCTAACGGTCAACAAGCCTGTTGACCATCCCCCTTTTAAATCTACGACTTCCCCTCTGCCGAATGACGGTAACCAGTTAAACTTCACAGCAAATATATAAATTAACAGTATTCCGATAATGAATGTTGGAAGGGACACGCCTACCAATGAGGACGTGAGGATAATCTTACTCAGCCAGTGGTCTCTTTTGAGGCCCGTAAAAAGCCCACCTGCTACTCCAAGAACCATTGCAATGACTGCTGAAACGAACACCAGCTCCAAAGTGGCCGGCATTCTTTCTGAAATGAGTTCGTCTACGGGCCTTTGCAATCTATATGAAATACCAAAATTGCCGTTTAGGGCATCAAGTATGAAGCGGCCGAACTGGACAATAACGGAATCGTTCAGGCCTAACCGCTCACGCAATGCATTCATGTCATGAACTGTTGTCTCCTGCCCAACCATATTGCTAATCGGATCACCGACGAAGTTAAACAAAAAGAAACTTATCAGCGCGACAACAAACATGACGATCGCGGATTGCAGTATTCGGTTTAGAATAAAATTAACCATGCGATTTCCCTGGAGAGAAGGAAGTGCGCAGGCCTGGCCAGTAAGGAAACCAAGCCTGCGACTTAGAGAGTTTTTTAATTCATTGTCGCCCAGTAGAAACGGGGCATATCGTTTGGTTCGATCGGAATATCGAGTTTCTTGGACATGGCCCAGAAAATCACCTGATGATGAAGCGGCAGGTAAGGCATATCCTTCTGAACCTGGATCCATATCTCCTCGATCATCTTGTTCCGCTGATCAACGTCAACAATTCCCCGGATAGCTTCAATTTTCGCATCCAGTTCTGGCGTTCCGTACCCGGAGGCATTCCACGATCCATCTGAATGGAGCAAGTAATCAAAGATGAATCCAGAATCCATTGTCGGGATACCCCAGCCAAGCAGGAAGAAGTCTGTTCCCTTGCCGGTGATCAACGGGAAAAACTGGGTTTTCGGCTGCGCATTTAACCGCACGTCAATGCCAACTTTCGCCAACATGCCGACTGCCGCCTGGCAAATAGCTTCGTCATTTTGGTACCGGTTATTCGGGCAATCGAGTTGTACGGAAAATCCTTCCGGATAACCCGCTTCTGCCAACAGAACCTTCGCCTTTTCTGGATCATACGGCAGACGGTTTTTATCCCATTCAGCCTTATAGCCGTTAATCGGCGGTTCAATAATCATACCGGCCGGAATTGACATACCACGCATAACAGCCCGCTTTATTGCGTTGATGTCGATGGCGGAATAGAACGCCTCGCGTACCCTCACATCCTTGAACGGATTTTTCCCCTTGACGCTCGAATTCCGCAACTCGTCGGATTTAACATCGAAGCCAAAGAAGATTGTCCGTATCTGTGACGTCTTCTCAACCTTCAACTTATCATTGGACAATATCCGGTTCAGATCCTGGAGGGGGGGATCGGTCACCAGATCGACCTCACCGGACAGCAAGGCGGCGACACGGGTTGCGTCATTGGCAATCGGCGTCCAGACGACCTTATCGATATTATGCTTGTAAGTGTTGTTTCCCCACCAGTTCTCGTTCCGAACTAAAACGGTTTTCACGTCAGGATCCCGGCTCTCCAGCTTAAACGCACCCGTGCCGTTCTCGTGGCGAACGGCATATGTTTCCTGTTTTCCGCTAAAGTTTTGGGGAGTTTCTACTCCATGTTCTTTGGACCATTCCTCATCCATCATGAAGATATTTACCAACTGGTCCAAAAGAATTGGGTTCGGCTTTTCCGTAATCAACTGTACCGTATGATCGTCGATCTTTTTGACTTCCTTGATCGTATTCACATAGCCCTTCATCTGGCTGGTTTCAGCTTGGGCTCTTTTGATCGAGAATACGACGTCATCGGCATTAAACGGATTTCCGTTATGAAAGCTCACCCCCTCGCGGAGTTTGAATTCCCAGACATTCGGATCGATATTCTTCCAGCTTGTTGCCAGTCCTGGAACTTTAATCATATCCGGATTACGCATTACCAAGGCGTCATACATCTGAACATCTGCCATTAGGGTAACCAAGGAATTTAGCGCATGCGGATCAAGCGTTGGTGCATCGCCAACATTAGTATATCTCAAGACATTTTCTGCGTAAGCTGGCACCGCAGTCTGCGTCACAACTGCTCCCAAGACCAGTCCAGCTAAAATCAAGGGCTTCGATTTGAAAAACATAAAACCTCCTATGTTTCGATTTTCCTAAGCCAGGTCTGATTTTCTTGATTCGAGCTCCCAGTCCCTGACACTTCGATCCGGCTGTAAATTTTTTACGTTCAGGACCGAAGCATCAGAATATTGCCACGCTGTATTTTATTTGAAAAATATATTACTATTATTTTATTCATGAGTTTTTTATATAAACGAGGAAATGGATTAATGAACCTGTCATTGAGATTAATGCGCTACTTCGCGGCAGTTGCTCATTTCAAAAGTTTGACCAAGGCTGCAAATCAACTAAATATATCTCAATCAGCGGTAAGCCTTGCCGTCGATAGTCTCGAATATGAGCTTGGTCTGAAATTGCTAAATCGACAGAGATCAAAAGGAATCTCGCTCACCAGCAAGGGCCGGGAAATACTTATTCGGATTCAGGGTATCCTCGATCAGATTGACAATTTTGAAAGCGACGTTGCAGGAATTCGTGAAAATATTTCTGGCGATCTCCATATAGGCTGCTTCAATGCGATCGCTCCTATTGTCCTTGCTCCTATTCTGAAACGCTTCGTGTCAGAACACACTGCCGTTCACGCTAATATTATTGAAGGAAACGTCCGGCATATTTTTGATAGCATTCATCGCGGAGAAGTCGACGTCGGGATATCATACGACGAGGCGGATATAAGCGCCGGACTGAAAACCAAGACGCTGGCGGTAGTCCCCCCTCATGTAATCCTTCCAAGCAACCATCCACTTGCGAAACAACCGGATGTTTCGTTGTCTGATATGATAGGCCATCCATTGATACTTTTGGACTTGCCGAGTTCAAGGCAGTACTATACTTCGCTCTTTGAAGCATCCGGTTTTCATCCGAATTTTGTCTATAAATCAGGCAACTATGAAATGGTGCGAAGCATGGTCGGCATTGGCCTTGGTTTGGCATTGCTGCAGTCGCGCCCGCCAACTGAAGATACACACAGCGGTTCCAAAATCGTTTGCAAACCGCTGCGTGAGAATCTCCGGAAATCCAGGCTTGTTGTCGCCTATCTAGAACAAAGCATCAAAAGGCGTACGGTAAATGCGTTTGTCGAGCATTGTGAATCTTACTTCACAACCGCCGAAAGCCGAGACCTGATTGTTTCGCGATAACCCTCCCGCAGTTCATCGCTCCCCTCAGCCTAGGAAGCAAGGCGTCTGAGATCAGTTCGGATTATTTTCCCTGTCGTCGTCATGGGCAATTCATCCACAAACCGGATTTCCCGCGGGTATTCATGCGCGGCCAACCGGGTCTTTACCCATAACTGAATGTCCTTTGCCAATTCGTCTGACTTGATAACGCCGTCCTTAAGCACAATAAATGCCAGTACGATTTCGGTTCGGTCCGCATCCGGTTTACCGATTACACCTGCCAGTTCGACATCCGGATGTCCAATCAAACAATCCTCAATCTCACCAGGTCCAATCCGGTATCCCGAAGATGTGATAACGTCATCATCCCGCCCGACAAATTTGATCCAGCCATCTTCACTCCGGATCCCTGTATCGCCGGTCAAAAGCCACTCACCATTATACTTCGATGCTGTCGCTTCCGGATTATTCCAGTATCTCAAGAACATGACCGGATCCGGCGCCTTCACCGCAATATCTCCTTGCACGCCACTTGGCACAGGATTGCCTTTTACATCCAGAATCTCGACATCATGACCAGGGACGGGTCGTCCAATAATCCCGGGCCGGGCGGGCATCAGCTTTGAACAAGAGGACACAATCATGTTGCATTCGGTCTGCCCGTAAAATTCGTTAATCGTCAGGCCGAAGGTCTTTCTTCCCCATTCAAGCAACTCTGCTCCCAGCGTTTCCCCACCACTGGCAATCGTTCTCATATTCAAGTTCCATTTCTTTTCCGGGCTCTCTATCGACCGCATCATCTTGAGGGCAGTCGGAGGAAGAAAGGCATTTCGAACCTGATATTTTTCAATCAAGTCAAAAGCGGCTTCCGCTGTAAATTTGTTGAACCGCTTGCAGACAACAGGAACGCCATGATGTAGCGCCGGGAGCAGAACATCCAATAGCCCCCCAATCCAGGCCCAGTCTGCGGGTGTCCAAATTCTGTCATTCTCCTGTGGGAAGAAATCATGGCTTATTTCGACACCCGGAAGATGGCCCAACAACACCCGATGCGCATGTAATGCGCCTTTGGGTTGTCCCGTGGTACCAGAAGTGTAAATGATGAGTGCAGGATCATCCGCTTTTGTCGCCAACGGCGTAAAACTGTCTGACTGAGATTCAATTTCCTGATGGAAGGAGACCGTATCCGGTATCCCCTCATCAATGCAGAGGATATATTTCAAAGCAGGGATCTTATCCCGAATTCCGGAAAGCTTTTCTGCACCATCCTTGTTCGTAATGACGACGCGTGCTTCGGAATTCGCCAGCCGGTATTCGAGCGCTTCTTCCCCGAACAGCATGAACAGCGGGATTGATATTCCCCCCATTTTATGAATTCCAATGTGGGATATCGCCGTTTCGGGCGCCTGAGGCAGTAATATCGCAATTCTGTCCCCCCTCTCAACCCCAATGCAGACCAATAAATTAGCCAGACGGTTGGAACCGCGCATTAAGTCCTTATAGGTAATAGGCTCCGGGCTTCCGTCTGGTTTCTCTGCAATCAGCGCCAGCCGGTCTGGCTCCTGAAGGGCCCATCTATCGCAGACGTCAACGCCAATGTTGTAATACTCTGGAATTTCCCAACTAAAAGCGTCTTTCACCTCTTCAAAGGTCTGTTTTTCATTCAACATTTTTTCTATGTATCCCTTTTAACACAAATAGCAGCGGCCTTTGCTGCCCGGCTCCCTGTTCCAGTTCCGCCATCTAAACCGCAGAATAGGCAGTCGACGTTGTTGCCAATTTCTCATATAGATAGCAACAGCGCACCATATACCCGGTGTTAACAGCAAGATCGATGCCAACAAAAAAAAGCTAATTATTATAAATAGTTAGTGAAAATAGAGAAACGTACCGCGAGAAGTTTTCCAATTTTTGGAAAAACAGGCGCGCTTTTGGCGGAATTACATGGCACCGCAAATTACATATTCTGGAAAATGGAAAATTCGTTTAAATTCTATATTCTAGAAGTTTATTGTAAAAAGTCGACGTGGGAACCCCCAAAAGCCTGGCCGCAGCCACTTTCTTTCCGGATGCCTGCGCCAGTGCGTCAAGTATCATGGTCTTTTCGACGGCGGCGACAGCCTCCGCCATTGTTTTACCTTTGAGTTTAATACCCGGCTCTGCCAATGTGGAAGGCACTTGACCTCCTTCTTTCGGCATGCAGTTCACAACATCAACCAGTTCAATCTTCTGATCTTTCGCCCATAGCGACGCTCGTTCAAGTATATTGCCAAGCTCCCGCACATTTCCCGGCCATGTATACTTGGAAAGATAGTCTATTGCGCCTTCATCAATTCCCAAAATATCCAGCCCATGTCTATGCGCGATCTCATCGAGAAGAAATTGGCTAAGGACGGGAATATCTTCCAAACGCTGCCTTAAAGGAGGGATTTCAATCGGGAAGACATTCAGCCGATAATATAAATCGGATCGAAAGTCTCCGCGTTTAACCATCGCCTGCAAATCCTTGCTTGTCGCGGCGATAATTCTGAGGTCGACAGGAATCACCTTATTGGACCCCAATGGCTCCAATTCCCGTTCTTGCAGAACTCGCAAAAGCTTAGCCTGCAAAGACAACGGCATGTCACCAACCTCATCCAGGAACAAGGTTCCCCCGTTCGCCAGCTCTATCTTGCCCACACGTCCCTTCCGGTCGGCCCCCGTATAGGCCCCTGGGGCTGCGCCAAAGAATTCCGCCTCCATCAGAGATTCCGGAACCGAAGCCATATTCACGGCAACGAAGTTCATTAAAGACCCGGAGGCTGCGTGGATAGACTGCGCAATCAGTTCCTTACCGGTTCCGGTTTCACCATGGAGCAATACCGTCGCCGATTTACTTGCCGCCATCCGGCCTTCGCGTCTAACCTTACTGGCCGCCGCGCTTATACCGGCAAATTGATGAAAAGAATATTTCGTCCTCCGGCTTTTTGACAACTCCCCGCGAACAAAGAGAAGCTCATTTCTAAGCGACTGGATTTTGCCAATTATCGGGCCCAACTCATCCAAACTATCATATAATACAAAACCAAATGCGCCGACGACTTGCCCGTTTTGGTCCTTGATTGGAAACCGGGAGACAACGCACCAACCCTTTGAATATTCCATGGCATCGAAAAGGATCGGCTTTCCGGTACTCAATACCTCGGGAATCAGACTGTTAGGAATAATTTTTTTGATATCCTTATCAAGAACGTCAGCCGCCTCTTCAATTCCCAAAAATTCGAGATATTTTTGATTGATCCATACGATCTTACCAGCGGCATCCGTTGCCAAGCCACCTTCCGCAACTTTTTCAAAAGTTTCAAAAAATGACGAGATCGCCATTTTATACACAGATTCGACATTGAAGTTTTCAGACATATGCGCCACCCGCAATACTATTACCGGACCTATACAACCAAACCACCGAGGCTAATCCGTCAAGGTATATTTTCCCAATTTTGCCAAATAAATACAGAAGATAAAATCAAAACTCTCACTCATTTTAACAATCCAATCTGTCCGTAAAAAAATGAATAGGAACAATTCTACGCGGACTTTTGTAATGATGAACACCGCAATGCACCAACTTGGTTACAAAATCGATCAGATTGACCGTTGGAATTCAATTTGCGCATATACTGGGCAATTAGAAAACAACCCACCGATGGGATATTCGCCGCTGATTAATTAGCGAAGATTACAATTACAGGCAATGGTGTAATATCAAGTTTCACCCTGGATTATCGTACTATATCCCGGAAGAATAATTGCGTCCGCAGAAGAATAACTAAAGCAGTTCCTTGCCTTCGCGACAACGTGGATTGGTGTGCCTAGAGTCAGACAATTGATACCCTTGGATTAAAGTTTCGTAAATCTTGACCCCCCCCCAACGGCAGAGACAGCTCAGCCTAAGGTCCCTACGCTTTCGTCGATCGGGGTGCCGTAGGTGAGCAGGAGATAGCCGAGCACGCTATAAAATCCGACGGTGGCGATCAGGTCAAAGACCGCTTTGTGACCGAGCGTTACGGCGAGTTCCTGCTCCAGCTCTGCAGACAGCCTGTGTTCATCAAAGAGCGCATCGACGGCGCGCGCGATCAGCCCGTCCTCCCCTTCCGGCGCATTCCGCATGGCCTCGATCCGGTCCTCGCTCATGCCGAGCAGGCGGGAGCGGTGAACATGATGTGCCCATTCATATGCCGAGCCGATGCGGTGTGCCGCTCGCAGGATCACAACTTCGGACCGTTCGGGTCCAAGCGCCGAGTCCTTCACCACATGCTGGCGCAAGGGAGCCCAGGCCCGCAGCAGAGCTGGATGATGCGCCATCGTCCGGTAGACATTGAGCTGCCCTGCGAAACCATCTTTCAGATCGGCAATTTCCTCTGGCCAGTCCGCATTGGAAATCGGAGGACGGGGAGACGTCATCAGCACACCTCTTCTTCGTTAATCAATATGTTTCTCAGTGCCGTGCGATAGACATGCGCCAAGCGGTCGAGATGCCAGCAAAATCCCGGCAGGCGACGATGCGGGGCATGTCCTGCTCCACTCGTATTATGTCTTCCCGGTCATCGTCAAGAGCGCCGCGAAACATTCCACCCGGCCAGAGCGCGCAGGAGTGTCCAAAAAAATACGGACGCAGCAGCAAGAATGTCTCAAACCAGGTTTTCTTCGGCTCTACCGACCGCTGCCCCCATAGCAACACCGGGTCGGCTCCGTCAGAGCAACTAGACAATTATAAATTATGTATTTACGAGCACCGGCTCACCCAGAACATTAAAATCAGGTGTAACCCCGAGGCCGGGTCGATCGGCGGCGGTCATCCGGCCGTTTATACGCTGCGGTGCCCCTGTGGCTATTGTCACCGTGCCGTAGGAATTAAAATCCGTTGCCGAAAAGCAGAATTTTTCCGGCGTTGAGCGGGCAAGATGGGCGATGGCGGCCGTCGTGATATCGCCACCCCAGGTGTCCTCAATCGTCATCGGAATGCCGGAGGCGACGCATAGATCGCGCATCAACCGCGCTTTCGTGAGACCGCCGACCTTCGAGATTTTCAGGTTGATGCAATCCATCGCATCCTCGGCGATACCGCGAACCAGGGTCCCAGCCCCGTCAATTACCTCATCCAGAATAAAGGGAAGCGCTGTCCGCCGCCGGATCGACAATGATTCCTCGTACGTCAAACAGGGTTGCTCAATATAGACATCTAGATTAGCGACCGCGCTGACCACCCGCGCTGCTTCATGCCGAGTCCAGCCGGTATTGGCATCCGCTACAAGCAGGTCGCTCTTTTTCAGCACAGCCCGCGTCGCATGGATGCGATCAATATCATCATTAGCCTCCCCACCAACTTTCAACTGGAATTTGGTGTAGCCTTCCTTACAGTAAACTGCAATCTTCGCCGCCATCTTTTCCGGGCTTTCCTGGGAGATGGCGCGATACAAGGCGACGTCCTCCTGCATGGCCCCGCCGAGCAACATATAGATGGGCTGATTCGTCGCCTTCCCGAGAATATCCCAGCAGGCGATATCGATCGGCGCCTTTGCATATGGGTGCCCGCGCAAAGCCGCATCCATGCACGCGTTAATCTCGTTGAGCGCCAGCGGGTTTTTGCCAATCAGATGTGGCGCCAGTTCTTCAAGCCCCGCGCGCACTCCCCTGGCATAGGATGGCAGATAGGCGGAGCCGAGCGGACAGCATTCGGCATAACCAGTCAGCCCTTCATCGGTTTCCACAGCGACAACCGTGCTATCAAAGACATCAACAAAATTGCCATTGGACCAGCTATAGCGCCCCTCTTTCAATGGGATGTCTACCTGCCAGGCTTTGATCGCAGTGATCTTCATTTTCAGCGCTCCCTAAATAACCACAAAACCATGGGCAAATGGATCCCGGTCATCGATAAAAATTGTATTCAGGCCCGTCATCCGGGCCCAGCCGCCAATTGACGGGATAATTGCGTCAAATTCCCCCACTTTGGCTACACCTTCCACCTGTCCCTTGAACAGAGACCCGATGATGCTTTCATTGATGAACTCATCACCAACCGCCAGGTCGCCACGAGCTACCCATTGCGCCATCCGCGCGGATGTTCCTGTCCCGCAGGGAGACCGGTCAATGGCCTTCTCTCCATAAAAGACCGCATTCCGAGCCGTCGCTTCGGGCCGCGTCGGCTTGCCGGTCCAGATAATATGCGATATCCCCCGGATTTCAGGTTTTTCAGGATGTATGAAGTCACATTTTTCATTCAACGCCGCCCGCAAGCCCGAACTCCAATCGATGAGGTCGAGCGCACGATGATCAGCCATATCCTGATACAGGGCCTGCGGCTCGACTATCGCGTAGAAATTGCCGCCATAGGCGATATCAACGGTGAGTTCGCCCAGTCCGGGACAATCAGCTGTAAGGCCTGTCTTATAGAGAAAGGATGGCACGTTTATGAGCCGGACCTCTTCCACAAAGCGCCCTTCCTGACGGTACTCGGCAACGACACGCCCCGCTGGCGTATCCAGATTTAGAACCCCCGGTGTTTTGGGCGTCACCAACCCGTTCTCGATGGCAATCGTCACAGTTCCGATCGTGCCATGCCCGCACATCGGCAGACACCCCGATGTCTCGATATAGAGCACGCCGACGTCGCAGTCGTCCCGTGTCGGCGGGTAAAGAATGGAACCCGACATCTGATCATGGCCGCGCGGCTCAAACATAAGCCCGGTCCGGATCCAGTCGAATTCAGCCAGGAAATGCGCCCGCCGCTCCAGCATCGTCGCGCCCTCAAGCTTCGGCCCGCCGCCGGCGACGACCCGCACGGGATTGCCGCAAGTATGACCATCCAGGCAAAGGAACGTATGTTGCGCCATGGGATATCCTAAAACCGGTTTGGGTTATACGGTGTCATATCGATACTGCATTTGTCTTCAAAAACGAGCTCGGCCACAAGGGCCGCCGTCCCCGCCGACTGGGTCAATCCAAGGTGCCCGTGACCGAAAGCATAGGTCACCCGGTTAGAGCGCGAAGAATGACCGATCACTGGTAATGAATCCGGCAAGGACGGACGAAATCCCATCCATTTTGTCCCGCCGTCTGTCTTCAGGTCCGGTAAAAAGGCCTTGGCCTTGGCCAGCAGGACATCGGCGCGACGGAAATTGGGCGGCGCTTTCAATCCGCCAAGCTCGACAGATCCGCCAACCCGGATACCGCCCGACAGCGGAGTGACCACAAAGCCATGCTCCTCAAAAGAGAGTTGTCGCTTGAGATCGAAGGCTCCTATAGGCAGGGTCGTGTTGTACCCCCTCTCCGTTTCGAGCGGGATATGATCCCCCATCGTTCGGGTAAGTTGGTGCGACCATGCACCGGCGGCAACCACTATATGATCCGCCGTCAGCCTCGTGCCGTCTTTCAGGACGAGAGATGCGGACGCCGCATCCGACTCAAGGGCGCGGCCTTCGGCAATACGAATAACGCCGCCGCAGGATTCGAAATACCGCGCCAATGCCTCGGTATATTCCTTGGGATCGGCAATTCCGTACCAGTCAGCAGTATAGGTTGCGGCAATAAAACGTGGATCAAGACCCTGCTGATGCCTGGCGATTTCTTCCGGACCATAAAGATGCGTGAACTTGACGCCATGATCGGCCCGCGCCTGCCAGGAGGGTAGCGTTTCGTCGAACTTCTCGCGGCTTTCAAAAAGCTGCAGGTTTCCATGGTGCCGCAGCATGTTATAGGTGCCGCTTTTCTCCATGAAGGGGATCAGCCGCTCTTTTGAGAGATGCATCAGAGCAGCCAGAGCCTTGATCCCGGCCTGCACCCTGTCGGGAGAACTCGCCCGCCAGAAGAGATATAACCAGGGTGCAATCCTGGGAAGATAGGGTAGCGGAATGGAAAGGGGCCCTAGCGGGTTAAGTAACCATTTCGGCGCCTTTTTCAAGATCCCGGGGGACGCCAATGGCGTCGCGTCGGAAAAGGCAAAAGCGCCGGCATTCCCGCGTGACGCCTCGGCAGCAACGGCGGTGCGGTCGATGACAGTTACCTTGGCGCCCCGCGCCTGCAACTCAATTGCCGCCGAAATCCCGATAATTCCAGCCCCTATCACCAGAATTTCCGGCTGTTGATCCGTTATCCCCGAGAATCGCGTCATTGCACCCTTCTAATTGGCAATGCGGGACCAGTATCCGGCCCTTTGCCTATTCAGATAAATAAACACCGTCAGGGCAGCCTATAGGCTATTTTAACCGTTGTATATTTCAGTATGTCGATTACTGAGGCCGTCGCGGTCCCTCGCCAACGCGCGATAAGAGATACGGAAGCGAAAATGGCAAAATTCTTTACAACCGATATCTTTCTTGGACCGCTATGCCGCTGTCGCGATAATAATTTTCCACCGGATATGATTTTGACGCTCACATTCAAACATTATCTCGAAACCCGCCGATTTCAGGAGATATTCGTGGTTATGTGAGAAACTGTTTTCCACGCCAAATGGCAATGAATGTTTGGTTTCGTGCAGATCATGTTCCGGAGAAATAGGTTCCACCAAGGCAATCGCGACAGGTTTCGGTCCCTGCTTTAAAATCTGAAACACCTCCCGCAATAACTGCTCGGAAAAATACTCTAGGACCCCACCGTAGCTTAGCAAAACACTTCCGCTTTCAAGGTTTTGAATAATCCACTCACGGGCGTCGCCGGAAGCAAATTCCAGTTTCGGTTTATCAGAGTAGTTTCCCCGGTCCGCCTGGATAACCTCGTCATTGATATCAATGCCAATACTGCGCTCGATCCCAGACAGATTGCTAGACAGATAATTCAGAACTTTTCCGTTACCGCAGCCTATTTCCACGAGCGTCTTTAGTTCCTTATTCGATTGTATTAATTTCTGCAGTTCCTGCACCAAAACGAAATGCTCCCCGAGAAACCATTCGTCGAACCGCTCCGGATAGGCGTCATAAAATTTCGCGCCCTCATTCCCTTGCCAGTATTGAAAATGCGCCTTTTGCAATTCGTCAAAATCATTACTCTTCGTCGCGCGCGCAATATCACCGTCAATTATCTGCTTTTTTAGCCAGGCATGCCGTGACGGATTGGTCGCAGTCTCAATTTCCCTTACCAACGACGGACATAGGATGGAAATAAACCTACTGATTTGGTTTTTTACGACTTTTTTTAACTTTCCCATGGGCTCTTCCAAAAAAATAGTGGATCTCTTTTTGCAGTTTTCACCCAGCTTGCGATTAATTTTCCCAATACGGGCCTCGTCAAAACAGGTTCAATTCGAAAAATCAAGGCGAAATTAAATTGCGCCGCCTTGATTGAAATCATGGCCAGAACTCTATTCAACACATCCTAATAAATACTTTATAGTCGTGTGCCGTCGCATAATAATATTTTAATTAATTGAAACTATTATTCATGCGTTACATGCTCGCATTGTGATAGAAAAAGAACTGGAATGGTCTAAAATTACCGCATTTTTTGTTGACATGCCGCATGTCCCCCGCCGACTGAGCAGCTCAAAAAAAGAACGATATTTTGCTATAAATGTTAGGCATTTAAGTTTAACGCCCAAGCAGCTGAATAAATGAGAGAACTGACCGTTGACAAAAGAAACCAAAATCGCAAAATCCGCTGAGAACCAGGAACAGTCCTTTTTCAATAATGTTCCAGAGGCGTTTAGAAATGCGGTAAATCTATATAGCACGAATATTGCCGTGAGCGCTGGTTCAGCTGCTCTTACATACCGCGAACTTGATCAGCAGTCATCTGCTTTGGCTCACGGCCTCCTCGAAAAAGGCATAAACAAAGGTGATTTCGTCGGTGTGACATCCGAGCGTCGCATCGAGATGGCGATCGCTCTTTTGGGCATCCTGAAGGTCGGCGCCGCCTATGTACCGATCGACGAAAACTATCCAAAATCGCGCCTGACGTTTATTGCGAAGGATACTGGAATAAAACTGGTCCTTGGGCAGAGTGCCGCAATGACGGAATGCGGTATTGAAACGCTGCCTTTTGAAGAGTTTCCATCTGGCGAAATTGCCACTCCCAGGATTGAAATTGACGGCGAGACGATTGCCTATGTCATGTACACCTCAGGCTCGACCGGTGATCCTAAAGGCGTAACCGTTCCCAACAGGGCGGTCCTGCGCCTGGTTATCAATCCTGATTTTGTCGAACTGGATCCAGGCCAACGGATTCTGCAAAATTCGCCGATTGCCTTTGATGCCGCGACATTGGAGATCTGGGGCGCCCTGCTGAATGGCGGCGAATTGATCATTCCGGAAGATGCGGGCCAGTCACTGCGCGCCCTTGGCAAAGTTATCGCAGATAAACAGATCACGACACTTTGGCTGACGGCCGGTCTATTCCACGCCATGGTCGACGAACGTCCCGCAGATTTGGCGCCACTTCAACAGCTATTGACAGGCGGCGACGTCGTATCACCGGTTCATGCGGCAAAACTATTGGAACTTTATCCGTCCATAAAACTCATTAACGGCTATGGACCGACCGAAAATACGACCTTCACCTGCTGCCATCACATTGTCTTGGACGATTTAAAACCGGGTCTGTCCATCCCGATCGGGACGCCTATTCGCGGCACAGAAGTCTTTATTCTGGATGAAGAGTTACAGCCAGTGCCAAACGGTGAAGAAGGTGAACTATGTGCAGGCGGTAAGGGCCTCGCACTTGGGTACTGGAAAAATCCTGAACTGACCGCGAAAAAATTTGTGCCCGCTCCCTGGGATTCCTCATTGACCCTTTATCGTACGGGCGACAAAGTGAGAATGCGTGGTGATGGGGCAATAGAATTTATCGGTCGCGTCGACCAACAGGTGAAAATTCGCGGGTTTCGTGTGGAGCTTGGCGAAATCGAAAATGCGCTTGGGTCCTTTCCCGGTGTCCAGCAATGTATCGTCATTGCGGAGTCGACAACGGATAGCGCAAACAAGACCCTGAAGGCATATTTCGTCGCCGAGACGGCGGACATAAAGAACGCTCTCCTCCGGGCATATCTTGCCGAACGCCTTCCGGAGTACGCCATTCCCAATCTGTATTATCAAATAGACAATATGCCGTTGACGCCCAACGGCAAAATTGACCGCAATAAATTGCAAAGTGAGGTGAACAAGCCTTCCGCGGTTAAACCGAAAAAACACAAAAAAGTAACAAAACCGAAAGATATACCAGCTTTGTTGACGCAGTTATTTGCGGAAGTTCTTGATACCAAGAATATAGATCGGACTGCCAACTTCTTCGATCTTGGCGCCAGTTCGCTCCATATCGCGCGTGTCCATGAAAAGCTTCAGTCGGCGTTGTCGCGGGATTTTCCCATAACTGATTTTTTTGAATACACCTCTATTAATGAACTCGCAGAGCATATTGAAACTCCGGCAACTGTCGTTCGCAAGAGTCATGGTGAGAGAGAAGGCAGCCCACAAACCAAAGATGATTATATCGCCATTATCGGTATGGCGGGACGGTTCCCGGGCGCTCCCGATGTCGAGACTTTCTGGAAGAACCAGCTTGAAGGCAGAGAAACAATTTCACATTTTTCAGCCGGGGAACTGGATTTTGAAAACGCAAAATCGGCCAAAGCGGATGACGCCGATCTTTTCGTCAGGGCGCGCGGGATAATCGACGGTACGGACCTGTTCGACGCACAACATTTTGGCATACCGCCAAAAGAGGCCGAACAGTTGGACCCGCAACACCGGATATTGCTGGAATGCGCGCAGGTCGCCCTGGAGGACGCCGGGTATGATCCGGATCGCTTTGCCGGGAAGATCGGCATTTTTTCCGGATCAAGCCAGAATTCCTATTTGCTTTACAACCTCTGCTCGGACAGAGCCTTCGCGCAGCAATTGGCGGCCGGTTATCCGGTCAATAATTTTCCGGTAATGTTCGGTAATGACAAGGATTTTCTGCCAACACGCATCGCCTATAAACTTAATCTGAAAGGCCCCGCCCTGGCGGTCCAATGCGCCTGCTCGACCTCATTGATTGCCGTTGCCCAGGCGTCGGAAAACCTGCGGTCCGGGCAATGCGACATGGCGCTCGCGGGCGGTGTTTCCATATCCTTTCCGCAAAAGCGCGACTATTTATACACACCCGACGGCATGGCGTCCTCTGACGGGCATTGCCGCACTTTCGATGCCGATGCGACGGGCACCGTTTTTGGCGAAGGCGCCGGTCTTGTTGTTCTGCGCAGACTAAGTGACGCGATTGAAAGCGGCGATAATATCATCGCCGTTATTCGCGGCTTCGCCATGAATAACGACGGCTCCGCCAAAGCGGGATACGCGGCGCCCAGCGTTAAGGGCCAGGTAGATGTCATTGTGGAAGCGCAGAAAGCTGCGGGTGTAACCGCGAGGAGCATCGGCTATATCGAAGCGCATGGGACAGGCACTCCATTAGGCGATCCCATAGAGGTCACCGCCCTCACGGAGGCCTTTTCGCGCTCGACTTCTGAAAAACAGTTCTGCGCCCTTGGCAGCGCCAAGACGAACGTCGGGCATCTTGACATTGCCGCCGGGGTGACGGGATTGATCAAGGCGGCGCTGACCGTACGGGACGGGGAAATCCCACCCCTGCTCCATTACAAAAGGCCCAACAAGAATATCAATTTTGAAGAAAGCGCCTTTTTCCCTGTAAGCGAGCGTCAGAAATGGGACGCGGGCGATCAGCCGCGCCGTGCCGGTGTGAGCGCGTTTGGCGTTGGCGGCACCAATATACACATGATCCTCGAGGAACCGCCCAAAAGGATAGAAATCGCCGACAAGCAAGAGGATCCTGATATCGCCGTTCTGCCGATATCCGCATCAACTGCAGACGCCGTGAAAGAGGCCATAAAAAAACTGGGTATCTTCGCGGAGAAAAATGAACAATTATCCATCCATGATCTGGCGGATAATCTCAAATTCGGCCGCCGGGAATTTCCGCAGCGCACCGTTATCGCAGCGGGCTCGATGGCTGATCTTGTCGAGCAGTGCCAGAGTTTTGGCGGCAAGATCGCGTCGGCGAGGAGATATTCGAAAGTCGCCTTCCTGTTCCCGGGGCAAGGGTCCCAGCATATTGGAATGGCGAAAGACCTGTTCCTGTCCGAACCCGTCTTTCGGGAGGCTTTAACAGAATGCGCCACGCTTCTAGAGCCACATATAAACGAGAATCTGCTGGATATCATTTATCCTGCTGGTGCCTCGCAAGAAGCAATGACCGCAAAGCTAAAAAATACGCGCTATGCACAGCCCGCCATCTTTTCGATAGGCTATGCGTTGGCGAAACAATGGGCGCATTGGGGCATTGAACCGGAATGCCTTGCCGGTCACAGTATCGGTGAGTTTGCAGCAGCCTGCCTTGCCGGTGTCTTCTCGTTGCAGGATGGTTTGAAACTGATTGCACTACGGGGTCAGTTGATGGCGGACCTGCCGGAGGGCGCGATGATCTCCGTCCGCGCGTCGGAAGAAGAATTGCAGCCCTTTTTAAAGGATGGCGTTGATCTCGCTGCCATTAACGGCGCCAAAGCCTGTGTCATTTCCGGACCTTTCGACGCGGCTGAACGGGCCGAGAAAAAACTCGAGGAAGCAGGTTTCATCACAAAACGCCTGCAGACCTCTCACGCATTTCATTCTTCCATGATGGATCCGATTGTCGATGTCTTCAAAAAGGAAGTCGCGAAACTCGATCTACAGGCGCCAAGAATCCCGATTCTGTCAACGGTGACTACAGAGTGGCTATCCGACGAACAGGCCTGTGATCCGGGTTACTGGGCATCGCACCTTCGCCAGACGGTCCGTTTTTACAACACCATCCGACAGTTCTGGGAGACGCCTGAGCATATTCTTGTTGAAGTTGGCCCCGGTCAATCACTCACGGTGTTATCCAGCCAGAACCCGAACAGGAAATCCGCGCAACCGGTTATCGCAAGTCTTCCAAGCCCGACGGATACGATCTCTTCCGCCCTTTTTGCCTATACCGCCTTTGGCAATTTATGGTCACACGGTTTCAAGGTCGACTGGACGAAGATTTCGCCTGAGCGTCCGCGCAGTTACATCAAACTGCCAAGCTATCCCTTTCAGCGCAAGCGGTTCTGGGTGGAACCAAAAATCGTCGGTGGTGATCATGGCGAGGTATCTGGCCTCATTGACAGTTCCGAGGCGAATGCAATTGATGTTGGACCGGCATCCGGCGCCGGTGTCGAGACAATCCTGAAAACTGTTTTGGGCGAGCTATCCGGCCTTGAAGTTGCGGAGCTTGACAGTTCGGCGTCATTTCTCGAGCTTGGTTTCGACTCCCTGTTACTGACGCAGGTTGGCAAGGAATTAAGGGATGCCTTTGGCGTAACGGTAACCCTGCGGCAGCTTATCGACGAATTTCAATCGCTGGGCGACTTGATTACCTATCTGGAAGCAAACTCGTCGCTTGAAAAGACAGCACCCATGTCCGGCAAGGATATGAATATATCGACGAAACAGGTTGTCGAAGGCGTGAAATTATCCGAGACGTCGCTTCCCGCTTCATCCCTGACCAAGTCCGTCGAGGCCACAGAACTGACACCGTCCCAGAAAATGCATCTGACAAACCTGATTGAGCGCTATACAAGAAAAACACCTGAATCAAAACGGCTTACCGCCAAATACCGGCCCTATTATGCCGATCCGCGGACAGCGTCCGGATTTAACCGGTTATGGAAAGAAATCGTCTATCAGATCGTCACCGTGAAATCCAAAGGCTCCCGCCTCCTGGACATCGACGGGAATGAATATATTGACATCCTAAACGGGTTTGGACCCGGGTTTCTCGGTCACTCGCCGGACATTATTGTTGAAGCGGTAACTGAGCAGCTCAACAGGGGATATGAAGTCGGCCCGCAAAGCCTTGACGCTATGGAGGCGTCGGAGCTGTTCTGCGAAGTTACGGGAAATGAAAGAACCAGCTTTGTAAGCACCGGCTCAGAAGCGGTGCAGGCGGTCATGCGGATTGCGCGAACCATCACCGGGCGTGACAAGATCGTCATGTTCGCGCGGGACTATCATGGCAATTTCGATGAAGTTCTCGTCCGCGGCGTCAATAGCAACGGAATACTGAAGTCTATTCCGATGGCGCCAGGCATTCCGAAAAAGGCGGCGGCGGACATGATC
>JAIOYL010000038.1 GCA_021741195.1 Sneathiella sp. | reverse complement strand
GACGGTCCTCGCGGATGTATCGGACGAGGCAAAGATCATGCAGGAAGAAACCTTCGGGCCCGTGGCTGCCATCACACCCTTTGATACGGAGGAAGAAGCCCTACGCCGCGCCAACGCCACGGAATACGGATTGATGGCCTATCTGCATACGAAAGACCCGTCGCGTATTTACCGAATGAGCCGGGCGCTCGACTTCGGTATGGTCGGGGTAAATCGCACGAAAGTAACCGGCGCCCCTATTCCCTTTGGCGGAATGAAACAATCGGGGCTTGGCCGGGAGGGTTCCCGCCACGGTATCGAGGCCTTTTCAGATGTTAAATATGTATGCCGCGATTGGGCATAAGCTTGACGCTAGAATTACAGGAGAAACAGATGCTTACAAATGATCAGCTCAGCCAGTGGGATCGCGAGAATTTTTTTCATCCCTCTACCCATCTCGCCCAGTTCGCGCGCGGCGAGTTGAATAACCGGATCATTACAGGGGGTAAGGGCGTCTATATTACAGACCGGGACGGCATTAAACTCCTGGATGCCTTTGCCGGGCTTTATTGCGTCAATGTCGGTTACGGGCGCACGGAAATTGCCGATGCCATCGCTGCCCAGGCGAAGGAGCTGGCATATTACCACTCCTACGTCGGGCATGGAACCGAAGCCTCGATCACGCTGGCGAAAATGATCATTGACCGGGCACCGAAAAACATGAGCCGTGTCTATTTCGGGCTTTCCGGCTCGGACGCAAATGAGACCAATATCAAGCTCGTCTGGTATTACAACAACGTCCTCGGGCGGCCGGAAAAGAAAAAGATCATCTCCCGCTGGCGCGGCTATCATGGGTCCGGGTTGATGACGGGCTCACTCACCGGACTTGAACTGTTCCACAAGAAATTCGATTTGCCGCTGGCGCAGGTTATTCACACGGAAGCCCCCTATTATTTCCGCCGCGACGGCGCGTCCTTGAGCGAGGAAGAATTTTCCGCACAATGCGCTGCGAAGCTTGAAGAACTCATTCATTCGGAAGGGCCTGATACAATCGCCGCTTTCATTGGCGAACCGGTGCTCGGAACCGGGGGCCTCGTGCCGCCACCTGCGGGTTACTGGGCGGCGATCCAGGCGGTGTTGAAAAAATACGATATCTTGCTGATTGCGGACGAAGTTGTCACCGGTTTTGGTCGCCTCGGTTCCATGTTTGGATCTGATCACTACGATATTGAAGCCGACATTATAACCTCTGCGAAGGGCCTGACCTCAGCTTATGCGCCGCTGTCCGCGTCGATTGTCTCTGAAAAGGTCTGGAAGGTGCTCGAACAGGGTACAGACGAGTTCGGGGCGATCGGCCATGGCTGGACATATTCCGCCCATCCGATTTGTGCCGCCGCCGGTGTGGCGAACCTCAAGCTCATCGATAGTCTGGGTCTTGTCAAAAACGCCGGAATAACCGGGGCTTATTTCAAGAAAGCTATGAAAAATGCTGTCGGCGACCATAAAAATGTCGGTGACGTTCGGGGTGAAGGGTTGATGCTGGCGGTTGAAATGGTGAAAGACCGTGAAACGCGCACCTTTTTTGATCCCAAACTTACCATGGGCGCCAAGGTTGCGGCCGCGCTTCTCAAGCGGGGCGTAATCGCCCGAGCCATGCCGCAAGGTGATATTCTCGGCTTCGCACCGCCGCTCTGCCTAACGACCGATGAAGCGGATATCATTACACAGGCAATGGCCGATGCTCTTGCCGAAATATGCAATTAGGATGGTCGAGGGTGTCGTTATCTATGGACACCTGACGCCCCGCTAATCAGCCCTGATTTTTGGGTTCTCTGTTGACTATTGGCAAATCACCGACAGAGCCGAGAGCTTCCTCATCGCGATGAAACAGGGGATTGCTCATAACGTAATGTACCAGCAATTCGGAGAGTGCTGCGAGCGAGTCGATATGGGTGCGCTCATACCCATGGGAGGAATCCAGCGCGAAGCATAAAAGCGCCGTACGGATATCATTGCCTGCCTCCACTGCCGACGCCGCATCGCTTCGATAGTAGCGGAAAACATCACGGCTATAGATAATATCATGGTCATCACAAAGATGGATCAAGCTTCTAGTCAATTGCCTGTCAAAGGGGCCGCTGGAATCCTGCATGGCAACCGTCACCCCGTATTCAGAGGTATATTGCTGCGGGGCAATCGTACCATTATCGATGGAGACAAGCTCCGCCACGTCACCATGGAGCACATGGGAGGCACCCACACCCACTTCCTCGGAAATCGTGAAAAGAAGGTAGCAATCAATGGGAAGTATCGTCTCGCTGTCAACTATCGCCTTGGCCGCCGTTAAGACCGCCGCGACCCCCGCCTTGTCATCAAGATGGCGCGAGCAGATAAAACCATTCCCGGTAAATTCGGGAGCGGGATCAATGGCAATGATATCCCCAACATTAAGTCCGGCAGCGCGCGCCTCCGCCTCGCTCGCTATTTTTTCATCCAGGCGCAATTCCAGATTGGTCCAGTCAATGGGCTGGGTGTCAATCTCCTCATTATAGGTATGGCCTGAGGCCTTGAGCGGCAGCAATGTCCCCCGAATTTTCTTCAGGTCAGTGTAAACTGTAACCCGCGCCCCTTCCGCAAATCTGGCAGACCAGCTCCCAATGGGAACCACTTGCAGGCGGCCATTTTCATAGAAGCCCTTGACCATGGCGCCAAGTGTATCGAGATGAGAGACAACCGCCCGGTCGGGAGAGGACTTGACACCCTTGAGGTCACCGCGCACCGCGCCCCGGCGCGTCAATTCATAGGGAATTCCAAGCTTCGACAAATGCCCGCAGATATAGCCGACAATATCATCCGTCATACCAGTTGGGCTTGGGATTGCCAGGAGATCCTTCAAGGCGTCATTCAGGAATGCCTTGTCAATTCCATTGATTTTAGTCATTTCTCTCACTGTTGTTTGATTTCTTGCGTTTAAACTCCGCCATAGATTGAGGAAACAGAAGATCAATGAAACGTTCCGCTGTCGGTTGCGGCTGATGATTGGCAAGCCCCGGACGCTCATTTGCTTCGATCACGGCATAGTCCGCTTCGGCCGGATTCCGGACGACAAAGTCCATCCCGACGACAGGTATCCAGAGCGTCTGCGCCGCCTTTATGGCCGCTGCGCGCAGATTTTCATGCAGGATGTCGGTGACATCATGAATTGTCCCGCCAGTATGCAGATTAGCCGTGCGCCGGACGGTGATTGTTTCTTCCTTGGAAAGAACATCCGACATGTCGTGGCCGGCGGCGCGCACGCAACGGAAAGTTTCATCATCCATTGGGATACTGCTCTCCCCGTCCGTCGCGGCCTCACGCCGACGGGAAAGTTTCTCAATCAAGGTTTTGATCGTCCTTTCGCCATCTCCCCGAATAGAGGGAGGTCGCCGTACAGCCGCAGCGGCAACCGCTTCGTCAATCACGATAATTCGGAGGTCCTGACCCGTCACATATTCTTCTAAAATGACACTATCGCAAAGCTCCCGCGCCCGTCTAAGAGCGGCATTCACTTCCTCTTCGGTCCTGAGATCAACGGCCACGCCCTGTCCCTGCTCACCGCGAGCGGGTTTGACAACAATCCTGTCATGGCGGGCGCAGAAGTCCGCAACATCCTGATCTCCCGTCACGGTGATCTGGTCCGGCTGGCTGAGTCCCGCCTTTTCCAAAAGGCGATGGGTGAGCCGCTTGTCATCACAACGGCTTAGGGCTACCGCAGAAGTGAGGTCGCTCAGCGATTCACGGCAGGCAATTGAGCGTCCGCCATGACTGAGACGGAAAAGCCCCGCCTCGGCATCTTCGATCTCGACCTGGATACCCCGGCGTCTTGCCTCGTCGACGATAATTTGCGCATAGATATTCAGCCTGGCATCCTCAGCCGGGCCAATATAAAGCTTTTCATTGATTGGGTTTTTACGCTTGATGGTGTAGACTGGTATCTGCTCAAAGCCGAGTTTCCGGTAAAGCGCGATGGCCTCGCGATTATCATGCATAACCGACAAGTCCATAAAGCTGCGTCCAGCGGCAGCACGCCCCTCGGCAAGAGCCCGCACGAGTGCTTCGCCAACGCCCGGATAGGGCGCTTGCGGATCAACGGCCAGAGCCCAGAGACTTGATCCGTTATCCGGGTCCTGCATGGCCGCCTGATGGTCCACCGACATGACAACGCCGATAATTTCTCCAGTACCCGCGGTTTCCTCCGCCAACAGCACCTGTACCGCCGAATGCAATTTTTCCGGGTTAAAGCAACCTTCGCTGACCGGCACCATGGAGCGCCCGAGATAAAGGCGGTTGACGGCTCTTTCATCGCCGCTTGCAGCCGCTCGGATAACAAACCGCCTCGGCGTCTCCGTCTTTTCAGGCAAATGCGTAAAGTCAAGGCGGAAGGTGTGTGAAGGATCGAGAAAGAGCGACTGCGGCGCATAGGACAGCACCACATGTGGTTCACGCACATAAATTGCAACATCCCTCTTACTGTCACCTTCCTGTGACAGGGTTTCCGCAAGGGTTTTCGCATCATCGAAGGTCTGGCCGAAAATCAGCCTCCCCCAACTGCAATCAACCGTCACATTCCGGTCGATCGCATCTGTTTGCAGGCCTTCCGGCAGATCGCCCCAGTTCTTGAGCGACGCCTGGGAGACACGCAGTGTTTCGGTCTGACTATTCTGCTTTACCTCTGTCATGCCTTTTTCCTGCGTTAGATGCCATTCGTCTGCAGCCACATCTCAAGGGTCGCCATCTGCCATATCTTGGAACCTCTGAGAGGTGTAATATGCGAGGTAGGATCATTCAGCAGCATGTCCACATAATCCTCCTGGAAGAGCCCGCGGCCAATTGCCGTACGCGATTTCAGCGTATCACTGACAAGATCAAGATATTCTCCGTCGACATATTTAAGCGCCGGCACCGGGAAGTACCCCTTAGGCCGGTCGATCACTGCGGCCGGTATCACCTCACGCGCGACGTCTTTGAGAATACCCTTGCCGCCACTCGCCAGCTTGTAAGCAGCCGGCACTTTTGCTGCGAGTTCCACTAGCTCATGGTCAAGGAAAGGTACTCGCGCTTCCAGACCCCAGGCCATTGTCATGTTATCTACCCTTTTAACCGGGTCATCTACGAGCATAACCGTCGTATCAAGCC
The DNA here is from genome assembly GCA_021741195.1 of Sneathiella sp. Taxonomy (GTDB): domain Bacteria; phylum Pseudomonadota; class Alphaproteobacteria; order Sneathiellales; family Sneathiellaceae; genus Sneathiella. The sequence goes on along the minus strand of JAIOYL010000038.1, from coordinate 17,211 downwards.
CGAGCGCCTTTTCAACCGGTTGTGTCGTTCTGCTGACACTGAAATGTGCTTCGACAAAGTCACGGCTGAAATCATCCGACACGTAATCAGGGGCGATGACCCGTGCGTATTCTTCATGGTCTCTATCAAAAAAGACTTTCGCATATTCACCGAAGGGGTCACTGGTCTTGTCAAGCGGAGGATACCAGTGGTAGCCCGCGAAAATCTCATCCGCGCCCTGCCCGCTCTGCACCACCTTCACATGTTTGGAGACCTGCTCGGACAGCAGATAAAAGCCAACATTATCGTAACTCACCATGGGTTCTGACATAGCTGCAAAGGTTTTGGGCAGCGCGCTCAAAAGCCGGTCAGACGAAACAACTGTTTTGTAATGCTCCGTACCGAAATGTTCGGCAATCAGGTCCGAATACTGAAACTCATCGCCCTTTTCGCCATGCGCTTCCTCAAACCCTACGGAAAAGGTTTTAAGACCTGACTGCCCTGCCTCGGCAAGCAAACCGACAATTAGACTGGAATCAACCCCTCCCGACAATAATACACCGACAGGGACATCTGCGATCATCCGCCGGTCGACGGCACGCTTTAGCGCATCCAGCACATCGGCACGCCAGTCCTCGACAGGACGTTTTTCTTCTTCAGCTGTTCGCGCGAAGCTCAGCTCCCAATAAAGCCTGTCTTGCGTGCGCCCATCAGGCTCGATAATACGAATAGTCGCAGGGGGAAGTTTTTCCACCCCTTTCAGGATCGTATGTGGTGGTGGCACAACGGCGTGGAATGTCATGTAATGATGAAGGCCCACAGGGTTGATCGTGGTGTCGACCTCCCCCGCCGCCAAAAGCGCCGGAAGGGATGACGCGAAACGTAATCGCTTGCCCGATGCACCATATGCAAGATAGAGCGGCTTGATGCCGAGACGGTCACGCGCGAGGATCAGCCGACCACTTTCCCGTTCCTGAATGGCGAAGGCGAACATCCCCTGAAAGCGCGAAACACACTCCGGGCCCCATTCCGCGTAGGCCTTCAAAATCACCTCGGTGTCACCTTCGGAATGAAAGCGGTATCCCTTATTCGTTAACTCGCGGCGCAAATCCGGGTAGTTATAGATGCAACCATTGAAAGCAATCGAAAGGCCAAGCTCCGCATCAACCATCGGCTGGTGAGAGCGTCCGGAAAGGTCAATAATTTTGAGCCGCCGATGCCCCAGCACAACCTGGTCGCGCAGATAAGCGCCAGCCGCATCCGGCCCGCGCGGCATCATCACCTTCATCATCCTGTCAATCGCTGTCAGCGAGACATGCGACCCATCAAAGGTGACCTCTCCGCAAATTCCACACATTTTTCCTGCTCTATTACCCTATATTGACATCGTCCTTCCCCGGATCCTACGAGAGCCAGGAACACGATGTGATCCCATAACTGGAAAAAGCGGCGCGAGACTCTTCAAGCCACCTATTGCCGCTATCTCCTTTCAGTTAATCAGCTTTTTTAAAGGAATGCTGCACTAGCTGTTTTCTGCACCCATCGCGTCCTGCCAGGCTGTTTTCAAGGACTGCCATGCATCAGCGATCCCATCCTTCAGATTGTCCCAGGCACTGTCAGCTCCCTCCTGAAGGGCGCCAAATTTCTCACCAAGGACATTGCGCTGCTTTCTGACATTCTGGAGCGCCAGTGATGTTTTTTCTCTGGCCTCTTCAGACATATCGCCCCATTGATCACGGGCACGAGCTTCCAGAAGTTCAATTTCATAGTCAACTTCTTCGAGCGTGGCGGAGATTTTCTTAATTGCCTCATCGCGCTGTTCAACGGAATAATTCGCAATCGCGTCAAAGGCTTTCGAAATCTTCACCTGAATCTTGTCCATCGTGACCTCTTGCTGCATAGCCGAGCTTTCCTTGGTCCCCGCAATTGTCGCGGGGGCACTCAGCGCCATTGCTGCAAATACGGCTCCTGTTGTAAGCGCACGTAACATAACCTTAATCTGCTCCTTTACTTAAATCGTTCGACTGCATTATTGACGGCATAGCCCAGATTCTTCCAAGCCGCGTCAATTCCGGTTTTCATATCTTCCCAGGCGCCTTCCTGGGCATCTTCAAACTGGCTGAGGCGCGCTTCCGCTTTCTTCTTCTGGTCCCGAAGCTTGTCAACTTCATCAAGATACTTCACCCGAGCTTCCGCCCGGACCGCATCGGCCTTGGCGCTGAGCCGGTTAATATCCGCATCCCATTCCTCAAGCTGCGCCTTCAGTTTCTTCTCATATTCCTTCTTTCCCATTTTGCTGCTCCTTTGCGTTTACGACACAGTAGCTAACTGCAGCCGCTGGGTTTCGGCGGACGGCACTGGACTTGATTGTCCATTTGCTGCGGTTCCGCCATACTTCATCAATCACTCCGGCACATGACTTAATGTTCCGGATCCGGCCGGACCTGTCATTGACAAGCCTCGATGCCGCTTGATGCGTTTCTGAATTGCCCCCAAGTCTGCAAAATAAACAGCGGGGCGCATTAACATGGTTTAATAGGGGGATTATTTTTTCGCCGCCGGTCAGGCGACTCGTGCGGTCAAACGAGAAATTATGCCGGGTTGGCCTATTTCGGCCCAATCGCATCCTGAATACTGCTGGCCGGCTGTTCTTTCTGACCAAGATAGCTCTGGTCATAGCCTGTCACATCACTCAATGCCTCCTGATCCAGGATACGCAAGCGCCGGGTCTTGGGATCAAGCTCGATCATGTGATCATTGCGCAGTTTCCGCAGCGTCCGATTAACATGCACAATACTGAGGCCCAGTGTGTCCGCAAGCACCTCCTGGGTAAGCGGCAGGAAATAATCGCTTTGCCCCGCCTTATCAACCAGCTGCAGCCGATGGAGCAGTTCCAGAAGCAGATGACCCAGCCGTTCATAGGCGTTACGTCGGCCGAGCCGGACGATATGTTCCGTCAGGATGGCATGTTCACGCGCACGCGCCCAAGTAAGAGCCAGCGAAAGATTGGTGTAGTTGTCGCATATCTCGGCAATCTTTTCGGCCGGGATGCGATGAACAGTCACCGGTGTTAGCGCCTGCACAGAGTCGTCGGAAAGTTCAAACAGGCTCTCCTGGAACCCGAAAATATCGCCCGGCAGCAAAAAGGAAATGATCTGACGGCCGCCATCGGGAACAACCTTATATCGAATAGCCCAACCTGACTGCAGCAAATATGCGCTTGAGCTTTTCTCGCTTTCCAGAATGATATCCTGGTTTTCATCAAAGGTCATGCTGCTGCGGGTAAATTCCTCGATGATCTGCTGCTCCTGTTCTGACAGGTCAATGTAGGATGAGAACTTCGTGATAAAAATATCAGCGCCGGTTGAAACGGGAATGTCGGTCATAGACGTCAACTTTCGGGGCGGCCCGTATCGGGAACAGGCGACCAGTATATCACATTTTGGATCAGCAGTGATTTGATCAGGAGTAACCTATGTAAATGCGCAGCGCTGGGTCTTCAACGATATTCATTGCTAAGTTCAGGAAAAAGGAGTGAAATAATTGCGTTGACTGAGTTTAGCGGCACCGTCTTCGGCAAAGCAGCGTTAAGCATTTTCGAAAGTCTCATTCTGGCCATGCTGGAGGAGGACATTCTTGACGAGGAAATGGTCAAGGAAATACTTGAGGATGCGGCCGAAAACTTCCGTCATGGCAGAAACGGCAAGACTGCAGCGACCGATGAGGCTGTCGTGGCCTCGGCGATCGACCGTTTTTCGAGGACAGTTCTTACTGTCCACCAGAGTCGGAACAACCTGTCACGAACCGTTCCCCCCCTGCCCCGGATAAGGCTTACATCCCGGGACCAATTATCTGAAGGAGGTTACCACATGAATGATAATGTCTATTCCATCACCGAACTTGTCGGCAGTTCAACAAAATCAATTGAGGACGCCATTGAACAGGCCGTAAAGCGGGCTTCCAAGACAATCCGGAACCTCGACTGGTTCGAAACCAAGGAAATTCGCGGCCATATTAAGGACAATAAGATCGTGCATTATCAAGTCGTCCTGAAACTCGGTTTTCGTTACGACAATTAACCGGCTTCGGTCCCAAAACAATATTTGCACCCCTCAATTAGGAGGAGGAGAAGATGAAAAGCCCTCTACCACATATGGACAAAATACGAGAAAACCCCGCTCAATTTTACGATACACCTCATGATGTAATCCACGACCATAACCTTACGCCCGAGAATCAAAATGATATCCTGAAATGCTGGGAAGACGATATCAAGGCCCTTCTCAGAGCGGAGTCGGAGAACATGCCTGCAGCGGAGGACCAATCTAAACCGGCGGCTTTGCTTTCGACTATCTCAAAATTGCGGACGAGTTTGAAAAAAAATTGATGAGCTAGCAAACAAAATACTGTGACTATCCGATAGTCTTGCCTAAAGTTATACACTTAGGTCAGGTTGAACCACCCCGGGATTAGCGGAGGCTAATCGACAAACAAATGGCCCTCAAGCAATTTTCTGCTGACAATGCCCAATTTTATAATCTGCTCCACGCTTGACCGGAGCAACACCTCACCCGGGATGAGTCAGTAGCCAGGAAATGCAGAAACATTACTAAAATTAGCCATTAACTGTTATTCATCAGGGCGTTCTTGTCGAAATTCGATTAACCTGTCTTCAGTAGGCGGGGTTAATTCCGGTCTGAAATCATACAATGTATATCTTTGTTATTGTCGCCTTCACAGTCATCCTGTTCTCCCTGCCCCTCGCCGCAGAGGAAACGGCGCCGCTGCCGCCTGTGGACAAGATCGGCGATCAGGATCCCGCAAATGCCCTCTCGGTGCCCGATGGCCAGATTATAACACTGGTTATCGAGAATGACTCAATCGGCGGGCGAGGCACGGATGAAAATTATACCAGCGGCGTAAGCCTGAGCTATTTCAATATCAGCGCGAAAATGCCGGAGATCGCCTATACCATCGCCGACTATATTCCGACATTTGATATCAATGACAGTTCAAGCGTTTTTTATTCCTTCGGACAGAATCTCTATACGCCGAGCGATATCACCCAAAGCGCTCAGGATCCCAATGACCGCCCCTGGGCCGCCCATCTTTATGCCTCTATGGGACTGGTTACGGTCACGGGCGGCCATGTGGATGAAGTGGAAGTCTCCTTGGGTGTCGTCGGCCCCTGGGCCCTCGGCCGGCAAACCCAGACCTTCGTTCACAAATATATAACGCCTGATAGCCCGGATCCGAAAGGCTGGTCAAACCAGTTGAACAATGAGCCCGCTTTCCTGCTCGGCTGGCAGCGCCGCTATCCCTCGATTTTGAAGGCCTCCGCTTTCGGATTGTCGCTTGGCGCCTCCCCGCATTTTGGTGTAACGCTTGGTAATGTATATACATTTGCCGGGACCGGGATTGGCTTTCGTCTGGCGCCAGCGGAGGACGACTGGCAGGATGATCCGATCCGGGTCCGGCCAGCGCCTCCCGGCACTGGCTATTTCGAGCGCCCAGCGGATAATTGGAGCTGGTATCTCTTCGCCGGAATAGACGGACGCGCCATTGCCCACAATATTTTCCTCGACGGCAACACCTTCAGCGATTCCCATAGCGTCGATAAAAAATATTTTGTCATGGACGCCAATGCTGGACTGGCGCTGACCTACGGCCAATATCGGCTCAGTTATAGCCTGATATACCGGACGAAGGAATTTTACGGACAGGACGATCCGTCGGTTTTCGGCGCGCTGTCTTTCGGATATCGGTTTTAGCGAAGTCGGGTTCTGTTCATACAACAGTCAGGCAGCGGTCCTGGCATATTTTGACAACCTCGTCAGGATCACGTTTCCACCAATCCAGCTCGGAAAAAATCTCGACCTCATGGAAGCCATCATATCCGGCAGCCTCAACCCAGCCCCGCAGAAGCGGAATATCAATCACGCCGTCCCCCATCATACCGCGATCAAGAAGAAGATCGCGTGTGGGCACAAGCCAGTCGCAGATGTGAAAGGCAAGCAGCCTTTCCCTGCCCGCGCGCCTGATCTGGCTCTGTAATTCCGTATCCCACCAGACATGATAGACATCTACGGCGACACCGATGCCCTCGCCTGCGCGCTCGCAGATATCGAGTGCGTGGCGCATGGTATTGACGCAGGCGCGATCGGCGGCATACATCGGGTGCAGCGGCTCGATTGCCATCGGCACGCCGGCGGCGCGCGCTTCGAGAAGCAGGATTGAAATTGCCTCCTCGACCATGGCATGCGCCCCGGCCAGATCCTTTGATCCGGCAGGCAGCCCGCCGACGACCAGCACGAGACACTGCGCCTTCAAAGTCGCGGCTTCCTCAATCGCCCTGCGGTTATCATCCAGCATCTCAATCCGCGCCTGCTCGCTCCCCCACGGGAACATACCGCCACGACAGACGCCTGTGACAGTCAGCCCCGCTTCCTCGATTGCCCTTGCCGCCTTGGCAAGGCCCATTTCAGCAATCTGGTCGCGCCAGGGAGAAATGCCGCTTACACCCGCCCGCGCATAGCCATCGATGGCCTCCGCCAGACCCCATTGCGCGCGCGTGGTCGCCGTATTGATCGACAGCCGGGAATGATCGGTAATGGGGCGAGCCTTGCTCATTGCGAAATCCCGCGAACTGTCATGACTGCCCTGCAGCGCGTCGCGGCCTTCTCCGGATCGGCGAACAACCCGGCCTGATCCGCAAGCCGGAAAAGTTCTGCCAGATGCTGTGTCGAACGGGCGCTTTCCTGACCGCCGATCATCGTGAAGTGATCCTGATGGCCGTTGAGATAGGCCATAAAAACAACGCCGGTCTTGTAGAAATTGGTCGGCGCCTTGAAGATATGACGCGAGAGCGGTACGGTCGGCGCAAACAACCGGTCGTAGGTCTCCATCTCCCCCGCCGCGAGATGGCCAAGCGCCGCCGCCGCGACCGGCGCAATCACGTCAAAGATACCGAGAAGCGCATGGCTGTATCCCTGTTCATCGCCCTTGATAAGTGCTGGATAGTTGAAGTCATCGCCCGTATACATGCTGACACCTTCCGGGAGTAGGCGGCGCATCCTGATTTCCTTCTGATCATCCAGAAGTGAGATCTTGATCCCCTCGACCTTCGCCGAGTGAGTTTTGAGAATACCGAGGCAGGTCTGCATCGCGGCGTCCAGATCCTCGGATCCCCAATAACCCCTCAGGGCTGGATCAAACATATCACCGAGCCAATGGATCAGGACAGGCTCGCGCACCTGCGAGAGCAGCCGGTCATAGACCTTTGCGTAATCCTCAGGGCCCTTGGCGACCCGCGTCAGCGCCCGGCTCGCCATCAATACCAGTTTTCCGCCAAGTCTTTCGATCGCCTCGATCTGCGTCTCATAGGCCGCGATGACATCATCAAGATTGCGGGCATCCACCGGATTAAGATGATCGGTTCCACAGCCGCAGGCGATCTTGTCTTCAGGTCCGGCTGCCGCGAGCGCGTGGCGGATCAAATCCAGACTCTCCGCCCAATGAAGGCCGCCGCCGCGCTGCGCCGTGTCCATGGCTTCTGCGACACCGAAACCCAGGTTCCATAAATGCCGCCGGTAGGCAATCGTCCGATCCCAGTCGATAGCGGGGCTGAGCCAGGGATTGTTATCGGCGAAAGGATCGGCGACTACATGCGCCGCCGCATAGGCAATCCGGTTTCGCGCGCCAGTTTGCGCCACGGGCGCAACCGGCGTACCTGTCATCCAGTATCGTTCAGTCTTTCCGTCAATTGTGGGAAGGTTCAGGCGCGCCATTGGATCATTTCCCCATTGCCGGGACGTCGATAAACCGTTTTTCTTCCCAGCTTTTAAGAGCCAGTTCCGCAAACTGCACGCCCTTGGCGGCCTCGCGCAACGTCCAGCGGAACGGCGTATCGAGGACGACATGTTTCAGGAACAACTCCCACTGCGCCTTGAAGGCATTATCAAACGGTTCGCGGTCGGGGATCGTCTGCCAGTCATCGAAGAAATTCATAACCTGCTTCTGGTCCGGGTTCCAGACCGGCTTCGGCGTCGCCTCGCGCGGCTGAATACGGCAATCTGTCAGGCCCGCAACGGCGGAGCCAAGCGTGCCGTTGACATGGAAGGTGACAAGATCGTCCCGGCGGACACGCGTGCACCAGCTACTGGCGATCTGCACAACGGCGCCATTTTTCAGCTCGACAATGGCATAGGCGGCATCGTCTGCGGTCGCGTCGTAACGATCCCCGTTTTCATCCCAGCGTTCAGGGATATGGATCGCGCCGCGACAAACGAGCGAGTTGACATCGCCAAAGAGGTTATCGATGACATAACGCCAGTGGCACATCATATCGAGGATTACCCCGCCGCCGTCTTCCTTGCGGTAATTCCATGAGGGACGCTGCGCCGGGGTCCAGTCGCCTTCGAACACCCAGTAACCGAAATCAATCCGCACATCGAGAATACGGCCGAGGAACCCGTTATCGATTGCTTGTTTCAACTTCAGAAGGCCGGGCAGCCAGAGCTTGTCCTGAACCGCCCCGTTTTTCACACCGGAGGCCTCTGCCGTGCGGGCAAGATCAAGCGCCACTTCGAGGTTGTCTGCGATCGGTTTTTCGCAATAGACATGCTTACCGGCCGCAATCGCCTTTTTGAGAAGTTCCGCCCGCATCTGCGTTGAACCCGCGTCAAAGAAGATTATGTCGTCTGGATTGGCGAGCGCTTCTTCTAGATCGGTTGTCCAGCGCGAGACACCATATTCTTTTGCAAGATACTCGACCTTGGCGGCATTGCGGCCAACGAGAATGGGGTCGGGCATGAGCCTGTCACCATTTGGCAAAAGCATGCCGTTTTCGGCGCGAATGGCGAGGATGGAACGGACCAGATGCTGGTTCATCCCCATTCTGCCCGTCACCCCATGCATGATGATACCGATCCTGCGTTCCATCAAAAATTTCCTTTCAATCCAAACCGTTGCGCTTCGCTTTCCTGAAGCCAATTTTCCAAGTCAGTCGGTTAGCCATCTGTCCAGATTTTCCCGGACAAAGGCATCGTCATTCAATTCGGGGTAAGACCGGTAAACGCGGTCGATTTCCTCAAGCTGGCCGGGGCCAAGATCCTCGCCGGGATCAAGGCACCAGATACCCTCCAGCAGTCCCTGCCGGCGCAAAACTTCATGCAACCCGGCGATCACGCCGACGTAATCATTCGCCGCGTCAAAAAAGGCGCCATTGCTATCGGTTACCGCCGCATCCCGCGTCCACCATGCCGATGAAATCACGTCGGTTCCGCGTACCGCCGAAATCTCCTCAATCAACTCGACCGCCTTTCTGGTCCAGACCGACCAGTGACCGAGTAATCCGCCGACAATATTAATCGTATCCGGCTGGCCGTTAATCGAGACGGGAAAGGGCGTCAACAGATCACCGACGATATGATCGTCGTTTCCGGTATAAAGGGTAACGCGATCCCTCGCCCCGGCATCGGCGACACCGCGCACAACGTCGAGGGTTTTGTAGCGGTTAAAGGGCGCAAGCTTGATTCCGACGACATTTTCGATTTCCGCGAACCGCCTCCAGAATGCATACGGAAGGTTTCGGCCGCCAACCGCTGGTTGCAGATAAAAGCCCATCACCGGCATAATTCCGGCGATCATTTTGCAATGCTCAACCAGCTCATCGACGCTCGCGTCATTGAGCGCGGCGAGGCCCAGAAGTACTGCATGATACCCAAGTGACTTGGCCAATTGCGCCTCGGCAACCGCCTGCGATGTCTTGCCGACGACACCCGCCACCATGAAGGGCGTCCGGCTGATCCAGCTTTCCGCTTCCTCGATGGCAAGTTGCAAGACCGGCTCGTACAAGCCCACGTCGCGAATGGCGAACTGGGTCGTATGCACGCCAACTGCTATGCCAACCGCGCCGGCATCCAGGTAATAGCGGCTGAGCGCCCGCTGCCGCCGGGTATCCAGCTCACGCTTGGCTGTGAGTGCAAGCGGCTGCGCCGGGATAACCCCGCCGCGCCGGAAGGCTGCCAGACTCTCTACGGGAATTTCATCAATTCGCATCGGGCTTTTTCCCTTGCTTGCCATGTGAGACTAAAGGTTGCGTTACCGGATGGCACAAATATCCGAGAATGACGTCAACGACATGATTCCGCCGTTTCTGCAATTCATCCGATGAGGACAAATCACGGCCGAATATTTCCGACAAGGTATGCAGGTTGGAGAAATAGAGATAGGAGACGCCCGCGATCGAGATATAAAGCTCGACAGGATCGACATCGGGACGGAAATAACCCGCCGCCTCACCGCGCTGCAAGACCTTCGAGATGATATTGACCAGCGGCATATTCAGGGTCATGACAGAGTCCGACGCCTTGGCATGAACCGCGCCATGCAGGTTTTCCTCATTCAGGATGGCAATAAATTCCGGATGCTCGACGAACCAGTCGAAACTGAACGTGCAGAGCTCTGCCATGGCTTCCATCGGGTCCCGGCCAACGAGATCCAGATTTTCCTCCGCGGTCCGGATATCCTGATAAATCTTTTCCAGCACCGCCTGAAACAACCCGTCCTTGCTGTCAAAATAATGATACAGCATCCGTTTGCTGACACCTGCCGCGCGCGCGATCTCGTCCGTTCGAGCGCCTTCAATGCCCTTGTTTGTGAATTCGATCGTCGCCGCGTCAAGAATTTGCTTGCGGGTGCGTTCGGGGTTGCGGGTGCGGGGTTGTGCTGCTTCCATGACTGATCAGTAATTTCCATCATTGACTTCAAAATGCGTCGGTTTGCCGAGGCTGGCCTGACCGCGCGCGACCCAGTCCGCCGTCCAGTCAATCAGCTTCGCCAGCGGTACGCTGGGATAGCCGAATAAACGCTGTTGTTCATTGGTGTTCACGAGCCAGGCCGTCTCACCCTCTTCTCCTTCAAATACGGCCGCCTTGTCAAATCTTTGTGCGAAGAGCCTGGCGACCGAGCGGATACTGGCAACCTCCGGCCCGGACACGTTGATCGGGGTCATGGGTGCCTCGGCATGGGCGAGGCACCGGAGTGCGCAGGCATTTGCGTCCCCCTGCCAGATAACATTCACATGCCCCATGGCGAGTGAAACCGGTTCGCCCTTCAGCACGGCTTGGGCGACGTCATGCAGCACGCCGTAGCGCATATCGATTGAGTATGACAGGCGGAACAGTCTGCCCGGCGTATTGTGGCGCGCGGAAAAATACTCGAAAATCCGCTCGCGCCCGACACAGGAGTTGGCGTACTCGCCGATTGGCGTCGGCAGGGTATCCTCCGTCGCGCCCTGATGGCGGACATCGACAAAAGGATAGACACAGGCCGTCGAGAAAACGACAATGCGGCTGCTTGTGAAATGACTGGCGACAAGCGCCGGAACATGGCTGTTCATGGCCCAGGTAAGCGGCTCGTTCCCCGTCGCGCCGAACTTCATCCCGGCCATGAATATTACATTTTCCGTAACCTCCAGTTGGCGAACCGCAGCCTCATCAAGAAGGTCACAGGCGACAGTCTCAATGCCGAATGCCTCAAGGTCATCGCGCAGCTTCGCCTCGGAAAAGCGCGCAACGCCGATAATGCGGCGGTTGGGATCAGCGCGTTTCGCCATCTTGGCCAAAGTCGGGCCCATCTTGCCGCCAATACCTAAAATCGTGATTGCACCGGGCGCTTTCGCCAGATCTTCGGCAAGGCCCGGCACTGGTCGTGTCATAAAGTCTTCAAGCTTTGCGACATTCTCAAAACGATCCGGCAAGTTGGTCATGGTCTTGTCTCCAGCATTTCAAATTTCCAGTCTTCCTCCGGCACGCCATTATCAAGGTCCGGATGATCGGCAACGCCGAGGCCCGGAACCTGGAGGGACCGTAAATCCAGCAACCCCTCCCGAATTTTCAGCGCTCCCGACTTTCCATGAGCCTCATAGAGGCCAGCGTGATGTGAGAGAGCGTCTTTCCACTCTCTTTTCGGGAGGTGGTCAAGGCCGCAGAAATAGTGGTGTCCGTTGCGCTCAACGTGGGAAATGCCAAGGGTCGCAACCACTGCAAGATCTGCCTGCAGCGGAACAACGGCGAGATTGGTGAGGTCTTCAGCCGAAAGGAAGTATTTCTCGCGACCGACGGCGCGGTTGCGAACTGCCGCGAGCCCCTTGTTGATCAGGGAGCGATAGACGCCCTTGCAATTCTTGTGGCTGACCCCGGCATAACCGAGCGCAATTGCATCAAAAAAAGCCTCCGCCCATCCGTCCGCCTCGTCGATCAGCAAGGGCTTGCCGATGGCTGCCATTGCCTCGGCGGGCAACGGTGAAGCCATGGCGACATCGCGATGCAAAGGCTGCTCAATGAACAGAACGGAATCCCAAAGGGAGCAAAGCGCCGGAGTAGATTTGATCTGTTCCACAAGCGCGACGAAGTCATCAAGATTCTTGTACTGTTCGTTGCCGTCGAACGTCATCCGGACAGGCCGGTTCGAGGCCGCAACCACGTCGGCGATTTGCTGCAGGCGGCTGATATCTTCCTCGATCTGGCCGCCAACCTTGACCTTCAGGTAGGTGAGTTTGTCGATGGTAATATATTCTTCGAGCGTCACTGGAAAGCCATCATTGGGCGCGTCCGCTTCCTTATCCGCCGCCGTTATCGGATCGACAAGACCGACGGTATGGCGGAGCGCTACGTGATCAAGCGGGCGCTCCGGCAAGGCGCCAAGAATATTCTTATAACTAACTTCGGGCAGCAGGGCCGCAGGGTCGATCCCGAGGCCGTTATCGCGCACCATCTGATCGAAGGTTCGGCCCGACTGACGGCCCACCGCATCGATCACAGCACGTTCCATCATCGAGCTCGCAAAAGACGCGCCGAGCCGGTTGAACCCCCAGGCAAGCGAGCGGGATTCAATCTCTTGCCGGGTCGAAAACCACAACCCGTACGGCGTATCAAAGCCTATTTCCGCATAGACAGCGCGCGCATCACGAACCGCCTGCAGCAGATCGGCGACATTGTCAGCCGGTGTCTTTTCAGGTGATTTGTCGAACCATTTATAGGCAAGAAAATCACTGGCGACACCTACCGCCCGTGCCCCATTCTCGAACTCAACCTCGATCCGCAAAATACCAACCGGCGCCGCCTCCATGGTGACGACCCCGAAGCGGAAGGGAAGCCGGGTGAAGGCATTGCGAACAACAACTCGGCTTTCAACAATGCGGAGTTTCGGAACATTCATGCCAAATTCTCCAATATACCGTGAATATATCCTGCCGCCATGGCCGCCGTTGTCGCGCCGTCCGGCTCATAGACAAAGGGTTCAACCGCCACCGTGCCCTCATAACCGACGTCTTTGAGAGCCCGAAATACCGGTGTGAATTTATTCTCACCCTGACCCGGCGCCCGCTGGTTAGTGTCATTGAGCTGGATATGGCCTATTCTCCCTGTCGGCCACCATTTACGGATAAGCGCGTCAACCGGCTCCTCTTCCGCGAGACCGGCCGAAGATGTATCAATCATGGTTTTAAGCGCCGGCGAATTGATCGCGTCCACAATCTTCGCCGCCTCGCCAACTGTATTGACGTAATCTGTCTGGTTGCGGCTGAGCGGCTCGAGGCAATAAGTAACGCCCGCTGCCATTGCCCAGCTTGCCACCCTCTCCAGGCATTCAAGCGCATTGTCCCTTGCCGCCTCCGGCGTCGCCGCATGGGAGAGCATACGCTGGCCGGGCGAGCCATGAACAAGAACCGATCCACCCATGCCCGCGCAGAGCTCAACCACATGTTGTAGCAGCGAGAGCGTCTTGCCTTTAAGTGCCCTGTCGTCAGTCGTGATAGATAACCCGGCCGGGGCAACCAACAGCCAGTGAAGGCCGGTAATAACCAGCCCATGATCGGCGGCAATACGGCGATGCTCTATGGCAGCAGCCTCTGTTATGGAAAAGGGGTCATTCGCCAGGGTAAAGGGCGCTACCTCAAGCCCGCGATAGCCGAGAGCAGCCGCAACCCTGCATTGATCGGGGAAGGAATAGTCCCGCAGCACTTCATTGCATAGGCTTAACAACATCGATCCTCACCCTCCCGGCAGGCGGACAAAGAACAGGTCCTGAAAGACATAATTAATGACAAGTCCGGCGGCAACCGCCAGCGCCAGCGCCGTGAGAAGCCGAACGCCCCCCGGCAACTTGCCGTACTTCATTGATTCTGTTGCAACGACAAAGACAAATATGAATATCGGCGCGGCTATCCAGAAGGGAATATGCGGAAACAGGAAGATCGCATAGCCCATCGTGATAATCATTGTGACAGCGGTTCGCTTCACCATCGGCGAGCTGATCCAGGTAATCGCGTGGTCCTTGTTCAGCCGTAAATCCCAACCGCGCCGCCTGATGGAACGGATAAAAATGAAAAAGCCCGCCAACGTCAGAAATATTCCGATAAATCCCGGAACGATCCCGGGCACCGTATATGGATTGACACTCAGGTTCTCAAGCCTCGGCAGGCGCAGGCTCTCGACGATTACTCCAATGCCGAAAGCGGTTAGCACGATCGAGGAAATGAAATCCGCCTTGTTCATCGCGGGTTGACTCATTTTACACCTCCCTCCGTCTTCGGCTTGAATGCCCGGCCCATCCATTTGCGAATGGACGGCATCGTCACAAGAATGAACAGGAGCGCCGAAATCCAGAGCACCATACTGATCGGCCTGTTGAAGAACTGGAACAGGTCGCCATCAGAGAGCACAAGGCCGCGGCGGAGGCTCTTGTCGAGAATATCGCCAAGTACGATCCCGAGGATCAGTGGCGCCATTGGATACTTCAGTTCCCTCAGGATAAATCCGAAAACCCCAAAGAATAGCATCACCCAAACATCGAACGTCCTGCTCGCAATGGCAAAAGCGCCGACGATACAGAGTACGAAAATAATCGGCATCAATCGCTCCCGCGTAACTTTAAGGACGAGAACGAGAGGTCGGGTTAACAGGAGGCCGAGGACGCCCATGGCGATGGTCGCGAGAAATACCATGGCAACGACGGAATAAACGAAGCCCGGCGATTCAATCATGATCAACGGGCCCGGGCGAATACCATGGATGATCATGGCGGCCAGCAAGACAGCAGCGGGTGCGGAGCCTGGAACCGCCAGCGTGAGAACCGGGATAAGAGCGCCCGGAACGGCGGCGTTATTACCTGTTTCAGCCGCGAGCAATCCTTCTACAGAGCCTTTGCCGAACTCTTCCTTGTTCTTCGATGACTGCCGCGCGGCGGCATAGGAAGCCCAAGCCCCCATATCCTCACCAACTCCCGGGATCAGCCCCATCAGCGTGCCGATCAAACCGGAGCGCAAGGCGGTCATTTTGTATTTGTAGGAACTGCGAATGCCGGACCAGACGCTGTCAGTCTTGGCGCGGACCGCTTCATACGCTTCGTGACGCATGACCGTCAGAATTTCCGCAAGCCCAAATGCACCAACCATGGCGGGGAGCAGGCCTATCCCGCCCGACAGGTCCGTCGAGCCATAGGAAAAGCGCGGTACCGCATAGATGCCCTCTTGCCCGATGGTTGCAATGAAAAGGCCGAGGAAGCCGGCGATCCAGCCTTTGATCGGGTCGTCGAGCGACGTCAGCTGGCCCGAAATCAGCACCCCGAACACCGCCAGCCAGAAGAATTCATACGCCCCGAAAGAAAGCGCGAATTCAGCAAGCACAGGCGCAATGACGGCCAGCGCAATCATACCGATAAAACTGCCAAACACCGATCCCGTCGTCGCAATGGCCATGGCCGAGCCCGCCTTGCCCGCGCGGGCAAGAGGAAATCCGTCCAAGGCCGTTGCCGCATTCGCCGGAGTTCCCGGGATATTCAATAGAATGGCGCTCCGGCTGCCGCCATAAATTGCCCCGACATACATGCAGATCAGGATAAGGATTGCCTGATCCGCCCCCATCTTGAACGTCAGTGTCGTGAGGAGCGCGACCCCGAGTGTAGCGGTCAACCCCGGCAGCATACCAACGATGATGCCGAGCAATGTCGCCCAGACCACATCAAGAGCCGACCAGCTCGTCAAGATAGAGCCAACTGCGGTGGCGAATGAGATTAGGCCGTCCATGAAATTAGCATTCCCGATCCAAAAGCCCCACTCCCGGCAGGGTCAACAGGCAAAAGGTTCCGTACCCTTGACGCAAAAAGCGCCAAGGGTATTGGTGGTAATTCAGGCGTTACGGACGCGTGAAACCGTATTTGGCAGGATCATTCGCTGTCTTGCCGCCATCAAAGAGCAGGAAGACATTCTGGGTCAAGGCTGGCTTGATCGCTGCCTGCGCCGCATCACCGGAGGACGGATCGAAAATCGCCCCGCGATCCGCGGCATAGGCGGCAAGCGCCTTCGACTTGGAAATGACATTCGTCCAGACCGCGTCCATCGTTTCTATGACGTTGGCAGGAATGTCTGCCGGAGCCCAGATACCGAAATAGTTGTTCGCAGTCTTGATGTCCGGGATCCATTTCGTGATCGACGGGATTTCACCATAGCCTTCGATGACGAGCGGCTTGTCCGCAAGCACGGCAAGCGGCACCAGGCGGCCCGCCCGGATCATTTCCGCCTGTTCAGAGGCAAGCTGCGTCGTGAGCTTTGTTTCCCCGGATACAGCAGCGAGCACAGCTGGTTTACCGCCATCATAGCTGACATGCTTGTATTTTCCGCCCGTTGTCTGGGCGATTGATTCCATCGCGTTATGGCCACCCGATGTTACACCAGCAGTTGCCACCGTGACGCTATCGGGATTTGCCTTCATCGCGGCAAGCACGTCGCCGAAATCCTTGTAACCCGCATCGGGGTTTGCCCCGACTACTGCCACATTGGCGATATGCAAATAGAGCTTCCAGTCAGTAACCGGAACGTCGAGCATTCCAAGAACCTGGTATGCACCAAGGTCAATCGCGGCGCCCGCAGCCCATGTCAGGCCGTCATGATTTGCCTGCCAGGCATTGGTTGTGCCGACAGAGCCCGCGGCCCCTGGCTGGTTGACGATGACAACTGTCTGGCCGAGGGCATTTTCGAGTTCACCCGCGAGGACGCGGGTAACGCTGTCCGTGGATCCGCCCGCAGACCAAGGAACGATGATTGTGACCGGTTTATCCGGTTTCCATGAATATTCTTCTGCTTTAGCTGGCATTGCGAATAATGCCAGGGCAGCGAGCATCGATAAAACGAGTTTCATTTTTTTATCTCCCTGTGCAAATAAGTAACCTACT
>JAIOYL010000037.1 GCA_021741195.1 Sneathiella sp. | reverse complement strand
AGCTGAACACCTTCGCTGATGGCTTGAAGATTACCAAACTCATTATCAAGCTGATAAAAGACGAACGCCCGATGTCATTTTTTGGCTGGCTGTTTATTCTGTTCGCAACAACCTCCATTATACTGGCAATTCCAATCACTATCACATTTTTGGAAACCGGACTTGTACCACGCTTGCCCACGGCGGTTTTGGCAAGCGCCTGCATGCTTCTATCCTTTCTGTGTCTGGCCTGCGGCTTTATCCTGGATTCTGTGACACGGGGCCGAAGAGAGAGAAAACGCGTCTCCTATCTGTCAATCGCGGGCCCTGCTTCTATCCATGCGCAAAGGAACTAGCGCGTTGGACGTATCAAAAGACATACTTATTGTCGCCATGCCTTTCATTATTTCGGCCGGGCAGATTTTATTCAAGATTTCAAGTCGGGATATCGCCGCGTTCGATCATAACTCGCTGCTGAAACTATCCATCAACGGATATTTTATCCTGGCCGTCATTTTGTACGGATTGGCGACTTTTCTCTGGGTTTATATTCTCAAACATTTCCCGCTGAACAAGGCTTATCTGTTCATGGGGTTAAGTTTTGTTTTGGTGCCGCTTATGAGCTATATTTTTCTTAAAGAGCCCATAAGCCCACGCTATCTTGCAGGGGCTGCTTTCATTATCCTGGGGATCTGGTTGGCCCGTACAGCCTGATCCTCAAAATCCCTTGATGAACTGATAAAAGACGACAAATCCGGCGGCGGCAATGGCGACGCCGTAAGGAAGCTGGAGCCCTAGGGTCTCTTGCGTTTGCAAAAGAGGTGCGGGCCTTTTCAGGATATTGAGGAAAAACCAGTCCAGGGTATGGGAAATAGTCGGATTTTTGCAAAGAACTATCGGGAGAACAAATATGATTGCGAGCAAACCTCCCGCAAGGCACGTCATCAGGAGCAGCAAAACCAAATATTCAGGGCCTGCCCAAAGTGCAAGTGCGGCAAGTAGTTTGACGTCGCCGCCGCCGAGCCAGCCAAACGAAAAAATCACGATGCCGACAACAAGAACACCGGCCCCGCACAACAGATGCCAGGGTAAATCCACCCATTGCCCCATATATGCTGCCTGCACGAGATACAGGACGGCAATGACAAGCGGCAGCATATTCGGAATCCGGCGCGAAAACATATCCCAGACGGCCGCAATTAAAACCAGGCCACCGGCCGACATCATCAGGACAGGCATGGAGCTTCCTTTTGCACCTTGAACAATTACAATACAGGTGGGGAAGTCTAGATGTCAGGTATTAGGATATGATTAATAAACGACATTCTTAAGCCTGCTTTCGCGCAGGGTGATGTAGGTGGTTGCTGCCATGATCATGCCGCCGCCTATCCATACAAAAAGCCCCGGAATTTCGTCGAAGGCGATGAAGGCAATCACGGCAATCCAGATTAATCTAGAAAACTCTATGGGAAGGACAACCTGGGCTTCCCCATATTTCAGGGCATTTGCCATGGATAATTGTCCAAGA
Source organism: Sneathiella sp. (assembly GCA_021741195.1). Classification (GTDB taxonomy): domain Bacteria; phylum Pseudomonadota; class Alphaproteobacteria; order Sneathiellales; family Sneathiellaceae; genus Sneathiella. The sequence goes on along the minus strand of JAIOYL010000037.1, from coordinate 21,677 downwards.
CCCCCCAAAATACCGATGACAATCAGCCAGGCAAAATCAAAAAGGGTCGGAGTAGTCCAGACGAAAAGCGCCGGTATCAAAACGATGGGTGCCATAGTCAGCGACATATAGGCGGTAATCGTTGCCGCAGACTCGGTCTTGCCCAGATCCTTGATAATGATGATACAGACCGCCCAACCGAAAGCCGCCCCGAGGGTTACAATGCTTTCTATCCCGATGTCCGCAAACCCGGGACGCACGATCACAATAGTTCCAGCGAAACCCAGAAAAATTGCGGACCAGCGTTTCAAACCTACCTTTTCCCCAAAAATAAATATAGCCAAAACGATCGCGAAGAGCGTTGCCGTGAACCCGAGGGCGGTAATACGAGCCAAAGGGCCGATGGACAGCGCATAAAAATACCCCAGCATACATCCCGCATTAATAACTCCACGCAGCCACAGCATTGGCAGTCGTTTGGTCCTTAAGACGCCAAAGCCCTGGCTGTAGAAAAAAGGGACAATCGCGACAAGACCAAAGACCAGACGGAAAAAAGCGATCTCGAAGGGATGGAGGGTCTCGGAAACATGCCGAACGGAGGCATGCATGCCCGACATGACCAAAGTGAACAGGACCATCCACAGAATGCCGGTTAGATTGTTCCTGCGCAACTCTGCATCGCTTTTGCGCGAAAGCGTCAACGGGTGGGAGTTTCTGGCGGCGGGGTCAGGTCTCTTGTCGATTGGGCCCGTTTTTCCAGCCACCAGCGTGACTGGTCGGGGACGAGATCGAAGGGCTTCTCAATGCCCAAATCCAGAGCCGCCTGCAGGGCCCAGTTGGGATTTTGCAACAGTCAGCGTGACTGGTCGGGGACGAGATCGAAGGGCTTCTCAATGCCCAAATCCAGAGCCGCCTGCAGGGCCCAGTTGGGATTTTGCAACAGTTCGCGGGCGATGGCGATCAGGTCGGCTTGCCCGGCTTGCAAAATGGCTTCCGCCTGTTGAGCTTTGACGATCAGGCCGACCGCCATGGTCATTATATCTGCCTCTTTTCGGATTTTTTCTGCGTAGGGCACTTGATAGCCATAGTCGATGGCGGCCGTATTTGCCGGGCCCTGAATGCCCCCGGAAGAGCAGTCGATGACATCAACTCCCTTTTCCTTCACGAGTTTTGCGAGAGCGACGCTGTTATCCGGCTCCCACCCTGCGCCGTCGGCCGCGGAAAAGCGCATGAACACGGGTTTGTTCGCCGGGAAATTGGCTCGAACGCTCTCGACCACTTCCACGGCAAAGCGCATGCGGTTCATTTCCGATCCGCCATAATCGTCATTGCGTTGATTGGCCTGGGGCGACAAAAACTGGTGTATCAAGAACCCGTGGGCCGCATGAATTTCGACCATATCGAAACCGGCTGTATGGGCTCGCGCGGCCGCTTTGCCAAAAGCATCAATGATATCCGGTATCTCTTCGCGCGATAAGGGGCGCGGCGTGGAGGCCGGGCTGTCACCGACCGCGCTCGGCCCGACAGGTTGCCAATCTTCCCAGTCGCCGATACCGGGGTTTTCTGTCAGGGAACGCCCTCCTTCCCAGGGGCGCTGGGAGCGTGCCTTGCGGCCGCTATGGCCGAGTTGAATGGCGGGCACGGCTCCGCAGGAACGGATGAAAGAGGTGATCCGCTTGAAGGCATCAGCCTGATCATCGCGCCACAGACCTAGGTCACCGACCGTCCCGCAGCCGCGACGCTCGACTTTGGTAGATTCAACAATCACCAGTCCAGCCCCGCCGGCCGCATACCGGCCCGCGTTCATTAAATGCCAGTCGTTCGGCATTCCATCCAAGGCGGAATACTGGTGCATGGGAGCGACCACAACGCGGTTTTTCAGGGCGATATCCCGCAAGGCTAGCGGCGAGAAAAGCATAGTTTTCGTCATAATAAAACTCTTAAATCCAAAATTAGAACCAACCATACTTCTCACAATAGTGATTGTGGACAAAGGGCGATAGAGCAATTCCATGCCGTCGAGGACGAGTGAGCATTCAAGGGTGAGATTGAGGACGGCCTGACGTCAATTCTTTTCAGACGCAGTTTGAAAAAAGCGTCCGGTCATGCCATCCTCACGTTAAAAGAAACGCCCTTCCAGGGACAGCAGACAATGAAGGTGTTGAACAATGATTGCAGTCATTTTTGAAGTTTATCCGCATCCCGATCAAAAGCAGCAATATCTCGATATCGCGGCAAATCTGCGCCCGGTGCTTGAGGAAATAGAAGGGTTTATCTCGGTAGAACGGTTTCAAAGCCTGACGGATGAGACAAAAATTCTTTCCGTATCCTTCTTTCGCGATGAAGCGGCGGTTGAGCAATGGCGCAATATGTCGGCCCATCGCAGCGCTCAGACCGAAGGCCGCGCCGTAATTTTCAAGGATTACAGAATACGCATCGCCAGCGTGATCCGCGATTACGGCATGAATGAACGGGACGAGGCGCCATCCGACAGCAAAGTGTAGCACTGTCGCTAGCTGCGATGGCTGCAAAATACCAAAATCAACGCTAGCTTTGGCGGGATGGGATTGTTAATCAAGGCCAAAATAAAACCCGGCCTGCTATGTATCTTGATGGTGCCCCTGGCCTGACTCGAACAGGCACGCCCTAAGGACAACAGATTTTGAGTCTGTCGCGTCTACCAATTCCGCCACAGGGGCCTCTGTGGAAAAGCCGCACTATAGCGATGATTTGACAGCGGTCAATAGGACTTCTTGATGACAGACCGAAGTTTAAAATTTCACGATAAAGATTGTTGGCCCTGCAAAAAGAGGCTAGAAAGTTCCTGCTTGATTTGGATTAAAAATGGATTTTGGCCCAGTTTATGTTGCGACGATTGTATGATTTTACCATGGGCCTGGCCGCGAAGCCGCGGGCGATGTGGTTTCTTGGCGGAATATCCTTTGCGGAAAGTTCGGTTTTTCCGATCCCGCCGGATGTTTTGCTCATCCCGATGGTTCTTGCCAATAGATCGGCGGCTTGGCGGATTGCTCTGGTTTGTAGCATTTTCTCGGTCATTGGCGGCATGTTTGGATATGTTATTGGCGCCGTTTTTTATGACTGGATCGGCGCTCCGATTATCGATTTTTATGGCTATACAGACAAATTCGACAGTTTCACGCAAGCCTATAATGAATGGGGCGGGTGGATTGTCGCCTTTTTCGGTCTGACTCCGTTTCCCTATAAGGTGATCACCATCGCGAGCGGCGTGACGCATCTTAATTTGGCTGTGTTCATGATCGCTTCCGTTTTGTCGCGGTCGCTGCGTTTTTTCCTGGTCGCGGGCCTGCTCTGGAAATTTGGCGAGCCGATCCGGGTTTTCATTGAAAAATACCTAGGGCTCCTGACCATCCTCTTTTTTGTTCTGTTAATCGGAGGGTTCCTCGCCCTTAAGTATCTGTTGTAAGCTGGCAACCGAAAACATGATAGGTGCCGTTTGGATTTTCTGTATAAAAAAGCGTTGTGGATTGCCCTGCTTGCGAGTTTGGCAGCGCTCGGCACTGCATTCACCGCACAATATGTTTTTGGCCTTTGGCCCTGCGTTCTGTGCCTCTATCAGCGTTGGCCCTATGCCGCGGTAATTGCGATTGCCCTCATAGGTCTCGTTTTGCAGCGCCGGATGGATAGCACCATCTTCCTTTTTCTCTGCGCTATCGGTTTCGCCGCGACGGCGGCGATTGGCGGATTTCACGTGGGTGTCGAGCAGGGCTGGTGGCAGGGAACGGCGGAATGTGTTGGCGATACCTCCAAAGTTTTGAGCGTTCAGGACCTGAAAGCGCAGATCATGTCGGCGCCGATTGTCCGCTGTGATGACGTTGCCTGGTCACTCTTCGGAATATCGATGGCGGGGTATAATGTTATTGCTGCAACAATTCTTGCTGTTTTTAGTCTCGTCGCTGCGCTAATTTCTTATAAGAGCAAGTAAGGTGATCCCTATGAGGAAAAAGCGTACCGAGATATTCAAGCCCGCCTTCGGACGTCAGCCCGGGGATCTGACCCCACGCGAGTTGTTGGAGCGTGTTATCCGCGTTGATCACGCCGGTGAATTCGGCGCGGTCAGGATCTATGAAGGTCAGCTCGCTGTTTTAAAAGACAGCGCCGAAGCGGAAACGGTGCGCCATATGAAAGAGCAGGAAGAAGTTCACCGGGAGAAATTTGAACAGCTTCTGGCCGAGCGCAGGGTCCGGCCGACATTGTTGTCACCGCTCTGGCATATGGCGGGATTTGCCTTGGGCGCCGGCACGGCCATGCTCGGCAAGGAAGCGGCCATGGCCTGCACGGAGGCAGTGGAAGAAGTGATTGACGAGCATTACCACCACCAACTTGATCAGCTTGGGGACGAGGAAACCGAGCTTAAAAAGATTATTGCCCAATATCGTGATGAGGAAATCGAGCATCGGGATATCGCCCGTGACGAGGGTGCGGCGGAAGCGCCGGGGTACGAGCTGCTGACATCGGCTGTGAAGGCTGGGTCAAAGCTGGCGATCTGGTTGTCCTCCAGAATCTGATCCGGCTTTTCGGTTTTACGGAAAATCGCAGCGGGTTGCGGCAATTGTGGCAAAGCTCTGCTTGCCGGCAAGGATACTGAAACGATATTCGTTCGCACCAAAGACAACGCTCTTATGGAGCGGCAAAACACCGGTCAGCTTTTCCGTCTGACCGCCGAGCTGCGTGAAAATGATTTCGACGGGCTCGTTCGGATCATACCAGGCTTCAACCTTGTTTTCCGAATTTACCACCGACTTGCCATTGCCGGTTATGGTAATGGTGCCATTGCCGAGGCTGACGGAATTTCCGGGGCTGGTGAAAATCGGGGTGTTCACGATAAATCTTTTGGTTTCCGGTGACGCGTCGCAGTTCTGGCTGTTCTGGGCAAGGGTAATGAGGGAGAGGAGCCGGTCCGGCTCCAATCCGTCTGCGAGCCGTTTCTGGACAAGATCAAGAATGTCGCGGGTCGGACCGCTTGGAATTTCATTCTCGAATTTATCACGCCACTGCCGCGCTTCGGCCAAAGCTGCGCTTTGTTTGTCAAGTGCGGCGCGAGCCTGATCATTGAGCCGGACATTCTCCTGGGTCAGAACAATGACCTGGCCTTCAATATCCGACACACGGCGGTCGGCATTCGCCTGGCCTTCATAATATCCGTAAACACCGATACCGGCGACCACCGCCAGATACAAGACAAACTTGAAGAAACGGTTACGTCGTTGCCGCGCCTGCTTTTTCTCAGAAAGACCTAGTCCATAACTCATTTTACATCACATCTTCAGTGGAATAAGGGTAGGGAACAGTTTGGTCTCTATATAGACGTGGATGCGCCGCGAAGGCAAGTCGGGAGAGCAATGAAGAAATGAACCAGCGGAATTATTCTTCCAATTCCGTATCCCAGTAAAGGTAGTCGCGCCAGCTTTCGTGTAGGTAATTGGGAGGGAAGGCGCGCCCCTGCCGGTTCAGCATTTGCGGTGTCGGTATGTAGGGGCGGATTTCCGGGAACATATTCAAATCCCGGGGCAGCCTACCCCCTTTCTTCATATTGCAGGGCGCGCAGGCCGTCGTGATATTCTCCCAATGAGTCTGGCCACCGAGGCGTCTTGGCAGCACATGGTCGAATGTCAGTTCGTCACCGGAGCCGCAATATTGGCAACGGAAGCCATCGCGCAAAAAGACGTTGAAACGGGTGAAAGCCGGCTGTTTGCTTTGCTTGATATAGCGTTTGAGACTGATCACACTCGGCAGCCGCATCTCAAAGCTCGGTGAATGCACAACACGATCATATTCCGAGACGATGTCGACGCGTTCCAGAAAGACGGATTTGAGCGTGTCCTGCCAGGACCAAAGAGATAAAGGAAAATAGCTGAGCGGCCTGTAATCGGCGTTCAGAACGAGAGCCGGGAATTTTTCCACTGACGCTTGCACAGCTCTATTAGTCTCCAAATAGGGTGTTACAATTGAAAGTTTGGCCTGTCCGTTTGCAAATTGCAAACCCTAATACAGTATTTTGTGTGAAATAATTGTGAAACTACAGCATATGGACAGCGACTTGGGCCAGAAATTATCTATTATAAAATATAGATGTTAGGGCCTGTTGTCCAATGCCAAGAACGCGGCGAGAAACCATGCACTTATTGAGAGTCAGCTTTCCTCTTGCGCGAGGGGGCCTGAACGACATCGGCGTAATAACGCCATAAAATACGTGCGGCGATGGTCCGGTAGGGGCGCAAAGGTTCCGCCATCTCGTCCATCTGTTCTATCGAAGGCCGGACCGGCATTTTCTTCAAATGGCCGAACGCTGATTGCAGGGCGACATCACCGGCGGGCCAGATATCTGTCCGCCCAAGACAGGCCATCATATAGATCTCCGCCGTCCAGCGGCCGATCCCCTTGACCTGCGTAAGCTGTTCAAGCACCTCGTTATCGTCCTGTTCATGGAGAGTGTCGAGGATCAGCCGTTGCGCAAGAATATCCTCGGCAAGCGCCCGACAATATCTCGCTTTTTGTCGGCTGAGCCCGAGCGCCCGTAAATCCTCCTCGGAAAGGCTGATCATGATGTCGGGTGAAAATGGAGTGATGGCTGCGGTCAGCCGCTTCCAGATTGCTTCCGCACTGGCCAGAGAGACCTGCTGTTCGATAATGATTTTCGTCAAATGCTCAAATCCCGCCGGACGCGTTCGTTCCGGCAGGGGTTGGATCAGGGTTAGAGCGACGGCAAAATCCGGGTCCTGGCGGGAGATAAAATCAAGCGCGACCGAGATTTCCCCGCCAGAGGTCATTGGTTGGTTACCATCGCCGTCGTCATCTTAGATGAGCAATTCAGGTTCTTGGCGGCGCGTGTAATCTGCATCTGGTCGCTTTCCCCTTCCGCCATCGTGTCGGGAATATCCGGCGTCAGGCCGATGCCATGGAACGTCGGCCCACCACCTGTCGTGAAACGGCCGGTCGTCAGGCGAAGCCCGCCGCCGTTCCGAAGCGGCATCAGCGACTGCAACAACCCCTTGCCATAGCTTTTCTCGCCGAATAGCTTTGCCCGGTTCTGATATTTGAGGGCGCCGGCTACAATCTCCGACGACGACGCCGACCGTTTGTTGAGCATCACTACAATGGGTGCGCCTTTCGTCAGGTCGCCGCTGTCGGCGTTACGGGCCATCATTTCGTGTCCGCGGTTCTTGACGGCATATATATTGCCGCCATCCATGAAGGCGCTGGCGACGGTTTCGGCGGCGGATACTAGTCCGCCAGGATTATTGCGCATGTCGAGGATGACGCCGCAGAGACGGGTTCCCAAGTTTTTTTGAAAATCATCAAGTGCTTCCATTACGCCGGGTCCGGTTTTTGTTGTAAAAGAGAAAATCCGGATATAGCCGATGTTGCCGTCGATATGATGTTCAACTGCTGCAACTTCCACGGCGCGACGGGTTACTGCGATTTGCAGCGGTTCCTTGGAACCGTCCCGCAGGACGCTCAATACCGAAGTGGAGTTCTCCGGACCTCTAAGCAGCCGACGGGCCTCCGCCAGAGACATTCCCTTTATTGGGGCGCCGTCTACATGGGTAATTACATCATCGGCCTGAATGCCAGCGGTCTCCGCGCCCGAGCCTTTCAACAGGCTCATGACGGTGAGCTTGTCATCAACCATCCTGATATGAATGCCGAAGCCGACGAAATGCCCGTCAAGGCTCTCCCGGTAGTTCGTGAAACTGGACGGTGCCATATACCCCGTGTAGCGGTCCATTGACGCAAACATGGCATTGAGCGCACGCGTCGTCGGGTCAGGTTCGTCATTGCCGGTCCCTGGCCCGGCCTTCAGACCGGCGATAGCCTTGTCCACGAGGTCGTCAAGATTGACGTTGTCAACATAACGTCTGTCCACTGTTTGCAGAACGTCCGCCATGATGCCGATATTTTCATCTGTTGAGGGATCATTCTTGATGGTCTCTCTGTAGGCGGCCTCATACCGCTCAACGGCGGCGCTAACCTCATGGTTCCGGCTTATGGGAATCGCACAGGCTGTCACTAGAAGTAAAATATTCAGTGCGATCAATATACGTTTAAACATTTGTCTCGCCCGTTTAAATTTTTTATAATTAAAAAAGTATTAACAAAGCTACCGCCGGGTCCGGCGCCTGACAAGCAAAACAAATAAAATTTTACGCTTAATGAATATTTTTTTCGGACCCAACCCCATGTTAACCATATGAAAATTATAACGCGTTTTGCGCCAAGTCCAACAGGATTTCTTCACCTCGGCCATGTATATTCTGCCTCTCTGGCGTGGCAAGCGGCCAGAGGAAGTGGCGGGCGATTTTTACTTCGGATGGAGGATATCGACCTCACCCGTTGCCATCCGGAATTTGAGGAAGCGATCTATGAGGATCTTACCTGGCTGGGCTTCGAATGGGAGCTTCCTGTTCGCCGCCAAAGCGAGCATATGGAGGATTATGCCGCCCTTCTTGCCAAGCTCGGCGACCGCGATCTGATATATCCATGCTTCTGCAGCCGAAAGGAAATAGCCGCAGAAGTTGCGCGCAGCAATACGGCGCCGCATGGCCCACAAGGCCCAACATATCCGGGAACTTGCAGGTATATGACAGAGGAGGAGCGGCAACAGAGATTTGCTCGGGAGGAACCTTATGCGCTTCGGCTCGATATGGTTAATGCAATTGCGTCCGTTGATCTTGCAACCCTCAAATTCCATGAGCAGGGAAAAGGCTTCATACGATGCGATCCGGCGCCTTTCGGAGACATTGTTCTGGCACGAAAGGAGACGCCCACCAGCTATCATCTTGCCGTAACATTTGATGATGCGATACAGGGTGTTAATCAAGTTATCCGGGGTCAGGATCTCTTTCCATCGACCCACATTCACAGGCTGTTGCAGGCCCTTCTCGAGCTGCCTACACCGACCTATTTTCATCACGGATTGATCTCGGACACAACGGGTCGCCGACTGTCAAAACGTGACAAGGATGCAACAATCAAATCTTTACGAGAATATGGTTACCAGCCTGAAGACGTCAGGAAAATGGCCGATTATGGTTAACTTTTCTGCGAATCTCCAGCCTGGACTTATCTGAAACCGGTCAGGCGACTTCCTCGTATTTCATGATGATGTCGACCATGTCGATCACGATCCCGGCCATGTCGAAATCCTTCGGCGTATAGACGGCAGTGACGCCTGCCGCTTTCAATCGCGCAGCATCCTCTGGCGGGATAATACCGCCGACGACAACAGGAATATTGCCAGCGCCTGCCGCCTTCAGTTTTTCGCAAACTTCAGTGGCGAGCGGGATATGCGATCCGGACAGAATGGAGAGTCCGACCAGGTGGACCGATCCATCCAGGGCCGCTCTGACGATCTGGTCCGGGGTGAGACGAATGCCTTCATATACGACTTTCATTCCGCTGTCGCGGGCGGCAACAGCAATCTGCTCGGCGCCGTTCGAATGCCCATCCAGGCCGGGCTTTCCGACAAGGACTTTCAGCGGTTGGCCCAGCTTTATGGCGGCGGCGGCGACTTTTTCACGTGCGGGCTCGAGAATATCATTCTCCGCATTGGAGACGGCGGTGCTGACGCCGGTCGGAGCGCGGTACTCCCCGTAAACATGGCGGAGCGCTTCTGACCATTCGCCGGTGGTCACGCCGGCCTTTGCCGCTCGGATTGATGCGGGCATGATATTCGCGCCTGATTTCGCCGCCTTCGATAAAGCCTCCAGCGCCAGTTTAACGGCCGCGTCATCACGCGCTGCGCGCCAGGCCTGCAGCCCGGCGATCTGATCCGCCTCGGCGGCAGGATCGACCGTCATGATGCCGCCATCCGCCTCCTGTGTCAGCGGAGAGGGCGCGGACTCTGTATATTTATTGACGCCGATAACGGGGAGGGTGCCGGCAATCACCGCCTGCACCCGGTTCGTATTCGAATGGACAAGGCTTTCCTTGAGATAGCCCGTACCTACAGCGGCAACGGCGCCGCCCATTTCCTCAATAATCCGGAGTTCTTCGCGCGCTGCGGCCTTCAGTTCCTCAACCTTGCGATCGATCTCCACGGATCCCTCAAAAATATCACCGAATTCCAGCAGGTCGGTTTCAAAGGCAACGATCTGCTGCAACCGGAGTGACCATTGTTGGTCCCACGGACGCGGCAAGCCAAGTGCCTCGTTCCAGGCGGGGAGCTGAACGGCGCGCGCGCGCGCGTTTTTCGAAAGTACAACGGCCAGCATTTCCAGAAGGATGCGGTAGACGTTGTTTTCAGGCTGCTGCTCGGTCAGGCCAAGGGAATTAACCTGCACACCATAGCGAAACCGCCGGAACTTCTCATCCTCGACACCGTAGCGGTCTCGCAGAATCTCATCCCACAAATCGACGAAGGCGCGCATTTTGCACATTTCGGTGACAAAGCGAATACCGGCATTGACGAAAAAGCTGATGCGCCCGGTTGCGGATGGAAAATCTTCTGCGCTGATCTGTCCGCCCTCCCTGACGGCATCGAGAACGGCTATCGCTGTCGCAAGTGCAAAAGAGAGTTCCTGAACCGGCGTCGCCCCGGCTTCCTGAAGATGGTAGGAGCAAACGTTGGTCGGGTTCCATTTCGGCATCTTCTGATAGGTATAGCTGACAACGTCAGTGATCAGTTTCATGCTAGGCTTCGGCGGAAAAATATAGGTGCCGCGCGAGAGATACTCTTTGATAATATCGTTCTGCACGGTCCCCTGCAGGAGCGAAACGTCGGCGCCCTGCTCCTCCGCAACAGCTACATACAGCGCCAAAAGCCAGGCGGATGTGGCATTGATCGTCATCGAGGTATTCATTTTTTCAAGCGGGATATCGTCGAAAAGAGAACGCATGTCTCCAAGATGGCAGATCGGCACGCCGACCTTGCCGACTTCTCCGCGCGCCAGAATATGATCCGAATCATATCCTGTCTGCGTCGGCAGATCGAAGGCAACTGACAAACCGGTCTGGCCGCGTGCAAGGTTTGTTTTATAAAGCTCGTTTGATGCCCGTGCCGAGGAATGGCCGGAATAGGTCCGAAATAACCAGGGACGATCTTTCGGAGAATCGCCGGATTTTACAGCCTTTGGGGTGCTTTCTGCCATAATTATCTTTCGTTTTCTGCTAGTAATCAGACCGGTTATTGCGTACTTATATTACTATACGTAATAACATGACTTTGTGCTGCAGTGCAAAAAAAACTTGTTATCTGTTCAAAGGTCAGTAATCTTCTCACAAACGAAACCAATGTAAAGGTCTCTGTTTAGTTATTTGATGCAATGCGGTATATAAAGACCAAGAAGAGAGCATTAGCAAATTGCAAAGGTCCGCTGCCGTATATTAGAGACAAGAAAAATATAAGGGAAATATTTGATGTCAAATTCGAACGCCGCCGTCCAGTCTGGAGAAGAAGGTCATACGCCAGTGGGCGAAGTCAAGGATCTGTATGAAGTGGGGGAAATTCCACCGCTCGGTCATGTTCCCTCAAAAATGTATGCCTGGGCAATCCGCCGGGAACGGCACGGCAATCCGGAAGACGCAATGCAGGTCGAGGTGGTTGATACGCCGGAGCTCGACAGCCACGACGTGCTTATTCTCGTAATGGCGGCCGGTGTCAATTATAACGGCGTCTGGGCGGCCCTCGGCCAACCCATTTCCCCCTTCGACGTTCATAAGCAGCCCTATCATATCGCCGGATCGGACGCGTCGGGTGTGGTCTACGCCATTGGCAATAAGGTCAAGCGCTTCAAAGTCGGCGATGAAGTCGTGGTGCATTGCAATCAGGATGACGGTGACGATGAGGAATGCAATGGTGGCGATCCCATGTTCTCGCCGAGTCAGCGGATTTGGGGCTATGAGACGCCGGATGGATCCTTCGCGCAGTTCGCCCGCGTGCAGGACCGGCAGTTGATGCCGCGCCCACTGCATCTGACTTGGGAAGAAAGCGCCTGTTATGTCCTGACCCTGGCGACTGCCTACCGGATGCTTTTTGGCCATCGCCCGCATATCCTGCGCCCTGGCCATAATGTTCTGATCTGGGGAGCCTCCGGTGGATTGGGCTCCATGGCGATACAGATCTGCGCCGCCGCTGGCGCAAATGCCATCGGCGTCATCTCCGATGAAAGCAAACGTGAGTTTGTGATGTCGCTTGGCGCCAAAGGCGTGATTAACCGCAAGGATTTCGATTGCTGGGGTCAGCTTCCCAAGGTAAACGGCGAAGGTTTCAGCGAATATATGAAGAAAACCCGCGAATTCGGTAAAGCCATCTGGAATATTACCGGCAAGGGTAATGATGTCGACTTCGTATTTGAACATCCGGGCGAGCAGACGTTCCCGGTTTCGTGCAACGTGGTGAAACGTGGCGGCATGGTTGTTTTTTGTGCCGGCACCACGGGCTTTAACCTGACCATGGACGCGCGCTTTGTCTGGATGCGTCAGAAGCGCATTCAAGGCAGCCATTTTGCCAATCTCAAACAGGCGGCCCAGGCTAATAACTTGGTCGTCGAGCGTCGGATTGATCCTTGTATGTCCGAGGTTTTCTCCTGGGACGATATCCCCCGCGCCCATACGAAAATGATGAATAATGAGCATAAGCCGGGTAATATGGCGGTTCTGGTGTCGGCAAAATATCCGGGCCTGAGAACAATCGAGGATGCGATTGAAGCCGGAAACGGCTAAGCTCCGGCCAAAAGCCATAAGGAAAATTAAAAAATGACAATGACGGATATGACGGACCGGCCGGAAACCCTTGTGCTGGACAGGCTGGATGATCTTTGCACTGCTGCGCTGGATGCGGCGGAATCTTTCAAGCAACAGGCGATTGTTGCGGTCGCCGGGATGACACGCGGCGGCAACGGGCGTGTGAGCGCGGAGCTTGTCGAGGCTAACCAATATGCGACGCACGGCCTTGCCTGGCTCGCTACTTACGTTGAGGCGCTACGCGAAACGCTGAACTGGTCACGCCATCTGGCGAGTGAAGGAAAGCTGGGTGAGTTGGAGCAGCTCATGCTGCAAGCTGGGTTCAGCGAATATTTGAGCCAGATTGCCGGTGGTATTCCGATGACACTCGGAGAAATTATCCGCCCTCTCAATCTTGGTCTGGATGATGCCGCGATCGCCAAGTTTAAAAAGGCTGAAGTCTCCCTTCTGATTGACAATGGCTATGGCCTGGAGGTCAGGGAACGTATCGCAGAGCTGATTGCCGCGGGCATGGATACGGGGCATTTCGGCGAACCGGGCCTTGATGAAACCTATTCGATGATTCGGGATCAGTTCCGCCGTTTCGCCAATGAAGAGGTGATGCCGTTCGCCCATGGCTGGCATCTGAGGGATGAGCTTATTCCGATGTCGGTGATCGAGAAAATGTCGGAGCTTGGCGTTTTCGGCCTGACTGTGCCGGAAAAATACGATGGCCTTGGTCTTGGCAAGATGTCGATGTGCGTGGTGTCGGAAGAACTTTCGCGCGGCTATATCGGCGTTGGCTCGCTCGGCACGCGCTCAGAAATCGCGGCGGAGCTGATTTTGACAGGCGGCACCGAGGCGCAAAAGGATAAATGGCTTTCCGCCATTGCGACAGGCGCGATCCTACCGACAGCAGTTTTCACCGAGCCCAATACCGGCTCCGATCTTGCCTCCCTCAAGACGCGGGCTGTCAAGGACGGGGACGTCTATAGAGTTACCGGTAACAAGACCTGGATTACCCATGCGGCGCGGGCCGACGTCATGACCATGCTTGTCCGCACCAATCCGAACGAGCCGGGCTACAAGGGGCTTTCCATGTTCCTGGCTGAAAAGCCGCATATGACCGAGACGGAAGATTTTCCGGCTGCAGGCATGACCGGCGGTGAGATTGAGGTTCTGGGCTATCGCGGCATGAAGGAATATGAGCTTGGTTTCGATAACTTCGAGGTCAAGGCGGAAAACCTGCTGGGTGAAGAAGAGGGCAACGGCTTCAAGCAGCTGATGCAGACCTTTGAAAGCGCCCGCATCCAGACGGCTGCCCGCGCTCTTGGTGTCGCCCAGAACGCCATGGAGCTTGGACTTCGCTACGCGCTGGACCGCATCCAGTTCGCGCGGCCCATCATCAAGTTCCCGCGTGTTGCCGGTAAGCTTGCCTGGATGGCGGTGGAAATCATGATGGCGCGTCAACTCACCTACGCGTCCGCCCGGGCGAAAGACGAAGGCCGCCGCTGCGATCTGGAAGCCGGCATGGCCAAGCTGCTGGGCGCCCGGGTGGCGTGGAGTGCTGCGGACAACGCCCTGCAGATCCATGGCGGTAACGGCTTTGCGCTTGAATATCCGATCAGCCGGGTTCTTTGCGATGCGCGTATTCTCAATATCTTTGAGGGCGCCGGTGAAATCCAGGCGCAGGTCATTGCCCGTCGTCTGCTGGAAGGCGCGAACTAAGAGATCGATTTGAGATGGAACAGCGGATTTCCCTCATCACGCTTGGCGTCAAGGATCTGGCGCGAAGCACGAAATTCTTTGAATCTCTTGGCTGGAAGCGATCCGTGAAGGAAGCTTCCGGCGTCGCCTTCTTTCAATGCGGCTCCATGGCCTTCGGCCTTTTCCCGCACGAGGAATTGGCGAAAGATGCAGGCGTTGCCGTCGATGGTTGCGGCTTCGAAAATTTCTCCATCGCCTATAATGCCCGCAGCAAGGAAGAGGTTGATCGGGTTCTGGCCGAGGTCCAGTCCCTTGGCGCGGAAATTGTCAAACCGGCAGAGGATGTCTTCTGGGGTGGGTATTCGGGATATTTTCGCGACCTTGATGGCCATTTATGGGAAGTCGCCTGGAACCCCGGTTTTATTATCGATAAATCCGGTGCTGTGAAGCTACCGGATTAGCTTACCCTTATCCGTAAGTTTACTTCTTTTCCATTTCGCTGGTAAATTCGAAGCCGAGCACTGCCGTTATGGTGGCGCCGAAAAGGACAATTCCCCAACTGACATAGAGCCAGATCAGGAAAAGAGGGATTGCCGCCATGGCGCCATAAACAACTTCATAGGACGGAAAATATTGCAGATACAGCTTGAAGAGATATTTTCCGAGAAGAAAAAGACCGGTCGCAATGGCCGCCCCGATAAAGGCATGGCTCAATTTCACGTCGCAGGCTGGAACAAGGCGATACAGGATAATCAGGATAACGAGGGGGAGCAGGATTGGCATAATGGCGCTTAAAAGCTCCATTGCGCCGGAAAGCTGAAATCCGGTTGCCTCCTCGCTGATAGCGATGACCCAGTGAACGAACGTCAGGCTGGTACCGACTGCAATCGGTCCGATCAGGGTAATAATGAGATAGGCGGCCAGGCGTTTAAATGGATTGCGGGTTGCGGCAACCTGCCAGATCTGGCTGAAGATCTGCTCTATACTGGACATGAGGAGAAGCGCGGTAATCGCAATACCGGCTAGACCGATATAGGTGAGCTGGCTCGCGTTTATTGTGAAATCACGGAGCGCCGCGTCGACTGTCGAGATTTTGGAGGGGAGAAGGTTGTCAAAAAGCAGGCTGGTGAGTTTGTCCTGCAGATGGGCGAACGCGGGAATCGCAGTGAACAGGGCAAAAACCACCGCCGCTAACGGCACAATCGCGAGCAGGGTCTGGTAGCTCAGGGCCGTCGCCATCCGCAAACAATTGTGATGCGTGAAATGATGCCATATCCGGCCAATCAGCGCTATTGAATAGAATTTTTGCACCTCGCCCCCTCTTCCGGTACGCTACTTCGGGGATTTATCACTGGCGAGTTCGCCGCCCATCCCCCAGTTATCCTTGGCGACATCATTGATAACTATATTGACACTGGCTTCGCCACAGCCCGTGATGCGCACCATTTCAGCGGTGATCGACTTGACCAGTTCCTGCTTTGTCTTGCGGTCTCTTCCTTCGAACATATCAATTCGGACGATGGGCATTTGCGCTCCTTTGCGAGAAAAATTAAACGATATTATGTTCCAATATGGCGTCGCCTGTCACCATGCGCGCGAAATTGAAGCGGGACAGATCCAGGCTCCGGTACTCGCCAAATTGAATAAGTTCGGAAATCGCCCGCCCGACCGCAGGCGATTGCTGTAGCCCATGGCCCGAAAAGCCATTGGCAAAGTAGAAATTGCGGATGTCAGGATGCGGGCCAAGGATCGCATTCTGATCGAGCAGGTTATAGGCATAATGCCCGGCCCAGGCATTTTCGAGCTTGATTGCCTCGAAGGCCGGGACGCGGTGGGCAAGGATCGGCCAGATATGTTCTTCGAACCAACCATAATCGATATCGAAATCCGTACAATCGGGATCGTTTTCGGGGTCGGGGGAGCAACCGGCAAGAAATTGTTTTCCTTCCGGCCTGAAATGAACGCCGCTGGGGTCGATGACCAGCGGGCATCCCAAAATTTCCTCGCGGCAGCTGAAGGAAAAGGCGTAACGTTTGCGGGGCCGCACGTCGAGCTTGATATCCGCCCATCCGGCGACTGCCGCCGCCAGCACTCCCGCTGCATTGACGACGGCACCGGCGGACAGCCGGGTGCCATCGGATAGCATAACAGCATTGATCCGGTTTCCCCGCCGCTCCAATCCGGCGGCTTCCTTGGCCAGATAGGCCACGCCAAGTGAAATCGCCTTCTTTCGGAAGGCCTGATTGAGGCTGTAGGCGTCCAGCCAGCCCTCCCCACTGAGGCCCAGAGATCCGCCTGCGAGATCGGACACATTCATCCAGGGAAAACCACGAGCGAGATCTTCGGTATCCAGAAGACTTACATTGTCGCCTTCTCCGCGTTGCAGGAGATTGTTACCATACAACTGCCAGATATGACGGTCCTCAGCCAGAAACAGATAACCCGCTTCGTAATAATTGACATTAACGGGAGTGTCATCCACGGCGAGATATCGGGTGATGTCGCTGAGGAATTCCTGCGTAAACTGCGATATCCGGATATTTTCGGGCGTCGTGAACTGCTGGCGGACGCCGCCCCAGGACCGTGCGGTGGAACCGAATTCGTAACTCGGGTCTTTCTCGATCACGGTGACGGCGCCATCGAAACCGGGGGAGGATTTCAGGAAATACGCGATGGACGAGCCTATAACACCGCCGCCGATAATGACAATATCCTCACCTTTTTGCATGAATTTTCCTGTCCATATGTGTTGTGACGGTGTAGCGTTGCCCAACGCTGCTTTTATAATATATCCTGAGTCGATTATGATTAATTATTTCATTATTGCTGCCGTCGTCGCCACGGCTTTGGTTCTGCTCTTCGGTGTGCTGACCATGGCGCGGGGAGGCGAATTTAACAGAAAATACGGTAATAAGATCATGCGATTGCGTATTCTGGTGCAGGCAATTGCCGTGATCCTTATCATGGTCGGCTTCTGGATCGCCAGTTCCGGAAAATAGAGGCAGGGGCAGAGGCGGATAATGGTAAAGCTGACAAAAATCTACACGCGCGGAGGCGACACGGGAAAAACGTCGCTCGGCGACGGGGCCCGGGTCAGCAAGACAGACCTGCGCGTTGCGGCTTATGGCGAAGTTGACGAAACGAATGCGGTCATCGGCCTGGTCCGGTTGCAGACTTCAGGGGCGGCGGATGACATGCTTGTCCGCATTCAGAATGATTTGTTCGATCTCGGCGCGGACCTTTGCACACCGGAACAGGAGGCGCCAAAATATCCGCCTCTCCGCGTCACCCAGGAGCAGGTGGACCGGCTGGAACAGGAAATCGACCGCCTCAACGCGGAATTATTGCCACTTAACTCCTTTATTTTGCCTGGTGGATCGCCTGCATCGGCTTATCTCCATCTGGCGCGAACAGTTTGCAGGAGGGCTGAGCGACGGATGATCGCCTTGAGCGATTCGGAGGAAATCAATCCAGTCAGTATCGCTTACATTAACAGATTATCAGATTTCCTTTTTGTTTTGGGCCGTTATCTCAACAATAAGGGAAAAGAAGACGTTCTATGGGTTCCCGGCGCCAACAGATAGTAGTTTCCGGGGCTTATTGGGGCGAAAACCAGTGTGCAGGGTGGTGGAAAAATGTCCGCTTCCAGTGAATTGACAGATTGTCATTAGCTATTTATTGTGCACTGCCGAAATAACAAATTTAAACCCACCTTTGGCATTCGCAGGAAATGGGTTCCTGTGGCGTGCCTAAGGCAATTGGCTTGGGAGTTGACCTATCCATGAAAGTTCTCGTCGCTGTTAAACGTGTCGTGGACTACAACGTTAAGATCCGTGTTAAAGCGGACAAGACTGGTGTAGACCTCGCGAATGTTAAAATGTCCATGAACCCCTTTGATGAAATCGCTGTTGAAGAGGGTCTCCGCCTTCGCGAAGCCGGTGTTGCGACAGAAGTTATTGCTGTCTCAGTTGGCCCGCAGGCGGCGCAGGAAACTATCCGTACAGCACTCGCCATGGGCGCTGATCGCGGGATACTGATCAAAACGGACGAACAAGTGGAACCGCTGGCGGTAGCGAAACTTATGAAGGCCGTCGCCGAAGAGGAAAAGCCGGACCTGATTATCGTCGGCAAGCAGGCCATTGATGATGATTCGAACCAGACCGGTCAGATGCTGGCTGCGCTGCTGGGCTGGTCCCAGGGCACGTTCGCGTCCAAGGTCACCTTTGACAATGGCACGGCGAAAGTGATCCGTGAAATTGACGGCGGGCTGCAGACGATTGATCTGAAAATGCCAGCGGTTGTAACTACTGACTTGCGATTGAATGAGCCGCGCTACGCCTCCCTTCCAAACATCATGAAGGCGAAGAAAAAACCGATTGACGAAAAAACGCCTGCAGATCTAGGCGTCGATATTGCCCCGCGCCTGAAAACATTGAAGGTTGAGGAGCCGGCGAAACGCCAGGCTGGTGTTATGGTGGAATCTGTCGCGGAATTGGTCGACAAGTTGAAAAATGAAGCGGGGGTTATCTAAATGACTGTTCTTGTTCTTGCCGATCATGACAATAAAACACTCGGCGCAGCGACCTTGAATGCAGTAACGGCGGCAGGCCAGCTGGGCGGAGACGTCCATGTTCTCGTGGCTGGCGGCGGTTGTGCGGCGGTCGCCGATGAAGCGGCCAAAGTCGATGGCGTGGCCAAAGTTCTTCTCGTCGATGATGCAATATACACTGATGCGCTGGCTGAAAACGTCGCAGCATTGCTGGTGTCCCTGAGCAATGGATATGATGGAATCATATCGGCGGCGACCTCGGCGGGGAAAAACATATTGCCGCGCTTGGCGGCACTTCTCGATGTCGCGCAAATCTCTGAAATTGTTCAAATCGTCTCGCCGGACACGTATGTGCGTCCGATCTATGCGGGTAACGCCATGGCGACCGTACAGTCAAGCGACGCCAAGAAGGTGATTACGATCCGCTCCACCAATTTTGCCGCCGCGGCGGCAACGGGCGGGTCGGCGACAGTGGAGGCCGCAAGCGCAGCTTCTGCCGCCGGACTTTCAAGTTTCGTCAGCGCGGAACTCTCGAAATCCGAACGTCCGGAGTTGACCTCCGCGAAGATCGTTATCTCAGGTGGTCGCGGCATGCAATCAGGTGAAAATTTCCATCTGCTGGAAAAAGTGGCTGACAAGCTGGGTGCCGCCGTTGGCGCCAGCCGGGCGGCCGTTGACGCCGGATTTGTGCCGAATGATTATCAGGTCGGCCAGACCGGAAAGGTGGTTGCACCGCAGCTTTACATTGCCGTCGGTATTTCCGGGGCCATTCAGCATCTCGCCGGGATGAAAGACAGCAAGGTGATCGTCGCTATTAACAAGGATGAGGAGGCCCCGATTTTCCAGGTTGCCGACTATGGCCTTGTGGCGGATCTTTTCAAGGCGCTGCCGGAGCTGGATGCCGCCCTTTAATGGCTTGTAACGATAACGTTTTCAGCGTTATGATCGCGCTCACAAATATGCTCGGGAATTGGCAATGATTGACAAAGTTAGTGTGATTGGCGCGGGCCAGATGGGCAACGGAATTGCCCATGTACTGGCTGTAGCCGGGATTGACGTCTTTTTGAAGGATATCTCGGAAGAACAGCTTGGAAAGGCCTTGGATGTCATCGAGCATAACCTGAGGCGGCAAGTTGGGCGCGGCGCTCTTTCGGAAAGTGACATAACCAAGGCTCTTTCGCACATCACGCCGGTCACCAACGATGATCACCTCGGTGAGGTTGATCTGGTGATCGAGGCGGCGACGGAAAATGAGGAAATCAAGAAAAAAATCCTGTCGGCGCTGGGGCCCAAGCTGAAGCCCGACGCAATTATCGCCACCAATACCTCCTCTATTTCCGTGACCCGTCTTGCCGCGATCACGGACCGGCCGGAGAAGTTCATCGGCATGCATTTCATGAACCCGGTTCCTGTCATGCAGCTTGTCGAACTGATCCGCGGCATCGCGACAAACGAGCAAACTTTTGAAACGATCAAGGATCTGGCGATCCGTCTTCACAAGACGCCAACCCCCGCCGAAGATTTTCCGGCCTTTATCGTCAACCGTATCTTGTTGCCGATGATCAACGAGGCGGTCTATACGCTTTACGAAGGCGTTGGCTCGGTTCGGGCGATCGATACGGCCATGCGCCTTGGTGCCAACCATCCCATGGGACCGCTGCAACTGGCGGATTTTATTGGTCTTGATGTCTGCCTGGCGATCATGCAGGTTTTGTATGAAGGTCTTGCCGACACCAAATACCGGCCCTGTCCGCTGCTTGTCAAATATGTCGAAGCGGGATGGCTGGGTCGCAAGACGGGCCGTGGTTTTTATGACTATACGGGCGATGAGCCGATTCCGACGCGGTAGTTATTTTTCATCTCTCGCAAAAAAGGTCTGTTCATTTCAGGCCTTTTTTATTGTCCAAAATAGAAATCCCGGAAATCCGTTGGGACCTCCAGGATTTTATTTGTTACAAGGTTGATCTTAGGCGACTTCGAAAAGTCCCGCGGCTCCCATCCCGCCGCCGATGCACATCGTCACGACGACGTATTTCGCGCCGCGGCGCTTTCCTTCTATAAGCGCATGGCCTGTCATGCGGGCACCGGACATGCCGTAGGGGTGCCCGATTGAAACCGCACCACCATCGACGTTGAGCAATTCATTCGGGATGCCAAGCTTGTCGCGGCAATAGAGAACCTGCACGGCAAAAGCCTCGTTGAGTTCCCAAAGTCCAATATCATCCATCTTGAGACCGTGACGTTGCAACAGTTTCGGAATGGCGAAGACAGGTCCAATCCCCATTTCGTCGGGCTCGCAGCCGGCGACGACGAGGCCGCGATAGATGCCGAGCGGCTCAATATTCCGCTGCTCAGCGAGTTTGCTGTCCATCACAACGCAGGCCGAGGCACCATCGGAAAGCTGGCTGGCATTGCCCGCCGTGATGAAGCAATTTTCTCCCATCACCGGCTTCAGACTGGCGAGTCCTTCCAGGGTTGTGCTGGCGCGATTTCCTTCGTCTTGCATCAGAGTGACTTCTTCTTTCAGGATTTCACCGGTTTCCCTATTCTCCATAACCTTGATTGTCGTCATGGGAACGATTTCCTTGTCGAACCGGCCTGCTTCCTGCCCGGCGGCTGTCCGCATCTGGCTTTGGTAGCTGTACTCGTCCATTGCCTCGCGAGTGATGCCATAGCGGGTGGCGACGGTCTCTGCTGTTTTCAGCATTGGATCGTAGATGGCGGGCTTATGTTCCAGCAG
>JAIOYL010000036.1 GCA_021741195.1 Sneathiella sp. | reverse complement strand
GACGCTCATGTACAGGCGCCAACGGCAGGCTCGGTTATTCTGGCGGGGGTGCTCCTGAAAATGGGTGGATACGGGTTCCTGCGGTTCTCCATTCCGATGTTCCCCGAAGGCTCCGGCTATTTCGCGCCGCTGATCTTTGGCCTCAGCGTTGTCGCCATCCTGTATACGGCACTGGTGGCTTTGGTACAGAAGGACATGAAGAAGCTGATCGCCTATTCCTCTGTTGCCCATATGGGGTTCATTACCATCGGTATTTTCACCTTTACGCAGCAGGGACTTGAAGGCGGCATCCTGCAGATGATCAGCCACGGCATTGTCTCCGGTGCGCTCTTCCTCTGCGTTGGTGTCGTCTATGATCGTATCCATACCCGCGAGATTGCCCGCTACGGCGGGCTTGTCCACCGGATGCCCCGCTATGCGGTGATTTTCATGATCTTCACCATGGCGACCATCGGCCTGCCGGGGACCAGCGGGTTCGTCGGAGAATTCCTGATTCTGGTCGGCACTTTCCAGATTAATACGACCGTCGCTTTTTTAGCGACCATCGGCGTGATCCTTGGTGCGGCTTACAGTCTCTGGCTCTATCGCCGGGTGGTCTTCGGTGAACTGGTGAAGGATGATCTTAAGAATATTATGGATGTCGGGCGGCGGGAGATCATGATCTTCACGCCGCTCATTCTGGCCGCACTCTGGATCGGCGTGTATCCCGCGCCTTTCCTCGACGTCATGCATGCCTCTGTTAGCAATCTGATGGACCATCACCAGACGGCGATGCAGGCCAGCAAAACAATTCTCAACGCGGCTAAGTAGGTAGGTTCAAAGACATGGTTTTGCCTGATTTTTCAATCGCACTTCCGGAAATTTTCCTCGCCTGTGCCGCTATGGCGCTGTTGATGATTGGCGCCTTCCGGGGAAATAAATCGACGAGCCTGATTTCCTGGTTATCTGTGCTTTCCTTCATCATCGCGGGCCTTCTGCTTCAATATAAAGGGCAGGAAACATTCGTTACTTTCGGCGGACTGTATCGCGATGACGCTTTCGGCGTTTTCATGAAAACCCTTTGTCTCGGCGCCTCGGCGCTCGCGATTATCATGTCGATGGATTTTAATCGGCGCGAGAAGCTGGCCCGGTTCGAGTTCCCGATCCTGATCGTGATCGCCACCCTCGGGATGATGGTGATGATCTCGGCGAATGATCTGATGTCGATGTATCTCGGAATTGAATTGATGAGCCTGTCGCTCTATGTCACTGCGGCTTTCCGGCGTGACAGTGTCCGCTCGACGGAAGCGGGGCTTAAATATTTCGTTCTGGGCGCGCTGTCGTCGGGTATGCTGCTCTATGGCGTGTCGCTGATTTACGGCTTCACGGGCACAACGAATTTCGATGTTCTCGCGAAGACTTTCAGCGATGGCGAGGCGCCCGGGATCGGCCTGCTGATCGGTCTCGTGTTCCTCGTCGCCGGTCTTGCCTTCAAGGTGTCGGCTGTGCCATTTCATATGTGGGCGCCGGACGTTTATGAAGGCGTCCCGACGCCGGTGACGGCCTTCTTTGCCGCCGCGCCGAAAGTAGCAGCGATCGCGTTGTTCCTGCGTGTTTTCGTGACACCGTTCGGCGAGCTGGTCGAACAGTGGCAGCAGATTATCGTCTTCATCTCGATTGCCTCGATGATCCTCGGTGCCTTCGCCGCCATCAACCAGAAAAATATCAAGCGCCTGATGGCTTATTCCTCGATCGGCCATATCGGATATGCCTTGGTCGGACTGGCCGCGGGAACGGAAGAAGGCGTGCGCGGTGTCCTGATTTACATGTCGATCTACGTCGTCATGAATATCGGTACTTTTGCCTGCATCCTGTCGATGCGCCAGCGTGACGGCATGGTTGAGGATATCTCGGAGCTTGCCGGTCTCAGTAAGTCCCGGCCCTGGATGGCATTTTTCCTGATGATCTTTATGTTCAGTCTTGCAGGTATTCCGCCGCTCGCCGGGTTTTTCGGGAAATTCTATATTTTTGTTGCCGCGATCAATGCGGGCCTGATCCCGCTTGCCGTGATCGGTCTGGTGACTTCCGTTGTCGGTGCCTACTATTATATCCGTATCGTCAAGATCATGTATTTCGATGATGCAGCCGAAGGATTTGAGCCTGCAAGCCGGACACAGTCAGTCATTATGTCGCTCTCCGGTATTTTTGTGGCCTTCTTCGTTATCTTCCCCGCGCCGCTGCTGGACGGTGCCCAAGCGGCGGCGGCTGTGCTGTTCTCGTGATCCGGTCCGGGAGTGGCGGGATTGACCTTCCGCCGTTTTTCAGGCTTTCGACTTTCGAGACGATTGACAGCACGAATATCGAGGCGCGCAAGATGGCGGAGGCCGGTGCGCCGGAAGGAACGATCATCTGGTCGAAGCGCCAGGAGCAGGGAGTTGGCCGCCGTGGTCGCGCCTGGGTAAGCCCGGAGGGGAACCTCTACTGCTCATTGCTGCTGCGCCCCGCCTGTGATCCGGTATCCGGCGCCTGCCTGTCCTTCCTGACTTCGCTCGCCCTTTATGATGCGATCGCTCCCTTTTTGAAGCCGGGCGCGGATATCAAACTCAAATGGCCCAACGATGTTTTGATTGGGGGCAAGAAAACCTCAGGTATCCTGCTTGAAAGCAAAACCGGGCCGGACGGAAATCTCGACTATGTTATCGTCGGCACGGGGATCAACATCGCCACCTTCCCACAAGTGACGGATGGCCTGCCCGCGACTTCCCTTAAAAAAGAGGGAGCTTTTGCAACGGTCGAGCAGATTCTCTCTGCCTATGCCTACAGCTTCCTCGGCGCCTATATGACATGGAAGCGCGACGGGTTCGAGCCTGTCCGCGACGAATGGCTGGCGCGGGCGACGGGTCTAGGTAAGCGCATTACCGTAAATTTATCCGGACAGACACTTGAGGGCGTATTTTCCGGTCTGGACAAGAAAGGAGCTCTGATCCTTATTCTTGATACCGGTGAAAGAAAGCTGATAACGGCAGGAGAAGTGTTTATAGTGCCCTCCATCAGCGATCACTAGGAGGCTATGATGTTACTGGCAATTGATGTTGGAAATACCAATATAACCTGCGCGGCCTACAAGGAACGCGAGCTTGTCAATGAATGGCGCATCTCGACCTCGGCGTCCCGTACGGCAGAGGAATACGGGGTCTGGCTGAGCCAGGCAATGGCGCTTGATGACTTGAAACTTAGCGATATCAAGCATGCGATCGTTGCCACGGTGGTGCCGGAAACCCTGTTTAACATCAAGGGTTTTTGCCGCCGCTATTTCGGGGTGACACCCATGGTCATCGGTGAGGCGGGCGTCGATCTTGGCATGAAGCCGCTGATCGATAACCCGGCCGAGGCGGGTGCCGACCGGTTGGTCGATGCGGTTGCCGCCCATGCGATTTACGGCGGCCCGTTGGTCGTCGTCGATTTCGGAACGGGGACGACGCTCGATGTGGTCAACGCCGAGGGCAATTATATCGGTGGAATCATCGCGCCGGGCGTTAATCTCAGTCTCGACGCACTCCACAAGGCGGCGGCAAAGCTTCCGCGCATTGCGGTCGCGCGGCCAGCCCGAGTAATCGGCAAGAATACGCTTGAATGTATGCAATCCGGGATTTATTGGGGCTATATTGCCATGATTGAGGGATTGATCGCCAGAATTCGCGCGGAATATGGCGAAACCCTGAAAGTGATAGCCACCGGTGGCCTTGCGCCCTTGTTCGATAAGGGAACGGATATCATTGATCATGTTGACGCCGATTTGACGCTGACCGGGCTTGTCGAGATTTTTTACAAGAACAAACATACCTGAAAGTATTTATGAGCAGTATTGACGCCCAGATAAAAGAAGGCCTGTATTTTCTTCCGCTTGGCGGGAGCGGAGAAATCGGCATGAATCTCAATCTCTATTGCTGTAACGGCAAATGGCTGATGATTGACTGCGGGATTTCCTTCGCCGATGACCGGGCGCCGGGAATAGATGTCATTGTTCCGGACCCGACCTGGATCGCCGAGCGCAAAGAGGACCTTCTGGGGATTATCGTGACCCATGCTCATGAAGATCATGTGGGGGCAGTCGCGCGGCTCTGGCCGAGGTTTCTATGCCCGGTCTATACAAGTCCCTTCACCGCAGAAATTCTCGCGTTGAAACTGGCGGAAGAAGGGCTGGAGAACGAAGTGGAGGTCAATGTCATTGCGGCGGGCAGTTCCATGTCGCTTGGTGATTTTCATATTGATTTTGTCGATCTCACCCATTCCATTCCCGAAATGCAGGCGCTGATGATCACGACGCCCTATGGCCGTGTTTTGCATAGTGGCGACTGGAAGCTCGATCCGGACCCGGTGGTCGGTCCCGCCAGCAACCTTGTCAAGATGCAGAAAGTCTCGGAACAGGGCGTCCTCGCCATGATCTGCGATTCCACCAATGTCTTCAAGGCGGGGGTGTCGGGTTCCGAGCTTGATGTGCAGGACAGTCTCGATCTGATTCTCGGGGGCATCCCGACGGGAAGGATCGCGGTCACGACTTTCGCTTCCAATATCGCGCGGTTGATGACAATCGCCAGCGTCGCCGAACGCCATGACCGGCATGTCGTGCTGGTTGGAAGGTCGCTGCACCGGATGACAAATGCAGCAAAAAAATCAGGTTATCTCAATGACTTGCCGACCTTTCTTGATGAAAAAGATGCGGACCATATTCCGCGTGACAAGATTTTGCTGCTCTGTACGGGCAGTCAGGGAGAGCCGCGCGGCGCGATGGCCCGGATTGCCCGCGGCGAGCATGCCCATATCAACCTGTCTCCCGGGGACACGGTCATTTTCTCCTCTAAGGTGATTCCGGGAAATGAGAAAACGCTCTACGGCCTGCATAACCAGTTGACCGAGTCAGGGATTAACGTCATCACGGAAGCGGATGAATTCGTTCATGTTTCCGGTCATCCCGCACGCGGCGAACTCACCGATATGTACGGTATCGTGAAACCGAAAATCGCCGTGCCTGTGCACGGGGAGGCGCGGCATATCCGCGCGCATTGTGAGCTTGCATTGTCTCTCGGCGTCGAACAGGCGATCGAAATCACCAATGGAAATGTGCTGAAACTCGCCCCGGGAACCGCGGAAATCGTCGGTAATGTGCCGTCCGGCCGTCTCGCGGTCGATGCTGGCGGCCTGACGCCACTTGACGGTGAATTCCTCACGACACGCCGCCGGCTCGTCTATAACGGCACCGTAAGCGGGGTTGTCATCGTCAACGATAAGGGGCAGATTACGGAGGATCCAATAATCCGTCTGCGCGGTGTTCTCGATGAGAATCTGTTTCCGGACCTGCAGAAGGAACTGCGCGGGGAGATACTTGCGCGGCATGGCGCGTTGAAAAAGCTGCAGAAACTTGACGATGACGTTGTCGAGGAAACAGCGCATAATGCGGTGCGCAAGGTGTTCAGAAGGCTTGCCGGACGGCGGCCGATAACCGATATTTACGTGATCAGATTTGACGACGAATAAAAACAAGGAAATTTGAGCAGATGATTGGACGATTAAACCATGTTGCCATTGCGGTTCCCGACCTTGAGGCCGCCGCTGCCGTCTACCGCGATACCCTTGGCGCGAAAGTAAGCGCGCCGCAGGACGAGCCGGATAACGGTGTGACGGTGGTCTTTGTTGAACTCGACAACACCAAGATAGAGCTGTTGCATCCGCTTGGTGAAAATTCGCCGATTGCCGGGTTCCTTGCGAAAAACTCCTCCGGCGGGATGCATCATGTCTGCTACGAGGTGGAAGATATTATCGCGGCGCGGGATCAGCTGAAGGCGAAGGGCGCGCGTATCCTGGGTGATGGAGAACCGAAAATCGGCGCACACAAGAAACCTGTTTTATTCTTGCACCCCAAGGACTTCAACGGAACTCTTGTGGAACTGGAACAGGTTTAGGAGCAACCCGCCATGTCCGTCGTCGGCAGCATTGTTATTTTCGTCATTATCTGGATTGTTGTCTTGTTTACGGTATTACCCTGGGGCGTAAAAACGCAAGCGGAGTCCGGTGAGGCCATCGAGCCCGGTACGGTGGAGAGCGCGCCGGTTCATGCCCATATCTGGAAGAAATTTGCGGTCACAACCCTCATTGCGGCCGTGATATTCGCGGTGATCTGGTTTGTCATTGATCTTGAACTTTTTGATTTCAGAGCCTTTTTCGAGAATTATTGAGGATCGGGATTTTCTGGTGATATCCGTTCGGCTTTTGATTTTCAGCGTTTCCCTTTTCGTCGTGTCTGTGGCGCAGGCGGAGGATTTCCGGATGGAAATCTCTAAAACAGACTGTGAGCGGATCGTCAAATATGTTACGGACCAGGACGTCACTTATAAGCCGGGCGTCGATGTTCGCGGGAACGCTGTTGCGCCCGCCGATCTGCCGGGAAGTCAAATCCAGGTGCCGGACAAAGTTTTTATCAATTTATCGTTACCCTTCAAGGATTTGCTGAATAATTATAATCCAAAGCTAAAGAATGCGGAAGTCTATGTCGGAACCGTGGAATATGATCTTAAATTAGGCAGGATGCTCTACAATGGGCAGGAATTGTCCGATCCGGCCCAGAACGCCATCGCCGTGGAGTGCCGCAAAAGATATCCATAGGGTGAAATCCTTGCAAATTGCGCAAATCCCGTTAAAAGTCTGAAAAACCCTTACCCTTTCAATCGTCCCGAGGCTTGCATGCGTCTGTCCCGTTATTTTCTACCGACCCTGAAGGAAGACCCCAAGGAGGCGCAGATCGTCTCCCACCGGTTGATGCTGCGGGCGGGAATGATCCAGCAATCCTCTGCCGGGATTTACAGCTGGCTGCCGCTTGGCTTCCGGGTGCTGAAAAATATCGAACGGATCGTCCGCGAGGAACAGGACCGGGCAGGGGCGCACGAAATCCTGATGCCGACCCTGCAGCCCGCCGACCTCTGGCGGGAATCGGGTCGCTATGATGATTACGGCAAGGAAATGCTGCGCATCACTGACCGGCATGAGCGCGATATGCTTTACGGCCCGACGAATGAAGAGCAGGTGACGGATATTTTCCGCTCTCACGTCAAGAGTTACAAGAACCTGCCGCTCAATCTCTATCACATCCAGTGGAAATTCCGCGACGAAGTGCGCCCCCGTTTCGGGATCATGCGTGGCCGTGAGTTCCTGATGAAGGATGCCTATTCCTTCGACCTGGATTATGAGGGTGCGAAAACCGCCTATAACAATATGTTCGTAGCCTATCTCAAGACATTTGCGCGGCTCGGACTGAAGGCCATTCCGCTCCGCGCGGCGACCGGCCCGATCGGCGGCGATCTCTCCCATGAATTCATTGTCCTTGCCGATACCGGCGAGAGCGAGGTGTTTTATCACAAGGACCTCCTGACCCTCGAGACGCCGAGCCGGGCCTCCTATTCCGCTGGCGAATTGCAGGAAATCGTCGATAAATGGACGAGCTATTACGCCGCCGCCGATGATATGCATGATCCGGCAACCTGCGATGTGAGCGCAAGCGATCTCGTTACCCGGCGCGGGATCGAGGTCGGCCATATCTTCCATTTTGGCGATAAATATTCAAAGGCCATGGGCGCGGCCGTCGCCGGTCCCGAAGGCAAGGATGTGACCGTCTCCATGGGGTCCTACGGCATCGGCGTCTCGCGCCTTGTCGGCGGCATTATCGAAGCGAGCCATGACGACAACGGCATTATCTGGCCGGAAAGTGTGGCTCCGTTTAAAGTCGGGTTGATCAACCTAAAAAGCGGCGATGCGGCCTGCGATGCGGCTTGCGGCGATTTCTATGGCAGGCTGGCGGCTGCGGGCGTCGAGGTTCTCTATGACGATACGCCGGGTCGTGCCGGTGAGAAATTCGCGAAAATGGACCTGATCGGCCTGCCCTGGCAGGCGACCATTGGGCCGCGCGGCGTGGCATCAAACATCGTTGAGGTGAAGAACCGAAGCTCGGGCGACAAGCAGGAAATCTCGGTGGAGGGCGCCTTGCAGCTTCTGGCGGGCCGGAACTAGTGTTTTCCCGCTTTGAATGGACGATGGCACTGCGCTACTTGCGCGCCCGGCGGCAGGAGGGGTTTATCTCCGTTATTGCCACCTTCTCCTTTCTCGGTATTGGTCTTGGCGTCGCCACGTTGATTATTGTCATGTCGGTGATGAACGGCTTTCGCGCCGAACTGCTTGACCGCATTCTTGGCCTGAACGGCCACTATGAAGTGCGGGCGCCGGTCAATGAACCACTTGTCAATTATGATGGTGTCGTTGGTCGGCTGGCCGCCGTCAAGGATGTCGTCAGGGTAACGCCGATCGTCGAGGGCCAGGTGATGGCATCGGGCAAGGCGGCAAGCGGCGCGCTTGTTCGCGGTATCTCGCCCAATCAGCTCAAGTCGCTGCCGGTCCTCTCCAGCAATATCGTCGATGGCTCTCTTGAGAATTTCGGCGATAACAGCTCGGTCATTCTCGGCTACCGGCTCGCCCGCACACTCGGCGTCGCGGCGGGGGACAAGATCAAGCTGATCTCCTCGGAGGGAACGCCGACGGCCTTTGGCACCATGCCGAGGGTCAAGACATTCACCGTCGATGCCCTGTTCGACACGGGCATGTATGAATATGACAATGGTTATATCTATATGTCGCTGAAGGCAGCGCAGAATTATTTTCGTCTGGGCGACGGCATAACGGCACTCGACGTCTTCGCCACTGACCCGGACACCGCACTCACAATCCGCCGCGAGATCATCAATGCGGTGAATATTCGCGCCTTTATCTACGACTGGCAGCAGTCGCGGGCGAGCTTCTTTAACGCCCTGCAGGTTGAGCGGAACGTGATGTTCATGATCCTGACCCTGATCATCCTGGTGGCGGCGTTTAATATCATCTCGAGCCTGATCATGCTGGTGAAGGACAAGGGCCGCGATATCGCGATTTTAAGAACAATGGGCGCGACACGCGGCATGATCATGCGGGTGTTTTTCATCGCGGGCGCCAGCGTCGGTGTTGTCGGTACGCTGTTCGGGTTTCTGCTTGGGCTCGGCTTCTGCGCCAATATTGACAAGATCAAGGGTGTGATCGAAGGGATCACGGGGGCGGAGCTTTTTTCCGCCGAGATATATTTCCTCTCGCATTTGCCGGCCAAGGTAGATCCGGCGGAAGTGATCACCGTGGTTGTTATGTCGCTGGTGATTTCGCTGCTGGCGACGATCTATCCATCCTGGCGGGCGGCCCGTCTCGATCCGGTGGAGGCGCTTCGCTATGAGTGACGCTGTTCTGCATCTTGAAAATGTCGGGCGGACCTTCTCGCAAGGCCAGGAAAAGCTGCTGGTGCTCGATTCCGTGGCGCTTGATGTCAAGCCCGGCGAGATCGTCGGCCTGCTCGGGCCGTCAGGGTCGGGCAAATCAACGCTGTTGCAGATTGCCGGATTGCTGGAGCCGCCGACAACCGGTGTTGTCCAGATCGCGGGCGTCGATTGCAGTAAGGCCAGGGATGCGAAGCGCACCGAAATCCGCCGTACCAAAATCGGCTTCGTTTACCAGTTTCATCATTTGCTCCCGGAATTTTCGGCGCTTGAGAATGTCATGATGCCGAACCTTATTTCGGGTGTTCCGAAAGCGGAGGCGAGAGCGAAAGCGACTGAACTCCTGACCCGCATGGGGCTGAAAGACCGGCTCTCTCATCGTCCGGCAAAACTTTCGGGCGGGGAGCAGCAGCGTGTCGCCATTGCCCGCGCGCTCGCCAATGATCCGGTGCTGCTGCTTGCCGACGAGCCGACCGGGAATCTCGATGAACAGACGGCCGAGATCGTCTTCAAGCAATTCCTCGATGCGGTGCGCGATCGCAATGTGGCGGCGTTGGTGGCAACCCACAACACCGATCTCGCCCGCCGCATGGACCGTATTGTCCAGGTCCGGGATCATCATCTGGTCGAGATGTAACGGTGCAGAAAACGGCGCGTCTTTCCTCCGGCGTCTATTCTCATTCCAGCAGAACAAAACTCTGGATTTCCTAGCCTGTTTCTTCGCCGCCGGGCGCCCATTCCCCCCCCAAGAGCCTGTAGCACAGACTGATCCTGATCATGGACAATGTGCTGGATTGGGTATAGCATCACAAAATAAAATGCTCAAATTTAGGGATTTGGCGATGGATAGGGATAGGGTGATCGGCTCTGCGAAGGTTGTTAAAGGGAAATTAAAGGGAGCCGTCGGCAAGGCAGTCGGCGACGTCAAGTTGGAATCCGAGGGTGCAGCCGAAGAGGTTGGAGGCAGGGTTCAGAATGCCGTTGGCAGTATAAAAGAGACTATCAAGGGAAAATAGAAAATGTTCGCGCATTGGGAAATTTCCCAATTGGCCAACTGTAAGTCCCCATTGCGGGATATGAAAGGTCGCAAGTCATGAATCGAAACATTCTTTATATTGCAATTATTGCGCTCGCTATCGTTGCCATTGTCGTGGGGTATCAATTTTACCAGGAACAGCAGTCCGGCGTCAGCATCAAAATTGGTGATACCGGTGTTTCTGTAAAAGACAACTAGCTGTGTGATTTCCGGATGGACGCCCGGAAATAGAAACATGTCAGTTGTGTCCTTGGACTAATTTGTCGGAACAGGCGGTTGATCCACAAGGTCCTGCCAGAAGGAGAGGAATTCATGTCACTCGGTTTAATACTCATCATTGTACTTGTCGTTTTCCTGCTGGGTGGCTTCAGTGGCCGCTTCGGAGGATATGGCTACGGGTTCGGTCACGGCGGTGTCGGCGTTCTTGGCGTCATTCTGATCGTCGTCGTCGTCCTGGTTCTCATGGGCCGGATTTGAACCCATAGCAATATGCGACCAGACTGAGAAGGCGGCGCCGGGTTCCCGCGCTGTCTTTTCAGAACTGCGGCCTTGGATGCGTCCTAGAGCCCGGCCTGTGAAAGGCGGCTTTAAGGTGACGCTATCTCATTCGCTTAAATAGATCGTTAAGCATACATAAAGATATTCCCGTTACTGTATCCGCAACGTCCGGATACCAGTAACAGGAGTTGAACGAGCATGTTTGATACGGCTCTTTCCCACAGTATTAAAGCATTTTTTCGACGTAAACTCACAGTGATTGCGGTGCTTTTTCCTGTGCTTGTGGTCGGCATGTTGGTTCAGCCTGCCGGCATTAATGCCGCGGAAATACCGATTGCTTCAAATATCGCACCTGCTCAATTGCTGCTCCACAACCAAAGTCAACCAGGCGATCCAAAAGACTATTTGCTCGACAATCCAATTTCTCCGCCCGATACCTCTAGTCCGCGCGCCACTATGGAAAGTTTTATCTTCCTCATGCGGGAGGCCCGGCAGATATGGCTGGAGGTGCGTAACGAATTCGCACAAAGTTCCGCAAGTTTCCTGAGTGCCGATCAGGAACGTCGTCTTGACCAGCTGCGAACGCTTCTCGACAAAGCGTCGCAGACATTCGATCTGAGCGGCATTCCGGCCAGCACCCGGGAGCATGTCAGCATGGAGATCGCCCTGCAGCTACACGAGATCTTTGATAGAATAGACCTTCCCGCGTTTAAAGATGTGCCGGGGCATGAGGCAGGCAGTCTTCCAAAGAGTGATGTTATCGCGAGACTGCCAGAAAACTGGGCTCTTCCTGGAACCAATATCGTTATCGCCCGTGAGGAAAGCGGTCCGAACAAGGGGCATTATCTGTTTTCCAAGGAGACGGTTGAGCGCATTCCGGCTGACTATGAAACCATCAAGAGCTTCCCACTGAAATTCGATCAGACCGAAGACTTGTTCGATTATTATATATATACACCAGGCGGTCTTGTCGCGCCGCGATGGTATGAACTTATCACCGCCGGGCCCGACTGGCTGCGGGATAAATTTTATAATCAGGCATCCTGGCAATGGATGATGTTCCTTTTTCTCACGTTTCTTGCCGTGGCGCTGCCAGCAGGCTACCTAAGGTGGAACCGATGGCGCGCCGTCTCATTATCACCGGCGCAGTGTCAGCTGCGGCACATATTCCTTTCCACGGTGGTTATCCTGCTCGCGCTGGCCTACCGTCACCTGTGCAATGACCAAATCAATATCACTGGTGGGTTGATGCAGGGCATCGGTACAGTGACAACGGCGATTATCTGGACGTCTGCCGCTCTGCTGACCTATCAGATGATGAATTTCATCTATTTCTGGGCGATGAAGAACCCTGCGGTTCCGACGGATAGCATTGACGCCAGTTTGTTGCGGACAGGCTTTCGAGTGTTCGCCTTTGCGGTGGCGCTTCTTATTTTGGGGTATGGGGCGACCCAGATCGGTATCCCGGTCTATGGCGTTATCGCCGGTCTCGGCGTTGGTGGTCTGGCGATCGCGCTGGCCGCCCAGCCAACGATTGAGAATCTTATCGGTGGCGTCATACTCTATGCCGACCGAATGGTGCGCATTGGGGAATATTGCAAGTTTGATGACCTCGCGGGCACAGTCGAATCCATCGGTATCCGGTCAACCAGAATCAGGGCTTTGAACCGTACCGTGATTACAGTGGCCAACGCCGACCTCGCCAAACGTAAGATCACCAATTTCAGCCGGCGGGATAAATTCCATCTGCACCATAGGTTTGGCCTGCGGTTTGACACTACTGAAGAACAGCTTTCGGGGATTCTCGGGCGGATCCGCACATATCTTGAAACGCATGAGAGCATTCTTGAAAATCCGTTGCGGGTCCGCTTCGTCGAGCTTGGCGATTATTCGCTGACAGTCGAAATCTATGCTTATGTGGCGGTGGCCGATATGGCGGAATTTCTGGCGATTCAAGAGGAAATACTGATGAAGATTGTGGAGATCGTTCATGCGCAAGGCGCCGATTTCGCATTTCCGTCCACGACCACCTACCTTGCCTCCGACAAGGATTCTGCGACGCTGGCAGATCCCTTCAGCTGGCGCCCGGCCGCTAATATTCAGACCTGGCCTAAATAGGCCGCTGAACCAGGTTCCGCTGCTTTAGGTAAAAAAGAGGGTTAAATTATGATGTAATTTTTCTGTTTGACGAAAGAACAAAAATAGGAACTTTATCTGCTCCAGCATCAACGGCGCAGGATTATGAATATCAATCAGATGATCAAAAGAGAGTTTTAGTGTGCGATATAAACTCGCAAAGGTTATTTTTTTAGTCAAAAAACAATTATTAATTGAAAAAATATATTTAATAAACATCTAATAAGAGTATTAATTATTAGATGGAGATTAAGAATGTCGAGCTTATTTTCAACCGCCCTTCAGAATATGAATAAAAACCTCCCTGTAGCACTTGGTTCCGTTTTTAAGACGAGCAGGCGCCAGGTCCATTTTCAGGATGTGTTGTTCGGAATGGAAAGCGAGCGGAATCTTGAGCGTATGATAAAGCTTGAAAAATCAGGCGGACCTTCAATGATCATGAATGCCCTTACTTATGGCATACAGGCCCCCTTTATTACTGACCCGAAGTCTATTCAAGGAAACGACGATACCACTCGCGTGTTCGGACTTAACCGGTTGAAAATTGTTCCGCTTGAATATAGCGCCTTTCCGACGGGTGTTTTGAAAAATGTAAAGACGCGCAACGGTCTTTTTGAAGTCAGCTTTCAGTATGACGGTAAGAGAGGTCAATGGAATCCGGAGAGGCTGCTGGAATATCTTGGTCAGAATGATTTGTCTGCGCTTAAAAAGATTGCAAGCCATACTTTATTCGAAAGTTTTTTAAAAAAGAGAAACGCATCGGATGATGAAATCGCCAATATGTATGCGGCTGTTTATAGGAAAAATATTTCATCATTGACGGATCAGGATGATATCGACTTCCTTAGCGGTTCGTTCCAGAACAATGACCCGGAACAGGACCTGCGTCCAGAAAAACGCAAGGAGCTGTGTGACGCCGTAAAGAATGCAGATGAGAAACTTC
Organism: Sneathiella sp.; assembly: GCA_021741195.1. Classification (GTDB taxonomy): domain Bacteria; phylum Pseudomonadota; class Alphaproteobacteria; order Sneathiellales; family Sneathiellaceae; genus Sneathiella. The sequence continues at coordinate 9,998 of JAIOYL010000036.1, read as the reverse complement.
CGTCATTCACGGATATTGAATTCGGGCTCTTTTTTCTCAACCTTGATCCTTCAGAGCGATACAATATGGCCTGTTTGCTGCAGGGAGGACATTTAATCAAGACGGAGGAGGTGGCTGCCAATTTGCAAGAACTCCTGAAGCTTAAAAAAGCAAATAACAAGGAAAAATATGCTCAGATGCTAAGTGACTTTATGGAGGCGACCAAAGGAAACATTGAAACCATGCCGCGCTCCGAATTGATTATTAATTCTTTCCGGCAGTTGCCCCTGATTGATCTTATCTTCCGGCAGAATTCCGACTTCATGGCCCGTAATTTCGAGGCCCTTTGTGTCAAGATCGATGCTTATCTGCTGAACCTTGTAAGACCTTCGGAAAAGCTGGTTGTCAATCTGCAATTCCCCTTCGTTTTTGATGGGGCGCCGGCCTTTATTACATTGCTGGTGGGTGTGGGTGAGAACAACATCATCAAGGTTGAAGAGCTTATGACAGACGCGTCTGATCCCTTGTCCCTGACAGCCAGGACAGTCGACCCCAGGCTCGCGAATTCCCTGAAATACTGCGGCACGCCGTCGGCCAATATCTGTATTCTTGAAAATCCGAAGGAGATGGAAACGAAGTTTATTGAAGCATCCAAGGCGCTTTGGAAATTAAACAAGGATGAGACATCGGCTAACCAGATTTTTATCAATCGGCTTAACTGCTTGTTTTCGGTCTTTAGTGATCCTGCTGTGGAATTGCGGTATCTGAGTGGAAATCGACTGGTGGTTTCTTCCAAGGATAAGGATTGGGACAATATCTGCCGTGCGATAAATGGGACGGGCTTTCTAAACTCCCAATACAGGATAAAAGCTAATCCGATAAAGACTGTGACAGTGGATAACGGTTGGTATGACGGGTATGATGGCGTGTGGATCTCTGATGAAGTAGAGAATGCAGATAAAACCGCAGTGGAAAACTATGACTGGCGTCCAATTCTGACTGTTGAACTATCCGAAAAATTCAAGATCGAAAAAGCCAAGACGCTTAATGAATTGCCGTCGGGCTTTCCAGAGCCGGTCGCCTATCCCGAGCATATTGGAGCGGCTTCGCCTTTAAACCCCATGAGCGACACTGGAGAGTTGCTATCGGAGGAAAGCTTCAACAAGCTCGTCCGCTAGGGCTGAGTGCGCGGAATAATAAAATCTATTTTAACGTATTACGAGGAAGTTGTGAAAATGCATTCCAACTTCAGGGAAAGGGTGCGCTTCGGCGCGCTCTTTTCCGGATTATTTGCTTTCTGTGCGATGATGTTTTCGCCGCGCAGGCCCTCCAGAACGATCCTGATCTTCCCTTCCGCGCTATATTGCTCGCGGGTCTGCCGACGGATATTTTTGACCACCCGTTCCTCAGGGGCTTTAAATTGTACTTTTATCTTCGTTCCTTCACAGATTACGATGAAACTAAAATACTCAATAATTCACAACACTATTTCTGTGACAAAGGTGCTGAAGGGGAATAATTGACGACTTTAATACGCTCCGGATTCCCAAGCTGAGACGTGAATTTATACCAAACATCTTTGGAGTGGAAGGTGTTACAGGGAACTCTAAGGACTATGTTGCCTGGGCATTGCATATGTTCCGTTAGAGTTCTGTTGATTGCCGTGGCCATTTCCGAGTCTGGATTTGGAGCCTTCCTGTCGGATTTTAACCATTCGGTGCGATCCCCGATACTCCCCGAGAAAAAGGGATATGGCGTTCCGCCGAAGAAGCGTCAAGCCTTTAGTGATCTTCCGGATACACTGGAAAAGACCATTAATCTTAAAGCGGACGAATTGTCCTATATGACGGCGCAGGAGACACTTAAATAGCTTAACGCCTTAAAGTCGGACGTAGAAAGGCTGTCTGGTTAATTGCAGCAGCGTACGTCTGAATTGTTTTTTCGGGAGCATGGAAAAGGTCTCATGCTCCCGGTTTGCCGGGAACCGAATGTATTTGTTTTTTTATTGACTAAAGAACAAAACAAGAACATTATCCGTTTCAACAACAACGGAGCAGGTTCATGGATATCAATCAAATAATCAAAAGCGGTTTTGAATGCGCGGCCTTTGCCGGGGCGCTCGGGATGATGGTGTTCTGGGCGGACATCGTGGCGGGCTTTGCCAGCTAACGATAGGGCGCGGGCAATGAAAAGGAAATGAGGGGAGTTATCCACAATTTTTTTGGGTGAGGGGCCTGTCAAGCCCTTACCTTTTTTCAAGGACGTGCAATAGTGGGACGGCTGAAATCACAATTTGAGGAAATGCCGTTGTCCAGCGCCGCCGGAGGCCATAGTTTCGTCCATTTGCGCCTGCATTCCGCCTATTCGCTGTCGGAAGGGGCGGTGCCGGTCAAGGAGGTGCTGAAACTCTGCGAGAAGAATCATATGCCGGCGGTGGCGATTACCGACACCAGCAACATGTTCGGCGCGCTTGAGTTCTCCCTCGCCATGCAAGGCGGTGGCGTACAACCGATCATCGGCTGCCAGATCGCCATCACGCGAAATGACGGCGCCGACCGGAGCGGGCGGCGGCCGGAACCGGATCCGATTGTTCTGCTTGCGCAGGACGAGACCGGTTATAATAATCTATTGAAACTGACCTCGCATGCCTTCCTCAAGACCGATGCCGGGGAAACCGCGCAGGTACCGATGGAGGTGCTACGAAGTTATGGCGGCGGCCTGATCTGCCTCACCGGCGGCGCGGAAGGCCCCGTGGGCCGGTTGCTGGCGAATGACCAGCTTGAGGCGGCGGAAGAATATGTGCGGGGGCTCGCCGCCATTTTCGACGACCGTCTCTATATGGAGGTTCAGCGCCACGGTCTGCCGCTCGAGCAGAAAACCGAGCCTGGCTTTCTTAATCTTGCCTACAAACTCGATATCCCGCTGGTTGCGACGAACGAGGTGTTTTTTGCCGGGCGCGACATGTATGAGGCGCATGACGCGCTGCTCTGTATTGCCGCCGGTAAATATGTTGGGGACGCGGATCGGATAAAACGGACGCCGGAGCATTATTTCAAGTCGCAGCGGGAGATGGTTCAGCTGTTCTCTGACCTGCCGGAAGCCATCAATAATACACTCATCATAGCCCAGCGCTGCGCCGTCGCCGCCCCGAGGCGGGATCCGATCCTGCCAGCCTTTTCTTCTGCGGAAGGGCGGGACGAGGCTGCAGAACTTGCGGCTGAGGCAACGGAGGGGCTCAAGGTCCGGCTTGAGAATGAAGTCTTTACGGACGCCATGAGTGATGAAGCGCGCGCACTCAAGTCACAGGAGTATTTTGACCGTCTCAACTACGAGATCGGCGTCATCAACGAGATGGGGTTCCCGGGTTATTTCCTGATCGTTTCGGATTTCATCCAGTGGTCGAAGGAACATGATGTGCCGGTAGGGCCGGGGCGTGGCTCGGGCGCCGGGTCCGTGGTCGCCTGGGCGCTGACCATCACCGATCTTGATCCGCTCCGCTTTGGTCTCCTGTTCGAACGGTTTCTGAACCCCGAGCGGGTGTCCATGCCCGACTTTGATATCGACTTCTGCCAGGACAAGCGCGAAAAAGTCATCCGTTATGTTCAGGATAAATACGGGCATGATCAGGTTGCGCAGATCATCACTTTTGGAAAGCTGCAGGCGAAGGCTGCTGTCCGTGATGTCGGCCGCGTCCTGCAGATGCCCTACGGCCAGGTCGACCGGATCAGCAAGATGATCCCGGCCAATCCGGCCAATCCCGTGACCCTGCAGCAGGCGCTCGATACAGAGCCGCGCCTTCGCGAGGAACGGGCGAACGATCCGGAGGTGGCAAAGCTGCTCGAGATCGCCCTGCAGCTTGAAGGCCTGTACCGCCATGCCTCGACCCATGCGGCGGGGGTGGTGATCGGCGACCGTCCGCTCGACGAGCTGGTGCCGCTCTATCGCGATCCGCGTTCCGACATGCCGGTGACCCAGTTCTCGATGAAATATGCCGAAGCCGCCGGCCTGGTGAAGTTCGATTTTCTCGGGTTGAAGACCCTGACCGTACTGGACCGCGCGAAAGAACTTCTCGCGCGCCGCAGGATCAAGGTTGATTACGCGAAAGTGCCGCTCGACGATCCGGCGGTGTTCGAGCTCCTCTCCACCGGCAATACCATCGGCATCTTCCAGCTTGAAAGTTCCGGCATGCGCGACATGCTCCGGAAAATGCGCCCCGACGCCTTTGAGGATATTATCGCCATCGTTGCCCTGTACCGGCCGGGCCCGATGGAAAACATCCCGACCTATATCCGCCGCAAGCATGGCGAGGAGGCGCCCGATTATCTTCATCCGGAACTGAAGTCCGTGCTCGAGGAAACCTATGGCGTCATCATCTATCAGGAACAGGTGATGGAAATTGCCAAGACGCTTGCGGGTTACAGCCTTGGCGACGCTGATCTCCTGCGCCGCGCGATGGGCAAGAAGATTCAGGCGGAAATGGACCAGCAACGCGCGATCTTTGCGAAAGGCGCGCATGAAAAGGGGATCACGGCCAAGGATGCGACCCATATCTTCGATCTGGTGGCGAAATTCGCGAACTATGGCTTCAACAAGTCCCACGCGGCCGCTTATGCGCTCGTCTCCTACCATACCGCCTGGCTGAAGGCGAATTATCCGGTCGAGTTCATGGCGGCCTCCATGAGCCTTGATATGAACAACACGGACAAGCTTAACATATTCCGCCAGGACCTCGAGCGGATGAAAATTCCCATTTACCCCCCATGCCTGAACAAGTCCGAAGTTGAATTTTCTGTTGAATTTGAGGGCGATCAGGGCGCTGTTCGTTATGCGCTAGCCGCGGTCAAGAATGTCGGGCGCGAGGCCATGGCGGGCATTGTCCGCGAACGCGCAGATAATGGACTATTCAAGGATCTGTTTGATTTCGCGGGCAGGCTCAACCCCAAACATATGAATAAGCGGCAGGCGGAAAATCTCGCGCGGGCCGGTGCCTTTGACGATATGCTCGCCGACCGGGCGCAGGTTTTTGCCTCCATCGAAACCCTCCTCCGTCAGGCGCAACAGTCGGAGGAGGAGCGCGGCTCGGGCCAGGTCAACCTCTTCGGCGGTGAAGCGGCAGATATCGCTGTGCGGCCCGCCTTGCCCGTCGTCTCCCGCTGGACGGCCATGGAGCAGCTGAAGCAGGAGTTCGATGCCATCGGCTTTTATCTCTCGGGCCATCCGCTCGATGCCTGGGAAAAGACCCTCGACAAGGCGGGTGTTCGTGATGCCGCCAGCTATCTTGCCAGTCTTGGAACGACGGAAAGCGCCGCGACGCTCGCAGGGACGATGATGGCCAAGCGGGAGCTTCGGACCCGGAAGGGCAAGCCGCTCGCCTTCGTTCAGCTGTCCGATGCGACCGGCGCCTATGAAGTGACCATGTTTGCGGAAACCCTCGATCGGTATCGCGATTTGCTGGTCGTCGGGCAATCACTGGTCCTGCGGGTGACGGGCAATCTCGATAGCGACCAGCCGCGCCTGACGGTCCAGAGCCTGCAACGGCTTGAGTCGCTCGCGGCGAGCATCACGGACGGTGTGCGTATTTTTGTCGATGATGACAGGCCGGTGCCGCAGATTGCCGAAATCCTGAAAGCCGGGGGCAGGGGGCGGGGACGCGCGGCCCTGATCCTGAATTTGGAGGGCGAGGCCAAGGAAGTGGAAATCGACCTCTCCGACAAGGTCAATATCCCGCCGGATGTGCGTCAGGCGCTCAAATCGGTGCCCGGTGTCATCGCGGTTCATGATATCTAGCCGTTGACGCTGAAAATGTGCAGTTTTGCTGTATTTTCTCTTGCATTTCCGCATTTAGAGGCCTAAGAAGCGCACTGTTAAATTCGCACGTGGGTTTTGGGGATGATTGTGTTGATCTTTCCCATCCGGTGTCCAGATGGACCACTGCTCACGGAGGCTCAACCGGAAAAGGAGAATGCAGAATGGCTCTGCCAACTTTTACTATGCGTCAGCTCTTGGAAGCGGGCGTTCACTTTGGTCACCAATCCCGCCGCTGGAACCCGAAAATGGGTCCCTATATTTTTGGCTCCCGTAACAAAATCCATATTCTTGACCTGCAGCAGACGGTCCCGATGCTGTATCAAGCTCTCAAGGTTGTCCGTGATACAGTCGCCGGTGGTGGCCGCGTGCTGTTCGTTGGCACGAAGCGTCAGGCGTCCGATGTTGTAGCTGAAAGCGCCAAGCAATGCGCGCAGTTCTATGTCAATCACCGCTGGCTCGGCGGCATGCTGACAAACTGGAAAACGGTTTCTGAATCGATCAAGCAGCTTCATAAGCTGGAAGAGCAGCTTTCTTCAGAGCATATTGGCCTGACCAAAAAAGAAATCCTCAAGATGACCCGTCAGCGCGATAAGCTGGAACGCGCTCTCGGCGGTATCAAGGAAATGGGCGGTCTTCCCAACATTATCGTCGTTATCGATACAAACAAGGAAGAGCTCGCAGTTCAGGAAGCGAACAAGCTGGGTATTCCGGTTGTCGCTATTCTGGACAGCAACTCCGATCCGGACGGCATCACCTATCCGATCCCCGGAAATGACGACGCCCTTCGCGCGATCAATCTTTACTGCGATCTGTTCAAGCAGGCGGTGATTGACGGCATTTCCGTTGAAATGGCGGAGCAGGGCACCGATCTTGGCGCGGCTGATGCGCCGATCATGGCTGAAGAAATTCCGGCAGAAGTTACGCCGGTAGCAGAAGAGGCAGCCGAGGAAGAGGTTGCTGTGGCTGCGGAACCTGCCGCTGTCGAAGCGAAAGAGGAAGAGAACGCGAAAGCGTCTTAAATCTGCGAGAGCGCGCCCCTATATAAAGGCCTAAACCGGGGCGCTATCCCATTTAAGAAAAGAAATGTGAGGATGTGTTATGGCTGCTATTACAGCGGGAATGGTAAAAGAACTCCGCACCACTTCGGGTGCGGGTATGATGGATTGCAAGAAGGCGCTGACCGAAACGGACGGCGATATTCAGGCGGCGATTGACTGGCTGCGGACCAAGGGTCTGGCGACGGCGGCGAAGAAGTCAGGCCGTGTTGCGGCCGAAGGCCTCGTCGCGGTTACGGCAAGTGGAAATTCCGGTGCTGTTGTTGAGGTTAATGCAGAAACCGATTTTGTCGGCCGGAATGAAGACTTCCAGAAGCTGGTGATGGGGATTGCGTCGGTTGCCGCCGAAAAAGGCGACGACATTGACGGGATCAAGGCTGCCAAGTTCCCGGACTCTTCCGGAACTGTCGAAGAAAAGCTGACCGAAGCCATTGCCACCATTGGCGAGAATATGAACTTGCGTCGCGCGACGACTTTGAATGTCGACAAGGGTGTCGTTGCGTCCTATGTGCATAACTCGGTTGCTGACGGCCTCGGCAAGATCGGTATTCTCGTCGCCCTGAAAAGCGAAGGCGATACCGCGGCCCTTGCCACTCTTGGCAAGCAGATCGCGATGCATGTCGCCGCGACCAGCCCGCAATCGATCAGCGTTGCCGATCTTGATCCGGCAGCGGTTGAGCGCGAACGTGCGGTTCTGTCGCAGCAGGCGCGCGAATCCGGCAAGCCGGAGGAAATCATCGGCAAGATGGTCGAAGGACGCCTCAGCAAGTTCTATAAGGATGTCGTGCTGCTTGAGCAGACATTCGTCGTTGACGGTGAAAATACGGTGAAAGCCGCCATCGATCTCGTTGCCAAGCAGATCGGCAGCCCGATCGAGGTCACCGGCATGGTTCGCTACTCGGTTGGCGAGGGCATCGAGAAGGAAGAAACCGATTTCGCCGCAGAGGTTGCCGCGGCGGCAAGATAAGCAATTGCGCTGAACATGATATGGCGGTCTCCAACAAGAGGCCGCCATATTTTTATGAGGAGTCCTGCACGGCTTTTCAAATCAAACTTTTTCTGTATGCTGTCTTTCCGACACCGGATTGCCGTCAGTATTATTTTTTGGGGAATAACATGTCGAACGCGCCTCAGTATCGCAGGGTTCTGCTGAAATGTTCAGGTGAAGCACTTCTTGGAAACCAGCAATATGGTATTGACGTCGAGACAGTCTCCCGCATCGCCAAGGACATCCGCGCCGCCCATGCCATGGGCGTCGAGGTTTGCGTTGTCGTTGGCGGCGGTAATATCTTTCGTGGAATTTCCGGAACAGCAAAGGGAATGGACCGCTCCAGCGCGGACTATATGGGTATGCTGGCAACGGTGATGAACGCCCTTGCCCTGCAAAATGCGATTGAAGCGCTCGATATGGATAGCCGCGTTCTTTCCGCCATTCCGATGGCAGCCGTTTGCGAGCCCTATATCCGGCGGCGGGCCGAACGGCATCTTGAAAAGGGGCGGATCGTCATTTTTGCGGCCGGCACCGGCAATCCCTACTTCACGACCGATACGGCGGCAGCGCTCCGCGCTGCGGAAATGAAATGCAACGCGCTTCTGAAGGGAACGAATGTCGACGGGGTCTATGACAAGGATCCCAGAAAGCATTCCGATGCCGTACGATACGAAACGCTCTCGCATCTTGATGTGCTGGCCAAGGACCTCAAGGTTATGGACGCGGCGGCGATTTCCCTCGCGCGCGAAAACAATATCCCCATCCTTGTCTTTTCTATCCAGGAAGAAGGCGCTTTTGCCCGCGTATTAAAAAAAGAAGGATGTTTCACAGAAGTGATCTAAGGGTATAAGATCATCCGGTTGAATTTGCGAAAAATGCCGAGAGTCCGATTTCGGTGATGGAGGAGAAGAAGATGGCGGCGCCAAACTTGAAGGATCTTGAAAAACGGATGCAGGGGGCCCTGGAAGCTCTGAAACATGAGTTTGCAGGACTGCGGACGGGCCGGTCGCATGTCAGTCTGCTCGATACGGTGATGGTGGAGAGCTATGGTGCTTCCATGCCGATATTGCAGGTCGCAACGGTAAGTGCGCCGGAGCCACGGTCGCTGTCTGTCCAGGTCTGGGACAAGGGCAATGTCAAGGCGGTTGAAAAGGGGATCCGCAACGCCGGTCTCGGTCTCAATCCGGTGGTCGACGGCGCAGTCGTTCGCGTGCCGATCCCCGAGCTCACGGAAGAACGCCGGGCGGAGCTCGCAAAAGTGGCGGCGAGTTTCTCGGAAAATGCCAAAATCGCCATTCGCAATGTCCGCCGACACGGTATGGACGATGCCAAGGCTGCGGAAAAAGACGGAGACCTTTCGGAAGACGAGCGGAAAAAGTCTGAAGACAGAATTCAGAAGCTGACGGACAGCTATGTTGTGAAGGTAGACGAGATGCTGACCGAGAAGCAGCAAGAAATCATGCAGGTTTGATGCATGACAGCTGTACCCTCTCCTGACGCGCCGGCAAGCGCCATTCCCGATCACGTAGCGATTATCATGGACGGGAACGGCCGCTGGGCAAAAAAGCGGTCGCTGCAGCGTCTTCGCGGACATGAGCAGGGGGCGGAAGCCGTTCGTGAAGCGGTCAAGGGATGCGGGGAGATTGGCGTTCGATATCTGACCCTTTATGCTTTCTCGTCCGAGAACTGGAACCGGCCGGTCGAGGAAATCAATCACCTGATGGGGTTGTTCCGTTTCTTTTTTAAAAAGGAAATCAAGGCCCTTTTCGACGCTGGTGTAAAGGTAAATTTTATTGGTAATATCAAAAAGTTACCTGAAGATATTCAGTTATTGACTGAGGAGATTTGCGAGGCAACCAAAAGCAATTCCAAACTGATCCTGACCATCGCGCTAAGCTATGGCAGCCAGGCCGAAATCGTCGGCGCGATGCGCGCGATGGGCGGGAAAATCAAGGCGGGAGAGCTGGAGCCTGAACAGATTGATGAGGACATGGTGTCGCGCTTTCTGGAAACCGCCGATCTTCCCGATCCGGATCTGCTGATCCGCACGAGCGGAGAGAAACGCCTCAGCAATTTCCTGCTCTGGCAATGCGCCTATACGGAATTGGTGTTCCTTGATGTGCTTTGGCCGGATTTTCGAAAAGCCGATCTTGAGGCGGCGGTTG
>JAIOYL010000035.1 GCA_021741195.1 Sneathiella sp. | reverse complement strand
CGGAAAATAAGGCGTTAGACGCCGCATCTGCGCCTCGCTCAACATCAATAACTCACTCATAGGCAGCACCTCCTTCGGCGCCTCCATTGAATCAACCTTCAAAACATCATGCAAGAAATTTAATAGGTCCTGAGCCTAGACAATATAAATTATGCAGAGATTGGATCAATCACACTGTTAAGCGAAGAAAATCTCGATCTGACAACTACCCATATGTTTATTCGTCTTTCCAATTTTGAAGAGCCTCTAAAAACTGATCAAAGTATAGACTTGAAGTTGGTTCTTGCGAATGGAGAATTGCCGTTTACGGCACATGTAAAGCCGTCAAAATAATAATCGTCTTGCACAATAAGAAAATGTCGGCTTGGGCAGAATGCCATTCTGTTGAAACAGGTAGTGAATTCAAAAGTGATCTAACGACAAAAACTTGAGAGGAAAGCAATGACAGATCATTCAAAGCATAGCCGATCAAAGCAATACAAGAAGAACAGTCTGACACTTCTCGGCGCGGTATCCATGGGAACCGGTGTGATGATCGGCGCAGGTATCCTCGCGCTTACAGGCCAGATCGCGGAGCTGGCGGGCTCCTTGTTCCCGCTTGCCTTTCTTGCGGCGGCGGCCGTGACAGCTTTTAGCGCTTACTCATATATTAAACTATCCAACGCTTTTCCATCCGCAGGCGGCATCGGCATGTTTCTACAGAAGGCTTATGGCCGGGGAACGGTGACAGCCGGTGGAGCGTTACTCATGTATTTTTCGATGGTCATCAACGAAAGCCTGGTCGCCCGTACTTTCGGATCCTACACCATGCAGTTATTCAACGCTGAATCTGCCGGCTGGGCCGTGACTGCACTGGCTGTTAGTGTGCTGGTTTTTGCCTTTTTAATCAATGTCTCAGGAAATTGGCTTATTGGCGGATTTTCATTGTTTATGGCTTTTCTAAAGATCGGCGGCATCGTCATATTTGCAGCGGGCGGCTTGTGGCTTGCAGGTATTTCTTTCGAAGGGATTAAAACGAATAATGTTAGCGATACTTCCATGGCGGGATTTCTGGCGGCAATGGCGCTGGCCATTCTGGCGTTTAAGGGATTTACAACCATCACCAATAGTGGCTCGGAAATTATAGACCCCCACAAGAATGTCGGACGGGCGATCATTATTTCGATTTTGATCTGCATCATCATCTATTTGCTGGTCGCATTCGCGGTCGCTGGAAATCTCACATTATCCGAGATTATTGCCGCCAAAGACTTCGCGCTGGCGCGGGCGGCGCGTCCTGCCTTTGGTGAATACGGATTATGGTTCACAGTCGGACTGGCGATTGTCGCGACGATATCCGGCCTGATTGCCAGCGTATTTGCCGTATCGCGGATGCTTGCCATGCTCACCGACATGAAACTGGTCCCGCATAGCCATTTTGGCATGCCGGGGGATATCCAGAAGCACACGCTGGTTTATACCGTCGTGATTGCCATTTTCCTGACCATGTTTTTTGATTTGAGCCGTATCGCGTCCCTTGGGGCTATCTTTTATATTATTATGGATATTGCCATCCACTGGGGCGTGTTCCGCCATTTACGCAAAGAGATTGATGCCAATGGCTTTATCGTCATTGCCGCAATTGTTTTCGATGTCGTCATACTTTCGGCATTCCTGATTGTGAAGGCCTCCACAGACATAATGGTCATTTACGCCTCCCTAATCGGAATCACGGTGATTTTCGTTGGCGAAAAATTGTTTTTACGGTGGCAGGATGGTGATGAAAACTAGGCGTATTTTCCGGCAAAAGCGGCCTGAAGGCTTTCAGTACATCACGTGGATTTGATCAGCATGCGGCCCTAATATTGATCGTGATCAATGCTGGTTTTTCTGTCTTGCATATAATCCCCGCTTCTCCAGATCAGATGAGGGATTGAATTTCGCTATGAAATAAATGCTCAGATAACCATGTAATTTCTTTGATTTTTTCTGGCGCCTGTCTTTCTGGCAGTCCTTTGATTACATGAAACAAGCGCGAATTCTCATACAGGTTTCTACATCTGCGAATATGCAACACAGCGACCATTTAACCCTTATAAACTCAGGAATTGTTATGAAATATATTAAAGAGACATCGAAATCCGTTGAGCAAGCGGTCGCGGATTTACAGGCGGCCGTTGTCCGTCACAAATTTGGCGTGTTGCATATTCATAACCTTCAGGAAACGCTTGAGAAGAAAGGCGTGGATTTTCCCAATGCCTGCCAGATTCTTGAAATCTGCAATCCGCAAACCGCCAAGGACGTCCTGATGGTGGATATGGACCTGAACATGGCGCTCCCCTGCCGTGTGTCTGTTTATTCCGAAAAAGAAAAGACCAGGATCGGCATGATCCGCCCCACTGCAATGCTGGAATTACTCTCAAATTCACCCAAGACGGCAAAGATCGCCGAGGACGTGGAAAAAGCCGTTATTGCCATGATTGACGAAGCCGCGTGACAAAAGCTCAAATACGGAAGTTTTGACAGTTCGTTGTGTTCAAAGCCGTTCCTCCAGATAAAATAAAGGATCAAACATCATTATGAAAAAAATACTCTTGGTATCTGCAACTTCACTTGTTCTCGGCGCCCTCGCCCTTTCTCCCGCTTCTGCGCATTCAAATATGCAAGGCGGGCAGATGATGGGCGGAGGATGCCCGATGATGAATATGATGGATCACGGTGGTATGGGGCCGGGCTCAATGCAGGGCGGCGGAATGCAAGGAGGCATGAAGCAGGGCGGCATGATGCAAGGCAGTGCCATGGGGCCAAGTCGAATGCGTTCGATGGCTGAAGGCCGCCTCGCCTTCCTGAAGGCGGAACTTCAGATCAAGGCCGACCAGGAAGGCGTCTGGAAAGAATATTCCGATGCCGTAAGGAACCGTATGAGCGGTATGCAGGACATGCGGACACAGATGATGAAGACAATGCAAGATGGAAATGCAATCGTCAGGATGGATGCCCACATCAGTGGAATGCAGGCTATGCTGGATGCCCTGAAAGCCGTCAAACCCGCAACCACAATGCTCTATGAGGCGCTCAGCGATGAGCAGAAAAAAATCGCTGATCAGCTGATCGGCCTGGAATGCGGGGGAATGTAGGCCGACGTCTGAAATAGATCACTTACGAGAGATACAGGATGCGCCTATCAACCAATTAACCGGAAAAAATTCATGAAAATCCTGACCATCGGCAACCATCCCGGCAAGCAAACATTAATGACGTTAATTGCAAATCAAACCTATTATTTATTTCCGGCTTTCATCTTCACATTGATGCCAAAGCTGGCATTGGCCGATCCCTCTACCGACCAAACAGAGGGTTGGCATATGATGGGAGGGGGATATGGGCATGAGTTTGGATTTATGCAGGGCGGTTTCGGAATTCTATGGATGATCCTGATCTTTGGCGGGTTGATTGCCTTGATTCTTTTTGCGGTTCGAGGATTGAGAAGAACCCATACTGGCGGAACGCCGCCAACCTCGGAAAAGACGCCGCTTGAAATCCTGAAGGAACGGTACGCGCAAGGTGAGATCGACGGCGATGAATTTGAAGATCGCAAACGACGTCTATCGCAATAACCCAGGGAATGATTTGCAATCAATTGCAAATCCATTGGACTGGTACATAAAACGGGTACGGGATTAACTGACGCAAGGAGGTAGTTTAGCTCTAACCTCTCGATATAATTGAATCGGACACATGCGACGCTTTCTCCCCGATCCTCCGCCCTTTTTTAGAACCAAGCTATAAAAAGTAATTTTGGTTCTAGTAAGAGCTCCCGTTTGGCTCCACCAATCTCCCCCTCACGGAGGGAATTTTCCCGGATCCTCATAGTCCGGCGCCAACAGGTATTCGCGAATAATGCTTATGGCAAAAGGCTGTTTTTAAAGTAAGGTATGCCGTTTTGAGTTGACATAAAATCTGCGTCTTCTATGACCTGAAAATAGAGCATAACGGCCAGGTTTCTATCGGCCCGGTCACGTAATATAGTTACTTGGAATTTCACAGGAATGACAAACTTCAGGATTTCCGTTGTGATCCCCGCGTATAACTGCGATGCGACGATTTGCGGCACGCTGGATGCGCTGCTCGGTCAAAGCCGCGCTGCCGATGAAATCGTCATTGTGGATGACCATAGCGAGAATCCTGTCTCCAGCCTCATCGGGGATAACTATCCTGACGTTAAAATCATCCGCCATGACCGGAATATGGGTGTGCAGAATGCCCGGAATACCGGATTTGCAAAGGTTACGGGTGACTACGTTCTGTTTCTGGATGCGGACGATATCCTTTGCCCTGAATTTCTGGAGATCTCGGCCAGCCTGCTTGAAAAAAATGGCGATTGCGGCGGCTGCTTTGGCGGCTTTTATAAATGTTTCGATGGAAATTTCCGGGCGTTAATTGAAAGACACCAACCGCAGGAACCCGAGGTGAAGGAATTTTCGCAAGGAGAAGGATTGACCTTCTACTTAAATCATACCGGCGAATTTATCCCCTCCTTCGCCCTGCTGCGCAAATCCGTTTTGGATAAACTCTGTCACTCGGGCTATCTGTTCCATCCGGAGCTGGACAATAATCAGGATTTTCATCTCTTTGCACGGGTCCTGGCAAGGAATGATGCGCTCCATGTCAAAAACCCGCTGGGCGTCTATTATCTGCAGCCCGACAGTATTTCCCGCGATCAGGAAAAGGCATGGTCCGCCCGGGCCGTCGCCGTTGAATCGCTCATCGAACTTGCGGAGGAGTTGTCGCTTTCTGATTTCCATATTGCGTTTCTGAAGAAAATGAGGGCGACGGCGGTGCGCCGCGTGGCTCGTCTTCTTTCCAACCAGGGGCAACGGAAAGAGGCGGTGAAGGGTCTGGCGAAGGAGTTAATGCGCGCGCCAAGCCTCAAGACTTTCGTGCTTTTGCTGCTGATCGCGCTGGGCCTGCAACGGAAAAAGATGAATTATGCCGGCCAGAAATATTAGACGCTACGGCGCCTTTTTCAGTATCAGGAAATCCGGCGTGGTGATTGGACGGCTGGTTTCCGTGGACAGGAGACCGCCCGTTATGGTAGGGAATGCGCGTCATAGGGGAGTAGTCCGCTCATCTTCTGGTGAGTGAGCCTGTCAACATACTTGAGCCCTCATGGCTTGTGGCAGGTTCGCATTGTGTGTCATCGCAATGCCGACAAGACCTAAGGCAAATAACGGCACCATCCGCGGGACGCCGTTGTTTGGCCTTGGTTCATTGTCCTGCCGGATTATTTAAATGGAAGCGCTTTTTACCTCTATCGTCACCGTCGCTCTCGCAGAAATAGGCGACAAAACCCAGCTCCTTTCGTTGTTTCTCATTACCAGATTCAACAGGCCCTGGAGCATTATTGCGGGCATATTCGTTGCAACCCTTGCCAATCACGCCGCGTCGGCGGGAGCTGGTGCCTGGCTCGGGCATTTCCTGGCGAGCGCCACAGGACACTGGATTATCGGCGGCAGTTTTATCGCTGTCGGCCTCTGGCTGCTGATACCGGACAAGGAGGACGAGCCGACCGCGCGCTGGGACGGTTACGGCGCTTTTCTGGTGTCCTGCATCCTGTTTTTTCTGGCGGAAATCGGCGACAAGACACAAATCGCGACGGTCCTGCTGGGCGCGCATTTCAATTCCGTTGTCCTTGTCACCATTGGAACGACGCTGGGCATGCTGCTCGCCAATGTGCCCGTCGTTCTGGCCGGCAGTGTCGTGATGGCCCGGATCCCGTTCAAGACTGTGCGGCTTGTGGCTGCCGCGGCTTTCATCGTTACCGGGCTCTATTCGCTTTGGGAATAATTGTTCCCGGATGGATTGGCTTGAAACAGGAGTCGATGCAAGTTCCGCTATTCGGCTTGGCGCTCAGCTCGTTCAACATCAGCCTGGGTCGCGCAGGAGGGGAGCAAAATGACAAGACTCAACAGCAGGATAAGTCTAGTCAGGAATAATTGGGGAAGACGCATGTCACATCCTTTCAATTCCAATGCTAAATAACCGCCTATATATTTTATCCTATTCTAATAAAAGTCAACCTGTGCGGCTGATACCGTACACATGAAAAAAAGATCCGGAACCATTATGGCCCGGATCCTTGTCTTCAAAGGCTAAAGAAGAGAGACAGCAGCTGTCAGGCGGAGACTGCCTGACGGCGCTGGTTGCGTTGTCCACCGCCGCTGTTTGGCCGGGACCGCTGCGATTTCGGCTGGCCGGAGGGACGGTTGTTCGGTTTTTGCCTGCCGGAGCCCGCGCGGCGGTTCGGGGCGCCGCGGCGCCCGTTATTGCCGGAATCGTTATCCTGGCTGGCCGGGGCATTTGCAATCCCTTCCAGATGAAAGGGATGATCCTCCAGAACCGGCACCTGCTGGCGGATGGTTTTCTCGATATCGCGCAGGAAACCCCGCTCATCATGATCGCAGAAGGAGAGCGACGCACCGGCAGCGCCCGCCCGAGCCGTCCGACCGATGCGATGGACATAGCTTTCGGGCTCGTTCGGGATCTCGAAATTGATCACATGGGTAACGCCATCGACATCGATCCCGCGCGCGGCAACGTCGGTCGCGACAAGCGTCCGGGTCTCGCCGGTGCGGAAATCATTGAGCGCCTTCTGGCGCGCGTTCTGCGATTTGTTGCCATGGATGGCGCCGGACGAGATGCCGAGCTGATCGAGTTGCTTGGCGACCTTGTTGGCGCCATGCTTGGTGCGGGTGAAAATCAGCACGCGGCTGAGGCTTTCGTCTTTCAGGACATGGGCAAGCAGTTCGCGCTTGCGGCCCTTGGGTACAAGCAGCACATGCTGGTCCACCTTTTCCGCCGTGGTTGCCGCCGGGGCAACGTCGATGCGGTGTGGATTGTTGAGAATGCTGTTTGCGAGTTTCAGGACCGTTGTCGGCATGGTCGCGGAGAACAGCAGGGTCTGCCGCGATTTCGGCAGCTGGGCGATGATTTTCTGAATATCGCGGATAAAGCCCATGTCAAGCATCCGGTCCGCTTCGTCGAGCACCAGATATTCGACCTGGCTGAGATTGATAAATTTCTGGTTCATCAGATCGAGCAAACGGCCTGGCGTGGCGATCAGGATATCGACGCCGGGGGCCATTGCCTTGATCTGCGGCTTGGGCGACGCGCCGCCATAGACCAATGTGGTCCGAAGATGCAGATATTTGGCATAGGCCTGGATATTTTCCGCGATCTGGATAGCAAGTTCGCGTGTCGGGGCGAGGATCAGGGCGCGGGCGCCTTTCGGTGCGCGCTTGCCTTCGCCGGTCAGCAGTTTCTGAATGAGGGGAAGTGAAAAGGCGGCGGTTTTCCCGGTGCCTGTCTGGGCGACCCCGATAAGGTCCTTGCCATCAAGGACAACGGGGATGGCCTGCTTTTGAATGGGGGTCATGTCTTCATAACCGCCCTCAAGGACGGCGCGAAGGACGGAAGCGTTCAGACCGAGGTCTGTGAATTTAGTCATTTAATAAGTACTTTCCAGTTACAAGAAGCCTGTTGCAGATCATAACACCCCGAACCCGGACACAGAAAAACGGTCGAGTTTAGTTTCGATCGCGATTTTTTCTGCTAATTTAGGGCTGGCTTTGACGGACTATTTTTCAAGTGGTCAAAATTGGCGCTATACAGCGACTGCAACGCGACACTCTTCTGGCATCGCTTCGGCAATGCGTGACTTGTACGCTAAATTGCCGGAATGTCAACCAATCTCTATAAACCGGCCAACAGTCTCAAGCGCTGACTTGCTTCCGATGCAAGGTTGCGGGTAAGGTCTCCGGCGTCGATATCACGGCCGAGCGCCGCCGCCTGTCCCGACCAGAGAGAGGTGAAATCGCCGGTGCCTGAAATTTCCGCCTTGGCCTTGAGCGGAGCGAGGGCGGCGCCTGCTGTTGGAAAGGGCGGCGCATCCTCGGACATCGGCCCAACGTCGCGGATCACCCGGTTGATCAGGCCCCGCGCGGGCTTGCCCGAAAAGACATTCGTAATCACGGTCTTGTCGTCCGTGGCGGCGCGCAGCGCGGCGCGATGGAGATCGGTGATCAGCGATTGCGGCGTGAACAGGTAGGCGGTGCCGATCTGTACACCCGCCGCGCCGAGCGCGAAGGCCGCCGCAATTCCGCGCCCGTCGGCAATGCCCCCCGCCGCGATCACCGGCAGTTTGACGGCATCGGCCACCTGCGGCAGGAGCGCCATGGTGCCAGCCTGCGCCGTAACGTCCCTGGTCAGGAACATGCCGCGATGACCGCCCGCCTCATAGCCTTGCGCAATAATGGCATCGCAGCCGTTTTCCTCAAGCCAGCGGGCATCCACCACTGTGGTTGCACTCGATAAAACGCGGGCGCCGGTTTTCTTGACGCGCGCGAGCAGCGCGCCTGACGGCAGGCCAAAATGAAAACTGACCACCTTCGGCCTGACCTCCTCGACAAGCGCGCACATGCCGTCATCGAAGGCGCGGCGAACGGGCGCGGAGGCGACGGCGGACGGATCGATGCCATACTCGGCATAAAAAGGCGCGAGCCGGGCGGTCCAGGCGGCCTGTTGCTCGTCGGTTGGGGCGACGGCGGTATGGCAGAAGAAATTCATGTTAAAAGGGCGGTCCGTTTGCTGACGGATGACGCCCGTTTCCGCCCGCATCTTGTCCTCGTCCAACATCGCGCAAGGGAGCGATCCGAGACCGCCCGCCTCGCTGACCGCAATTACCATCGCCGAGCCATTGGCTCCAGCCATCGGCGCCTGGATAATCGGCAGGTCTATCTGAAGCAGGTCAAGTAATCGGTGGTTCGGCCACATTTCATTTCTCCCGTCACCGTATGAATGATGATATGGCTGGCAAGTGTAGCCAGATTGAAGGGCCGTCGGCAAGAGCGTCGTGGCCCCATGCTTTACGACCGGGCGAGGCGCCGGATCGATTTCACCGCCCGGCCATCGATGATCACAAGCCCGGCGAAGATGATTCCCATACCAACGAAGGTGACCGGGGCGAGCCTCTCGCCGAGCAGGCCCATGCCGAGCATCAGCGCGCTGACCGGCACGAGATAGGTCACGAGAAGCAGATTGACCGTTCCGGCGCTGGCGAGAACGCGGAAATAGAGCATGAAGGCGAGCGCGGTGCTGAGCACGGCGATGCCCAGAACCGCGCCGAGGCTCGCCGCATGGACGCTCAGCGAAAAGGGATCCTCGAAGATAAACAGGACGGGCAGGATAATCAGGCTTGAGCAAATAAGCATGCCTGCGGCATTCTGAAGCGGCGGGGTACCCGTCAGCCGCTTGCCCCAAACCCCGCCAAAGGCGTAGAAAAGTGCGGCGCCGAGGATCGCGAGCTGTCCGAACCCCTGCAGGCTGAAACCATCCTTCAGGGTGGGCTGCATCATCACGTAAACGCCCGTGAAACCGAGCAGGATGCCGATGGCCTTGTTCAGCGTCAAACGTTCGTCCTTGGTGAAGATATGGGCGACCAGTACGCCGAAAATCGGCGTCATCGCGTTCAGGATGGAGGCGACGCTCCCGGTGATCTGCGTCTGCCCCCAGACGATCAGGCTGAACGGGATAGCGTTGTTAAGCAGCCCCATGACAAGATAGTTGCCCCAGAGATTCGCATCCCGTGGGAGCCTGCCGCCGGTGAGGTAGATAACCGCGATCAGGGTCAGGGCGGCGAGAAAAACGCGCAGGAATACGATCGTGAACGGCGTGAAATCAACCAGCGCCACTTCGACGAAGTAAAAGGAGCCGCCCCATATGATCGACAGGAACACCAGTAAACCCCAGTTTTTGAGCGACATTTGCAGCCTCTTTCATTTTAGTGCCATATAGGGCGAGACTAGCCGGTCCCGGCTGTGCCGATATCCGGTTTCTGTTGGGGTATTTTTATTATTGTTGAAAACACAATGGGGGAGAGCTTGATCCATATCAATGCCATTATTCATTTCCTATATAGATATGTTAAGCAAGGATATGTTTTCAGGAGGGTGATCCGTGGATATTAAAAAAATAAAGACAGAGTTGCGAGACAAGTTGGAGGAAGAAATCCGGCGGCTGGAGGGGATTGAAGCGCGGCTGCGGGGGAGCCATAGCGCCTCCTTCTCCGAACAGGCAGAAGAACGGGAGGAAGACGAGGTCGATGAGCGGCTCGAGGAAGCCGTTATCCACGAGATCGAGATGATCAAGGGAGCGCTGGAGCGCATCGAGGCGGGGGCTTACCAGACCTGCGCGGCTTGCGGCGGGGGGATCAGCGCCAAGCGGTTGCAGGCGCCTCCCTAAACGGCGCTCTGCATTAAATGCGCCGAGGAACGGAGCAAAAAGCTTCTCGGCGAGCGCCGGGCCTGATTTTAGTCGAAAAAGGGTTTTGATCGGAAGATTGGGGGTCTTTTTCTATCTTTGAGGCCTCATCTGGAAGATTCTTTCTCTGTCGACATCGTCTTCCGCAATTGAGGCCTTAAATGCTTCAGTCAGGAATTTAATTTGCTGTTCGATGTTATGTAATTCGATAACTCTGACTTCTAAATTCTGTATAGATAGAGGGGAAGTGACAGTTTTCTGTTTTGAAAATTGTTCGGATAATTTGCCAATTTTACTTTTATTTTCTAAAATTTCTGCTTTCCATTTCTCCGATGACCCGGAATTGGTAAGGCCTCGAGCTGAATAAATTGCTTTTCTTGAACTGTCCGCTTTTTCACAAAGCTTGTTTATATCGTCAAGCCTCACTTGAATAATATTTTGAAGACGGCCATGTTCCATTCTTAAATCGAGAGATTTTAGCTTATTAACTTTAATTAAACTTACTATCCCGGTTATAGAGCCTACTATTCCTGTCAAAATAGCTACAGCACTGGCTATATTGTTAGCCGTTAGATAGTTGGATATTTCTGAAGACATTTTGTATACCCAAACGCGGGCGCATTACCAACCTAAGACCCGCCATTCGATTAAAGATAAATCATAAATTTTATTGCCACAAGAAATTCATACGGACTGAAACGCGCACTACTTGCTAAGGCACTCCACAAGATCATTAGCGAGGCCGTCCAGAAGGTCGAAATAGAGCTCGGGCCCCGGCGTTAAGCCCGCGCCAAGCGGGTCAAGCGTCGCGAGCTTGACGGGCAGGCCCTCGGCGACCGTGCGCACCAGCTTGTCGTCGAACTGAGGTTCGCGGAAGATACAGACGGCGTGGCTCTCCTCTATTTTCTGGCGGATTTCATGAATCCGATGCGCTGAGGGAGGCTGGTCCGGCTCAATCGTGATCGAGCCCGCGGCGGTCAGGCCATAGCGCCGCTCCAAATAGGGATAGGCGTCATGAAGGACAATAAACGGTTTATCCCGGACGGGCGCGAGCTTTGCTTGCAGGCCGGTGTCCAGCAGATTGAGGCGGGCCATGAGGTTCCTGGCGTTTTTCCCGTAAATCGCGCTATTCTCCGGATAAAGACGGCCAAGCTCGGCGGCGACGGCGAGGGTGATTTTCCCGGCGTTGCCGATATCCAGCCAGACATGCAGGTTATCCGCGCCATGATCATGCGTGGTTTTCTCCGCATGAGGGTGCGTATCATGCTCGTCATGGGCCTCCCATGCCCCGCCCTCGCGGAGTCCAAGGACATCCAGGCCGGCCTCCTCGGCGACGGCGTATTTGCGAACGCCGGGCGGGAGCGCCTCCAGCGCATTAACGAGAAAACTCTCTATGGCCTCATCAATATAGAAAACCACCGCTGCTTGCTGCAGGCTCCGGATTTGGGAGGGTTTGAGGGAAAACCCGTGCGGGGAGGTTGCGCCGGTGACGAGTAAAACCGCTTCGCCTGTTTCGCCCATCACGCCTTGCACGAGCGAGTGCAGGGGCTTGAGGGTCACGACAACGCCGCCTTTGGCCGCGGCAGAGGCTCCGTTGATGAAAAGCAGGGACAGGATGGCAATGAAGAGGGGCCGGATCATGGGAAGGGCGTGTCCTTGGAAATTCAGCTTGCGAAAGACCGGTAATGTTATATTATAACATAATCTTGTCAATCACCGCTTTCGGAAATTATGCATAACTGCACCAGCCATAACGACTGTATCACTGAAGCGCTGGTCCGGGCGGAGAGCATCTGCAATGACCGGGGCCTGCGCTTCACCGATCTGCGCCGCAAGGTTCTGGAACTGGTCTGGACGAGCCATGGCCCGATCAAGGCCTATGATATTCTCGATAAGCTCGACGCCCGCATCGCCGCAATCAAGCCGCCAACGGTTTACCGGGCGCTGGATTTCCTGACGGAAAACGGACTGGTTCACAAGATCAACAGCCTCAATGCCTTTGTCGGCTGCAGCCATCCGCTTAAACATAGCGAATGCTATTTCCTGATCTGCTCCGATTGCGGCGAGGCGAAGGAATGCTGCAGTGCGGATCTCGTTGAGGCGATCGCCAAAACCGGACGCCGCAACGAATTCCTGCCCGAACATATCACCCTTGAAATCACCGGTGAATGCGGCGACTGCCGGGGTCTTCATTAGAAAATGACCAGTCTCCTCTCTGCCAGCCACGTCAGCGTGTTCCGTGACGGCAAGACAATCCTGAGTGACGTCTCGCTCGACGTGAAGGAGCGCGATTTCATTACCATCATCGGCCCGAACGGCGCCGGTAAATCGATGCTGCTGAAATGCATGATGGGCTTTTATGCGCCGTCGGAGGGGACAGTCGCGCGAAAAGCGGGCCTCAAGATCGGCTATGTGCCGCAGCGGCTTGTCGCCGATCATACGATCCCCATTCTGACCCGCCGGTTTCTCACTTTACGAAAAAAGGCGGACAAGGCGGCACTGGCGCAGGTGGCAGGCGAAACCGCCATCGAAAATATCCTCGATCAGCCATTGCATGTCTTGTCAGGCGGCGAGCTGCAGCGGGTATTGCTGGCGCGGGCGCTCCTGGATAATCCGGAACTCCTGGTGCTGGACGAACCCGCGCAGAATCTCGATGTCACCGGGCAGCTCGCCTTTTACAAGCTGCTCGACCGGATCTATGCGGAGCGTGCGGTCAGTATCCTGATGGTCTCCCATGATCTGCATCTGGTGATGTCGAGTACCAAGCAGGTCGTCTGTCTCTATCGTCACGTCTGCTGCTCAGGGGAGCCGCATATGGTGACCCGGGATCCCGAGTTCATTTCGCTTTTCGGCGATGACATGGCGCGGCTGATGGCTGTCTATAACCATGATCACCACCATGCACATGATCATGAACATGATTTGCCGCATTCCCACGATCATGACCATGCCCATGATCATCCCCATCCGGGAGGGCCGCATGCCGGATGAGTTTATCCTTCGCGCGCTGGCGGCGGGGATCGGGGTCGCGCTGATTGCCGGACCGCTCGGTTGTTTCGTCGTCTGGCGGCGGATGGCCTATTTCGGCGATTCCCTCGCCCATAGCGCGCTCCTCGGCATCGCCCTTGGCCTGCTATACGGCATCAATATCAATCTCGGTACGGTGATCGTCTGTACCCTGTTCGCGCTTCTGCTGGTCTGGTTGCAGCATAGACGGGTGCTGGCGACTGATACCCTGCTCGGCATTCTCGCCCATGCGGCGCTTTCCATCGGCATGGTCGCGCTCAGTTTCCTCGATAACGCCCGCTTTGACCTCTACAGCTACCTGTTTGGCGATATCCTGACCGTGCGGTTCAGCGATCTTTACTGGATTTATGGCGGCGGCATGGTGGTCATCGGCCTCCTCGTGCTCAACTGGTCATCGCTCACCCTGATGACCATCCATGAGGATCTGGCCCGCGCCGAGGGGGTGAACACGGTCTGGAGCAATATTCTCCTGATGCTGCTGATGACCATTGTTGTCGCGGTCTCAATCCGGATTGTCGGCATCCTGCTGATCACCTCGATGCTGATCATTCCGGCGGCGACGGCGCGCCAGCTTGTCACCTCGCCGGAAAATATGGCGATCTGGGCGGCGATCCTTGGATTGCTGGCGGTTCTGGGCGGCATTTCCGGCTCCATCGAGTTCGATACGCCTTCCGGACCGAGCATCGTCACCGCTGCCGCTGTCATGTTCGCGCTCTTCTCCGTGATCGGCGCCCTGCGGCGGCGTGGCGTCACAATAAAATAGCCCGTCCTGACCCTAGACATTACGGTGGTTTTGAGGTTTGTTAGGGCCAGCGGCCTTCAGAGGGGAAAATGACAGAAACACAAAAAGCAAGAACGGGCGGCGCAATTCTCGCGGACCAGCTGGCCATCCAGGGCGCGGATACGGTTTTCTGTGTCCCCGGAGAGAGCTATCTCGCGGTGATCGACGGGTTGTATAACCACGCCAACGCCATCCGCATGATCAACACCCGCCATGAGGGGGGCGCGGCCAATATGGCGGAGGCTTACGGCAAGCTCACCGGACGGCCCGGCATCTGCATGGTGACCCGCGGACCCGGCGCGACCAACGCGGCGATCGGCCTGCATACGGCGTTTCAGGACAGCACGCCGATGATCCTGTTTATCGGACAGGTCGCGCGCGACACCATCGACCGTGAGGCTTTCCAGGAAATGGATTATCGCCGGGTTTTTGGCGAAATGGCGAAATGGGTGGCGCAGATCGACGACGCCCGCCGTATTCCCGAATATATCAGCCGCGCCTATCACACCGCGCTGTCCGGCCGTCCGGGGCCGGTGGTTCTGGCGCTCCCCGAAGATATGCTGACCGACGAGGTGGTGGTTGCCGATATCAGCCATCCGGCAAAGGCGCCGTCCATCGCCCCCTCCACCGATGTTATGACGGATCTTGAAAACCGTCTTGAAAAGGCCAAGCGCCCTTTTATGATCGTTGGCGGCGCGACCTGGACGCAGGCCGCCGTTCATGACATTGAGGCTTTCGCGGAGGCTCATGGCATTCCGGTCGGCGCTTCTCTCCGCTCCCAGGACTGCTTTGATAACCGCCATCCCAATTATGCAGGCGATGTCGGCATCGCGCTTAATCCCAAACTGGCGGCGCGCATCAAGGAGAGCGATCTGCTGCTGGTGGTCGGCCCAAGGTTGGGTGAGATGACGACACAGGGATATACGCTCGTAAATGCGCCCGATCCCGCCATGGCGCTGGTGCATGTCCATCCGGGGGCCGGGGAGCTCGGCCGGGTCTATCTTCCCGATCTCGCGATCAATGCGCGGATGCCGGAATTTGCCGCCGCCGCGCGGGCCATGGCGTCATGGAATGCTGCCTCCCGTGACGACTGGGTCAAGGCCGCGCGCGCCGATTATCTTGCGCGGATCAAGCCGACAGAGGTGCCGGGACCGGTCAATCTTGGCAAAATCGTCGCGTATCTTAACGAGACCCTGCCCGAGGATGCCATTGTGACAGCGGGCGCCGGAAACTACGCGGTCTGGGCGCATCGCTTCTTCCAGCACAAGAAATACCGCACCCAGCTCGCCCCGACCAGCGGGGCCATGGGCTACAGCGTTCCTGCCGCGATCAGCGCCAAGCTCACGGAACCCGCCCGCACTGTCGTCAGCTTCAACGGCGACGGCTGTTTCATGATGCTGGGACAGGAGCTGGCGACGGCCATGCAGTTCAATGCGGCCGTCATTTTTATCATCGTCAATAACGGCATGCTCGGCACCATCCGCATGCATCAGGAGCGAACCTATCCGTCCCGCGCGTACGCGACGGAACTTGCCAACCCGGATTTCGCGGCGCTCGCCCGCGCCTATGGCGCTTTCGGTGAGACAGTGCGCAAGACGGAGGATTTCGCAGACGTTTTCGCGGCGGCGGCGGCCAGCGGCAAGGCAGCGATGATTGAGCTGATTGTCGATCCCGAAGCCTTGACACCGGAGCAGAGCCTGACTGCGGCGCGGGCGCAAGGCGAGGCATCACACAGGTAACAGCATGGAATGGAACGGCGGGCATGATTGATTTGTATACCTGGGGGACGCCGAACGGGCGCAAGGTCTCCATTTTGCTCGAGGAACTGGGGCTTGAATATGCCGTAAAACCCATCGATATCGGCGCAGGCGATCAGAAAACGCCCGAATTCACGGCTATTTCCCCGAACGGGCGCATCCCGGCGATTTTTGATCATGATACCGGCATCCGGATGATGGAATCCGGAGCAATTATGTTATATCTTTCAAAAAAGGCGGGCGGGAAGTTTGTTCCGGCGGAAGAGGTGGCCTATTGGCGAATGATGGAATGGCTGATGTGGCAAATGGGCGGTATTGGTCCGATGCTGGGGCAGGCTCATCATTTCCTCCGTTTCAATCCGGGCAAGGCCCCCTATGCGGAAGAACGATATCTTGCGGAAACAAAAAGGCTTTATGCGGTGCTGGACAATCACCTAGCCGATTGCGACTATGTCGCCGGAGACTACTCGATTGCTGATATCGCCATCTGGCCGTGGATTTCCCGCTTCGAATGGCAGACGATTGACCTGAACGAATTTCCGAATGTCAAAAGCTGGTACAGCCGCATCGCCGAGCGGCCGGCCGTGCAAAAGGGATATCACATTCCGCACTATGTATCGGATATCCCCCGCGCTGGCTAACGTCATCGCCGGGCAGGATTTTTTCTGATCGTTAAGGGTTATTAAACAGGTTATTTTTATGGTGAGTTCAAGGAGTACTCTATAACAAGAAAAAGATGGCCGAAGGACCTTATTTTTACAATGAACGGGTTTTTCATTGGTGAAGGAACGCTTCTCGTCCAATGCGCCGAGGAATTCAGGCGCGCGGGCGGGGAAATCACGGGTATTTTAAGCGGCGAGCCCCGCGTTCGCGCCTGGGCGGCGGCCGAGGGCCTGCCGCTGTTTGGTGCCCCGGATGATGAGGGATTGAAAGACCTCGCCTTCGATTATCTTTTCAGCATCGTCAACCTGACGATCTTTCCGCAGCATCTGCCGGTCCAGCCCCGCGAATTCGCGGTCAATTTCTTCGACGGACCGCTGCCGGAATATACCGGCATCAATGTCACCTCCTGGGCGCTGATGAACGGGGAAAACGCCCATGCCGTGACCTGGCATGAAATGAAGGAAACGCCGGATGCGGGCCGGATCCTGAAATCCCGCCGCGTCGATATTGCCGCCGATGAAACCTCGATGAGCCTCAATGCGAAATGTTACGAGGCCGGGCTCGCCTCCTTCGTGGAACTGGTCGGGGAGCTTAAATCCGGGTCCGTCCGCCCGCAGGAACAGGGCGCGGAGAAGAATGTCTACACCGCCGCCATGCGGCCCGTGCTGCTGGGGGCGCGTGATTTCAGAAAAACCGCCGCCGAGCTCGACCGGCTTGTCCGCGCGCTCGATTTTGGGTCCTACGCCAATCCGCTCGGCGCGGCCAAGCTCTGGACGGGCAAGGCCGTTTCCCTCGTCGGCGCCCTCGCCATCATGGACGGACCGGCTTCCGCCCAGCCGGGTCAGGTCATCGCTATCGACGATGAAGGCATCACGATTGCCGCCGCCGATCACAATGTAAAGCTTGGCGCCTTTCGCTGCCTTGCGGGGGAGCCGCGCCATCCGAACGCCGTCGGTCTTCAGCCCGGCGCGCAAATCCCGCCGCTTCCGGCTCTCGGTGATGAAACCGTGGCGGCCGTCGCCAATGCCGAAATTTACTGGCAGCAGGCGCTTTTCGTCGTCCAGCCGCCGCAATCGCCCTATCCGTCGAACCGGGACATGGCCTCGGGCGCGACATCGGTCCCGCTCGCGCTTGTCCGGCCCTTGGGCGCCGATGAGGCGACGGCGGGCTTCCTTGTCTGGCACGCGCTGCTGACGGGCGCGAAGACAGTTTCCTGCGGCGCCGATGCGCCGGGCGATACGCATCCCCTGATCGCGGAGAGCCAGCTTGTCACCCTGCTGGTCGATGCGGAGGCAAGCGTTGATGAAACGCTCCAGGCATATTCGAAGGTGAAGGCCGAGGGAGACGCCGCCGGGCCGCGCAGCATTGATCTGGTTGCCCGTCTTCCCGATTCCGCAGCAAAAGATGTGGCGCTGCGGGCGCTTGCCGTCGCCGTAACGGCGAAAGACGGCGCCGATGCCGATATTCTGGGCGACCGGAGGCTGGTGCTGGCGCTCGGCTCCAGCCCGCGCCTTATCGCCAGGACCGGGCTCTATGCGCGGGACATGCTAGCCGCCATGGGCCGCGATCTCGCCTTCTTCCTCAACGCCTTTGCGGCAAACAGGGAAGCCCGGCTGAAAGACCTGCCGTTGACCGATCCCGATGAAAAACAGACCGGCATGGACGCGATGGGAGTTGATTATCCGCGCGACAAGCGCATTCATGAGGTTTTCCGCGAACAGGTTCTGAAGACGCCGGACAGCGTCGCGCTGATCGCCGATGACGAAACCCTCACCTATGCCGAACTCGAGGCGCGCACCGATGCGCTTGCCGCCGCGCTCGCCGCGCGCGGGGCGGGGCGGGGCGTGATTGTTGGACTCTGCCTCGAACGGTCGACGGACCTGGTTGTCTCCCTGCTTGCGATCCTGAAGACCGGCGCGGCCTATCTGCCGCTCGATCCCTCTTACCCGGCCGAGCGGGTCGCCTTCATGATCGAGGACAGCAATGCGCCACTGATCGTCGCGAGTCCCTCGACGGAGTTCAAGTTCCGCCTCGATCCCAAAAAGATCGTCTATCCCGATGCGACCGGCAATGACTTCAAAGTACCTGCCGGAGAGCCTGCGGATCTTGCCTACCTGATGTACACCTCGGGCTCGACGGGTATCCCGAAGGGCGTGATGCTGACCCACCGGAATATCGTCAACTTCTTTACCGGCACTGATCTCACCGTGCCGCATGAGGGTGACGTCAGGCTGCTTGCCATCACCTCGGTCTCCTTCGATATTTCGGTGCTGGAGATTTTCTGGAGCCTCGCGCGCGGCTTTACCGTCGTTTTGCAGACGGACGGCGTCTCATCGACGCCGGTTCCGGGTTTCAGCCTCTTCTACTTCGCCTCCGAAGTCTCGGGAAGCGGGCCGGAAGCCTATCGTCTTCTCTTGCAGGGCGCGAAATTCGCTGATGAAAACGGCTTCGAGGCGATCTGGACGCCGGAGCGGCATTTTCATGCCTTCGGTGGCCTCTATCCCAATCCGGCCGTCAGTTCGGCGGCGGTTGCGTCAATCACAAAGAACGTTCATATCCGGGCCGGGTCCTGCGTCCTGCCACTGCATCACCCGATCCGGGTGGCGGAGGATTGGGCGCTCGTTGACAATATCTCGGCCGGGCGGGCGGGTATCGGTATCGCCAGTGGCTGGCAGCCCAACGACTTCGTCCTGCAGCCGCAGAATTTTGATGACCGCAAGGATATCATGCTCGACGGCATCGATATGCTGCGGGCGCTCTGGCGCGGTGAAAGTGTCACTTTCCCCAATCACAAAGGCGAGCAAATCGAGGTTTCCACCCTGCCGCGGCCGGTCCGCGGCGACATCCCGCTCTGGCTGACAGCGGCGGGCAATCCCGAAACCTTCGCGGCGGCGGCGGAGAAGGGCTGCTACGTGCTCACACATCTTCTGGGCCAGAAGTTCGAGGATGTGGCCGAGAAAATCCGCGCCTACCGCATGGCCTGGCGCGAGGCCGGGCATCCGGGGGCGGGCAAGGTCTCGCTCATGCTGCATACCTTTGTCGGCGAGGATGAGGGCTGGGTGCGCGAAACCGTCCGCGCGCCGATGAAGGAATATCTCAAAAGCTCGGTCGATCTCCTTCGCCGCGCGTCCTGGAGTTCCCCGACCTTCAAGCAGAAAGCGGAATCGACTGGCCTCACGCCGCAGGAAGTCTTTGAAAAACAGGAGCTTACAGAGGAAGAGACGGAAGCCCTCCTCGATCACGCGTTCGAGCGTTACTACCAGACGAGCGGTCTGTTCGGCACGCCCGAAAGCTGCCAGGAACTGGTGCGCGAGATCGCCCGCATGGGCGTCGACGAGATCGCCTGCCTCATCGATTTTGGCGTCGATACGGATCTGGTGCTGAAGCATCTCACCTATATCAACGATTTGAAAAACAACCTGCTGGCTGAAGGCGGCGTCGCCCGCCAGGCCTCGGTCGCCGAACAGATCGCCGAGCATGACATCACCCATTTCCAGTGTACGCCGTCGATGGCCTCCTTCCTCGTCGCTGAACAGGCGGGGCGGACAGCGCTTGGCAGGCTTGAGGTGATGATGGTCGGCGGCGAGGGTTTTCCGCCGGATCTTGCGCGCAGCCTTCGCGCCAATCTCAAGGGCACGCTTCTCAATATGTATGGCACGACGGAAACCGCCGTCTGGTCGTCGGTCGCCAAACTTGAAGCGGTGGGTGAGACCATTCCGCTTGGGGAGGCGATTGCAAATACGGTCTATTCCGTGCGCAATGAACATGGCCAGGCACTGCCGAGTGGCGTCGCGGGGGAACTCTGGATCGGCGGCGACGGGGTCGCCGATGGCTACTGGAACCGCGAGGAGCTGACGGCAGAGCGCTTCCTCGAGACGGCGGAAGGGCGGGTTTACCGCACCGGCGATCTCGTCCGCCATATGCCGGACGGCCGCCTTGAATTCCATGGCCGCATGGATAATCAGGTCAAGGTTCGCGGGCACCGGATTGAGCTTGGCGAGATCGAGGCGAAGCTTGGCTCGCTGGATGAAGTGAAGGATGCAGCTGTAACCGTGTTCGAGAGCGGCTCCAGCGACAAACGGCTGGTTGCCTTTGCAACGGCGGCGCCGGGCCACAGGATCGATCCGCAGGACGTGCGCAGGAAACTTGGCGCCATGCTGCCGGAATTCATGACGCCCTCGCAGGTCGTTGTGCTGGAGGCGATGCCGCAGACGCCGAACGGCAAGATCGACCGCAAGGCCCTGCCGCAACCGAGGGTGCAGATGACCGCCGCTGTGGAAACGGCGCAGAGCGATACGGAAGCCTCGATTGCGAAAATCTGGTGTGAGGCGCTTGGTCTCGCCGAGGTTGGCGTCACCGATAATTTCTTCGATCTTGGCGGCCATTCACTGCTGGTGGTCCAGGTGCAACGGCGGCTGAAAGAGCTGTTTGACCGGGAGGTTGCCATTACCGACATGTTCCGTTTCTCAACCATTCAGGCACTTGCCCGTCATCTCGATGGGGAAGAAAAGGAAGGTCAGCCGACGGCCGTGATGCGAGGCGCGCAGCGCGCGGCTGCACGCCGGGCGCGGATGACGCAGAGAAGTGGGACACCGGCACAGCAATAAAAATTTTGGCAGGATAGCTTCCCGCCGGCAGGAGTGACGTCACCGGTTGCCGGCGGGAATGATTGGGTAAGATGACAGAGAGTACGGAAGGCATTCAATCTTCTGAAAAGATCGCCATTGTCGGCATGGCCGGGCGGTTCCCGGCTGCGCGCAATGTTGCCCAGTTCTGGAATTTGCTGGCCAGCCAGCGCATGGCGACACGCTGGTTTTCGGTTGAGGAGATGCTGGCGGATGGCGTCAGCGCCAAGGATCTGGCTGATCCGAATTACGTGCGCGCGGCAAACTACCTTGCCGATATGGAATGTTTCGATGCCGGATTTTTCGGCTTCTCACCGCGTGAAGCCTCCATCCTAGATCCGCAGCACCGCCATTTTCTCGAATGCGCCTGGGAGGCGCTGGAGGATGCCGGGCATATGCCGGAGTATTTCGACGGGCGCATCGGCGTTTTCGCGGGCTCGGGCATGCAGGCTTATCTGCCGTTCAACCTGCTGACGAACCCTGACCTGGTTGAGGAAATCGGGCTGTTCCTGCTGCGCCATACAGGCAATGACAAGGATTTCCTGACCACCCGTCTCTCCTATCTCCTGAATTTGCAAGGGCCATCGGTCGCGATCCAGACCGCCTGCTCGACCTCGCTTGTGGCGGTGCATCAGGCGGCGGCCAGCCTGCTTTCAATGGAATGCGACATGGCGATAGCGGGCGGCGTCACCGTTGAGCTGCCGCACCGTCACGGCTATAAATTCGCTGCCGGGGAAATTCAGTCGCCGGATGGTCTCTGCCGTCCGTTCGATGACGCCAGTCAGGGCACGGTGTTCGGCTCGGGCGCGGCCCTGGTCGTGCTGAGGCGGCTTGAGGACGCGATTGCCGACGGCGATGATATCCGCGCGGTCCTTCTGGGATCGGCGGTCAATAATGACGGCGCGCAGAAGGCCGGCTATCTCGCCCCCAGTGTCGATGGACAGGCGGAAGCGGCGGCGGAAGCGCTCGCCGTTGCCGGTGTGCCGGCGGAAACCGTTGCCTATGTAGAGGCGCATGGAACGGGAACCCCCGTCGGCGACCCGATCGAGCTCGCGGGCCTTTCCCAGGTTTACGGCGATGGCGGGACCGGCTTTTGCGGGATCGGCTCGGTCAAGAGCAACGTCGGCCATCTGGATACGGCGGCGGGCGCAACCAGCCTGATCAAGGTGGTGGAGGCGATGCGCCATGACATGATCCCGGCGTCGCTCCATTACAAAACGCCGAACAGCCGCTTCGATATCGCGACCAGCCCCTTTTATGTGGTCGCTGAAAACAAGGCCTGGCCGCGCGGGCAAATACCAAGGCGCGCCGCGATCAACTCACTCGGTGTGGGCGGCACCAATGCCCATGCGATTATTGAGGAGGCTCCGCTCCGTCCGGCGGTCGCAGATGAAGACGGCTGGCGGCTGTTTCCCTTTTCGGCCCGGACACCGGCGGCTCTGGATGGGTTGCGCGACAAATGGCGGGAATTTGTTGGATCCAGCGACATGCCCGCGCTTGCCGATGCCGCCTATACCCTGCGCCATGGCCGCCGGGAGTTTGCAGAGCGGCGGGTGATTGTCGCGAAGGACGCGGCCAGCCTGACGGCGGCGCTCTGGCAGGAAGCCCCGGAGCATGTCGCCAGCGGCAGGGCAACCGGCGCGAATGTGGAAATTGTGTTCATGTTTCCGGGCGGCGGGGCGCAATATCCGGGAGCTGGCGCGGGTCTGCTGGAATCTTCTCCCTCCTTCAAGGCCGCGGTCGAGGAATGTTTTTCGGCGATACCGGCCGATGCGCCGTCGGATTTGCGTACCGTCATGTTCGAGCGGACCGTCAAGGATACAGAAGCCCGCGGTAAGCTGGAAATGTCCGGCTATGCCATTCCGGCGCTGTTCATTCTCGAATATGCCTACGCAATGATGTGGCTGAGCTGGGGTCTGGAGCCCGCAGCCATCCTCGGCCACAGCGCCGGGGAATATGCAGGCGCGGTTATCGCGAAGGTCATGTCGGTTGCGGATGCGCTTAAAATCGTCATCTGGCGGGGCAAGGTGATGGATGCCGCGGCGGCGGGCGCCATGAGCATTATTCCCGCGACGCGCGAAAAGGTAACGGAACTGATTGGCGATACGCTTGATATCGCGGCGCTAAACGCCCCGGACCTTTGCGTCGTCTCCGGTGAAGTCGCGAAAATCGACGCACTGGAAACCCGGCTCAAGGGGACGGAGTATGAGGCGACGCGGGTTCGCATCAATGTCGCCGCCCATAGCCGTATCCTCGATAACCAGCTCGATAATTTCCGCCAGGGCATCGAAGGCGTCCGCCTGAAGGCGCCGGAAATCCCCTTTGTCTCCTCCTTGCGCGGCGGCTGGCCGGAGGAGGGGGATTTCTCGACGATTGACTATTGGGTCAATCACTTGCGGCATACCGTCCTGTTTGCCGATGCTGTCGAAACCATCCTAGAGAAGCCAAACCGGATCCTGCTTGAGGTTGGACCGAGCAAGACGTTGGGGCCGCTCGCCGAAATGAGCGACGGCGAGAATGAGCCGCTCGCCGTTGTCTCGTCGGGCCGCCTGCCGAAAGAGGCGGATGAGGATATGGCCGTCGCCCTCGTCGCCGCGGGAAACATCTGGACGCATGGCGGGACCCTCGACTGGGATAA
This sequence comes from Sneathiella sp., assembly GCA_021741195.1. Classification (GTDB taxonomy): domain Bacteria; phylum Pseudomonadota; class Alphaproteobacteria; order Sneathiellales; family Sneathiellaceae; genus Sneathiella. Next base: position 444 of record JAIOYL010000035.1, on the reverse strand, counting down.
ACTGCCGGGGGCAAAAGGCCGGCGCGCGCCACTTCCCACTTACGCCTTTGCCAGGGAACGCCACTGGGTCGAGCCGGGCACGGGCCGCAAGGAAGAGGCGGAAACCGGGGAAATCGCCGCCATTCATCTTGAGCGGATCGCCAATCCCGATAACTGGTATATGACACAGGTCTGGGCACCCGCGCCGACACCGCCTGCGGAACCCGGCCATGGTGGCGGCTGGTTGCTGTTTCATGGCGATGATCCCCTATCGGAAGCAATGGTCCGGCATCTCAAGGAGCGGCGCGAGACGTTTTTCATTGTGCGTTCTGGCGAGGCATTTGAACAGACGGAGAGCGAGTCCAGTATCGTTGCCGGCCGGCCATAAGATTACGACGCATTGCTCGCCGCCCTTCCGGAACTGCCCGCGCATATCCTGCATTGCTGGCCAGTTGGCGCGGAGGG
>JAIOYL010000220.1 GCA_021741195.1 Sneathiella sp. | reverse complement strand
CCTGGTATGAAAGCTCGGCGGAGGCCAAGCGCGGCTTCTGCAACAAATGCGGTTCCAGCATTTTCTGGACCGAAAAGAAGGGCGGCAATATGGGCATTGCGCCGGGCGCGCTTGATGAGCCGACGCATCTTAAGACCGCCATGCATATCTTCACCGAATTCGCCGGGGATTATTACGAGATCACCGACGGCCTGCCTCAGCGCCTTGGCACCAATACGGGCGAGGACAGCGATATTCTGACGCCCAGCTGATTTACCGCTGGCCATCCAAACCGCCTTTCCGCTAAAGAGAATGGGTATCCGGCCGGGAGGGGAAATGGATCAGGACCCGCGTGATTTTCTGAAAAGCCTGTTCGATGCGGCGGTCGCCGCCGCCGATCCGCTGCTCTCGCTTGGGGCTCATTTGCCAAAGCCACCAAAGGGCCGCACCATCGTGATCGGCGCCGGCAAGGCCGCCGCTTCCATGGCGAAGGCGGTTGAGGAGAACTGGAAAGGTCCGCTCGACGGACTGGCGATTACCCGATACGGTCATGGCCTGCCGCTGCAACATATCAAGGTGGTGGAGGCGGGGCACCCGGTCCCGGATGCGGAAGGCGCGAAGGCGGCGGACGATATTCTTGCGATGCTTCGGGGATTGACGCCGGATGATCTGGTGCTTTGCCTGATCTCGGGCGGCGGCTCGTCACTGCTCGCCAAGCCCGGCGAAGGGATCACGCTTGAGGAGAAAAAGGCGATCACCAAGGACTTACTGGCCTCTGGCGCCAACATCACCGAAATGAACACCCTCAGAAAACATCTCTCTGCCATCAAGGGCGGGCGGCTGGCCGTTGCTGCCCATCCGGCGAAAGTTGTCACCCTCATGATTTCCGACGTGCCGGGCGATGATCCGGCGGTGATTGCTTCGGGTCCGACCGTGTCCGATAGGACGACCTCCGCCGACGCCCGCGCGGTTCTTGAAAAATACGGAATCGATATTCCGCCCTCTATCGACGCATTCCTGAAAAGCGAGGCGTCGGAAACGCCGGACGCTTCCCATCCAGCCTTCGCCAACGCGCAAACCGTCATGATCGCAACACCGCAAGACTCGCTTCAGGTCACGGCGAACCTCGCGAAATCGCACGGCATCACGCCGCTTGTGCTCGGCGACAGTATCGAGGGGGAGGCGCGGGACGTGGCGTCGTTCATGGCGGCGATCGCGCGGCAGGTGAAACTCCATGACCAGCCGGGCGCGAAGCCCTGCGTTCTTATTTCGGGTGGCGAGACGACTGTGACGGTGAAAGCGGCGGAGGGTGAAACGAGCCGGGGCGGGCGCAACTGCGAGTTCCTGCTCAGCCTCGCGCTGCATCTGGGGGGCATGGAGGCTGTCTTCGCGCTCGCCTGCGATACCGACGGGATTGATGGCACGGAGGATAACGCCGGGGCGATCATCACGCCCGGCACCCTTGCCAGTGCCGAGGCCATGGGTCTGAGCCCGAAAGAATTTCTCGCCCGTCACGACAGCTACAGCCTGTTCGAGGCGACCGGTGATCTCATCAAGACCGGCCCGACCCGGACCAATGTCAATGACTTCCGCGCGATCCTGATTTTGTAAATAGATGCAATTTTGTGGCAGGAGGATAAATGAGAAAAATCATTGTACTCAGCTTTATCACGCTCGACGGGATTATGCAGGCGCCCGGCGGGCCGACCGAGGATACAAGTGGCGGTTTCAGGTTCGGGGGCTGGACCGTTCCGTATTTTGACGCGTTTTCGGGAGAAATAATGGCGGAGCAGATGGGCCGGCCCTTTGATCTTTTGCTGGGCCGGAAGACATTCGAGATTTTCGCGGGTTACTGGCCCGATCATGACAACGATATCGGGAGGCCGATCAACAGCGCAACCAAATATGTGGCGTCGAACACGGTTGAGAGCCATAGCTGGAACAAGTCGGTCTTTATGAAGGGGGATGTCGCCGGGCAAATCCGCACCCTTAAAGAGGGGGAGGGTCCCGAACTACAGGTCTATGGCAGCGGCGATTTTATTCAGACGCTCCTGGCCAACGACCTGGTAGACGAATTCTGGCTCAAGATATTCCCGGTTACGCTGGGAGGGGGCAAACGGCTGTTTGCAGAGGGAGCCATGCCCCAGGCCTTCAAGCTGACAGAGTCAAAAACATCCCCGTCAGGCGTGATCTTTGCGAACTATACGCGCGCCGGTGACGTCGAGACCGGATCGTTCTGACAATTGGCGGCCGCGGCGTGGGTGCCTTTCAGATCTGCTTGCCCATCAGGACGACGAGCAGGGCGCGCCCTTCCATATCCGTCGCGTTCTTGATCTCATGCGGTTGGTCGGCGGCATAACGCGCCGTCTCGCCGGGCTTTACAAGCTCCGTCTCGCCGCCCGCCGTCACCTCGAATTCGCCCGTGAATACGGTGAGATGCTCTGTGGTGCGGGCCATATGCGGGTTTGACGTCATCTTGCCGCCCACCTTCATCGTGAGCTCATACCATTCCATGTCATTGACGAGGCTCGCGGGTCCGAGCACCCGGAGGCTGTAATACCCCTTGGCGTCATTGAGCACCGGGACCGACGCGCCGCTCACCACCGTGAGGCTATGGCCGGGCTCCTGCCCACGCACGATATCATCGATGGTCTCGCCCAAGGCTTCCGCGAGCCGCCAGACGGTGGCAAGGGTTGGGTTTGTCTCATTGCGCTCTATCTGGGAAAGCATGGACTTCGATACACCGCACACAGCAGCAAGCTGGTCCAGCGTCAAATGCTTCTCTTTGCGGAGGCGGTTGATCGTCGCGCCCACGGCGGGGGGATTATTTATGTGTTCTGACATTTTTTCCGATTGACAGGAATTAAATCCAATATACTTTACGAAATACAATATAACGGATTTTTATCCAGCTTACAACAAATAGGTATGCCATGTTCACAATTGCCAAAACCGAAGCCGCCCGCGGTATCTGGTCCGCGTTCAAAGAGCCCTTGAGCGAGCCGGGCCGCGGCATGGTGATGGTGGACGTGATCGCCGCCGGGATATGCGGGACCGATTATCATATCTACAGCTGGGACGCCTGGTCGGCCGGACGGATCAAGACGCCGATGACCATCGGCCATGAATTCGTCGGGCGCATTTCTGCCATCGGCGAGGGCGTCACCGGCTACCGGATCGGCGACCGCGTTTCCGCCGAATGCCATATCGCCTGCGGGGAATGCCATTTCTGCCGCACCGGCAACGCCCATATCTGCGAGAAGACGAGCATCATCGGCGTCGACCGCCCCGGCGCCTTCGCCGAGCAGGTGGAGGTCCCGGCCGCCAATCTCTGGCGGGTGCCGGATGCCATCCCCGATACCCACGCCGCCGTTTTCGATCCGGTCGGCAACGCCATGCATATGGTCTCGACCGCGAAGGTCACGGCGAAGAATGTTCTCATCGTCGGCGGCGGACCCATCGGGCTCTTCGCGGCGGCCATTGCCAAGGCCCATGGCGCGCGAACCGTCGCGCTGCAGGAGCCGAACCAGGCCCGGGCGGCGATTGCACGGAGCCTCGATCTCGATCTCGTCGTCAATCCGCGCGATCCGGATGCGGCCGCGCAAATCCTCGACCTGACGGACGGGCACGGCCCGGAAGTGGTGCTGGAGGTGAGCGGCAATGCCGCCGCGATCAACGGCGCGCTCGATATCGTTGCGCCGGGGGCGGTTGTTGCGCTGCTTGGCATTCCGGCCGGGCCCGTGGCGCTCGATCTTGGCGCCAAGGTGGTGATGAAGGGAATCAGCTTGATCGGCATCACCGGCCGCCGGATGTATGAAACCTGGTATCAGGTTGAGGCCTTCATGCTGAAAAACCCCGGCCTGATGGACAAGGTGATCACCCATGTCCTGCCCGCGACGGATTTCGCCCAGGGTTTTGAGTTGATGGACGAAGGCGCCTGCGGCAAGATCGTTCTTGATTTTCAGCAGATTGAGCAGAGGTTGCCGATATGACCAACAATTTGATTTCAAGACTGACGGATGAGCTTTTTAAGTCAGATCGAGCCGGGACCTATAAAAGATTGAAAATCATCGAGGGGCCGATCAGCGACAGGATCAGGCTTGCGGGGAAGGGCGAAGTGACCTTGCTTTCCTCCAACGACTATCTCGGTTTCGCCAATCATCCCGAGGTCGTCGAGGCGGCGCGGGCCGCGCTCCTCAAATATGGGGCGAGCACGGCCTCGGTGCGCTTTATCTGCGGGACGCAGGATGTGCACCAGACGCTGGAGGCCGATCTCGCGCTCTTTCACGGGACAGAGGCGGCGCTTACCTATTCGTCCTGCTGGGCGGCGAACACCGGTCTTTTTGCCGCCATCTGCGGGGCGGGCGACGTGATCCTCTCGGATGAGCTCAACCATGCGAGCCTGATCGACGGCATCCGCGCAACCGCGAAGGATGTCATGCGCGGCGTCTATAAACACAGCGATATGGCGGATCTGGAAGCGAAACTGAAACAGCATGCGGGCGCGCCCTCGCGGCTTATCGTTACTGACGGCGTTTTCTCCATGGAAGGGGATATCGCACCGCTCGACCAGATCGTCGCTTTGGCCAGAAAATATGACGCGCTTGTCGTGCTTGATGACAGTCACGGGCTCGGCGTCATGGGCAAGACGGGCCATGGCACGGCGGAGCATTTCGGCGTAATGGACGAGATTGATATCTTCACCGGTACGCTCGGCAAGGCGCTTGGCGCAGGCACGGGCGGCTTTGTCGCGGGTCCGAAGGCAGTCACCGAAACATTGATTCAGAAATCGCGGCCGCATCTCTTCTCGAACGCGCTCCCCGCCAGCGTTGCAGCGGCGGGGAGCAAATCGCTCGAACTCCTTGAAAATGATCCGGAACGCGTAAAGGCCTTGCAAGGGAAGGCGGCGAAATTCCGCGCCCGGCTGAAGGAACTCGGCCTTAATCCGCTTGCCGGCGACAGCGCCGTCGTTCCCGTCATCGTCGGCGAGACGGCCACCGCCATCCGCCTCGCGGGCGAGCTGCTGGATAAGGGCATCTTCGTCACAGGTTTCGGCTTTCCCGTCGTG
>JAIOYL010000219.1 GCA_021741195.1 Sneathiella sp. | reverse complement strand
CTCCGCGAGCGCATGGCGCAGCGCACCGACGATGAGCCCTCGCACACCGCCGGAATCGCGAAACCGCACTTCGGCCTTCGCCGGATGCACATTGACGTCAACCTGATCTGCGGGGAGCTCGAGAAACAGCGCCAGTAGGGGATGGCGATTACGGGCGAGTAAATCCATATAAGCGCCCCGCACTGCGCCGGTAAAGAGTTTGTCACGTACCGGTCGGCCATTGACAAACATGAACTGCATGGCCGCATTGCCGCGGTTGAAAGTGGGAACACCGGCATATCCGCCAAGCTGCACGCCATCCCGTTCGGCCTCTATTTTTATTGCATTCTCGGTGAAATCCCGGCCCATGATCGCACCCAGACGATCCGCCCAGGCCTCAAACAAATCTCCCTGTGCGGCATTGACCCGAAGCGCCATACGGTTGTCGTCAGCGAGCGTAAAGGCGATTGCCGGAAAAGCCATGGCGAGGCGGCGCATCACATCCAGCGCCGCGCCAAATTCGGACCTTTCCGTTTTAAGAAACTTGAGCCGTGCCGGCGTCGCAAAGAAAATATCCCGCACTTCGACGCGGGTACCCTTGGGTCCGCCGATGGGCTCAACCTGTCCCCGACGGCCGCCCTCAACGCTGAGCTTCCAGGCATTCGGCGCGTTTTCCGGACGGGTTGTGATCGTCATCCGGCTCACCGAGGCGATGGAAGGGATAGCCTCCCCGCGAAACCCCAGATTCTGGATATAGACAAGATCGTCGTCCGGAAGCTTCGACGTCGCATGCCGCTCGAAACAGAGCGCGAGTTCCTCGGCGCTCATACCTGATCCATTGTCCGTAACGGTGATCAGGGAGCGGCCACCATCTCGCATGACCACATCGATTTTGGTCGCCCCGGCATCGATGGCATTTTCGACAAGCTCCTTCACGGCCGACGCAGGCCGTTCCACCACTTCACCGGCAGCGATCTGGTTGACAATGTTCTCAGGAAGGCGTCGTAGCGTCATCATTCGTCCTGCAGGATTTTTCATCCTGACCTTAGCAAATATAGAGTAGCCAACCTATTGTTTTCCAACTCCAGCTCCGAGTGGTTCCAGGTCTGCGGGTTTGCCTGCGATCACCACAATCAACTTTGAGGGATCAAGAAGTTTTTGCGCTACCCACTTGATATCGTCCTCCGTCACAGCGTTGATGAGCTTGTTGCGCTCATCAAGATAGCTGGCGGGAAGGTCGTTGATCTGCATGGCAACCAGAATCCTGGCAATACTCGCGTTTGAGGAAAGACTGAGAGGAAATGAACCATTGAGATAGGTTTTTGCGTCCTCCAGCTCCTTTGGCGTCACGCCGTCCTTTCGAATGCGCGCCACTTCCTCCTCAACCAGATTGAGCGCCTCCTTCACCGAGGCATTACTGGTGCCAAATCCCCCCATTTGAAGCCCTGCGGCCTTCATCGGATAAAGATAGCTATAAACGGAATAAACAAGACCCCGCTTTTCACGGATTTCATCGGTTAGGCGTGATTCAAAACTACCGCCACCCAGAATATAGTTCAATACATAGGCCGCATAGTAATCCGGATCATCACGCTTGACCCCCTGACCGCCGAAGACAACAACGCTCTGCGGGATATCCTGGGGGATAATTTCAATTGCCGCTTCCTGCAGCGGTTTGGTTTCGGGAACTTCAAACGTCTTCGCCTTTTCCGGGAGCGCGCCGAAGGTGCGGTCAAGAAGCGTCGAAAGTTTCGCGGCGTCTATATCTCCGACCACGCCAATGACCATATTATCCTTGCCAAGTCTGGATTCGGCAAGATCCGCCAGATCCTGCCGGGTTATTGCAGCCATGGTATCGAGAGTGCCTTCGGACGGCTGGCTATAGGGATGCTTGCCAAAAGCGAGCTTGAACCAGGCGCGTCCTGCAAGGCTGTCGGGATCGGAAAGCTTCTGGTTTAGAGACGTCAGAATCTGTGCCCTGATCCGTTCGACCGGCTCCTCGTCGAAGCGCGGCTCAGTAATGGCGAGGCCGAACAGGCGAAAGGCTTCATCGGTATTTTCGCTCAATGTTTTGAGATTACCTGAAAAGCTGTCCATTCCTGCATCAAAACTGAGCTGAATAGCGAGATCGGACAGTCGTTCCTGAAAGGCTTTGCTCTCAAGATCCCCGGCGCCTTCATCCATCGTTGAGGAGGCGAGATAGGCCAGTCCGGCCTTGTCTGCGGGGTCGAGGCTCGCGCCCCCGCGCCAGGCGACGTTCATGCTGACAATTGGAATGGTATGCTCTTCCACCAGCCAGGCCTTAATTCCACCGGGGCTGACGATTCTCTGGATGTCCACGGCCTTCGCTGGAAGGCTGAAAAAAACAAAAACGACGAGACTGAAAACAAGGGTGGCAAAGGGACGAAAGCGCTGCATGGATATTCCTTAACTTTTCACCGGTTCAGGCATCAGACGGCCAACAACCGAGCGCCGCTCATCAAAGAGATCTTGCGCGGCTTTCTGAACGTCAGCCGCCGTGACCTCGGAAATCTGCTTTGGCCAATTAACAATCTGCTCGATTGTCTCCCCGCTCGCCAAGGAGGCACCGAACATATTTGCCGCCCCGCGAATGCTGTCGCGGGCATAGATGGCATCGGCCATCATCTGTTTCTTGGCGCGTGTCAGTTCTTTTTCAGTAACGCCGTTGGCGACAATGTCATCAATGATCGAATGAACCGCCGCCTCGATATCATCCAGGGTGTGGCCGGAGGTCGGGCTGCCATAAAGAACAAATGTTGACGGATCATAAGACCCGGCATGATAATAGGCCCCCGCGCCAGCCGCGATCTTGTCATCAACTACAAGGTCGCGATAAAGACGGCTGGTGACGCCGCCGCCGAGGATTTCACTCAATACTTCAAGCGCTCTGACATTTTTCTGGTCCCCGCTACGGGCGGATGGAGCAAGATAGCTCTGCCGCCAGGAGGGTTGACGCACCCGCTTGTCCGTCATCTCAACGATCCGTTTCGCAAGCTGCGGCGGCTCCTGAACCCTTTCGCGCTTTGAAAGATTGGACGGCGCTATCGGGCCGAAATATTTCTTGGCCAGGGCGAAGATCTCGCCCGCCTTGACATCACCCGCGACAATCAAGATCGCATTGTTTGGCGTATAATATTTCTTATACCAGTCAACTGCATCCTGAGTTGTTAGCTTTTCGACCTCCTTACGCCAGCCGATAACCGGCGTCCCGTAAGGGTGCGCGAGAAATTGAGCCGCATCGAACTGTTCACCGAATAAAGCGGCCGGATCATTGTCGGTGCGCATTGATCGTTCCTCAAGCACCACCTGCAATTCCGGACCGACGGTTTCGTCCGTGAGGACAAGGTTGGCCATGCGGTCCGCTTCCATTTCCATGAAAAGCGGCAGTTTGTCCGCGCTGACATTCTGAAAATAGGCTGTGTAATCCTGCGAGGTAAAGGCGTTTTCCCGGCCTCCATTTCTGGCGACAATCGACGAAAATTCTCCAGGCTTAAGTTTTTTGGTCCCCTTGAACATGAGATGTTCGAGGAAATGCGCGATGCCCGATTTGAGCGGCGGCTCATCTGCCGCGCCTATTTTATACCAGACCATTTGCGTGACAACGGGAGCCCGATGGTCTTCGAGCACAACAACTTCCAGTCCATTCTCAAGCGTCGTCACCTTGGGATCGAATAGTGTGGGAATTTTTTCTTCGGCGAACGCAATCGTCGACTCGTGAAGCGACATTACTGACAGAAGAACGATAAATACAAAAAGCGGCTTCCAGCAGCCCATAGGCATCCTCCGGTCCGAGATACATCCCTATGATAAAGGGCATGAGAGTGTCATTTACAAGGGAATTAATCTCATAATTTTGTGACCGGCATTTGAGGGCAGATAAAATCCGTCGCCTGACCGCTCACAAAACCAATGTATTAGCTAATTAAACAGGCCTTCCAGCAGCGCCTTTTTCCGCCGTTTGATGGTCGGTGTGTCGGCACCCGCCCCCGGGTTTTCACCCAGTGCCGCATTCTCCTGAAGACGCTTTTTCTCCTTGCCCGGATCGACCACCGTTCCAAATGGCGGTTGATCCTGCCAGAACATGATCTTCTCCAGGAAGGTCTCATCATTCTCGGCCAGAACAGCTGTCTCTGAATCGACAATCTGCCGGATATCCGGATTGACATTCTCGGCGCCAGCCTGCCGCAACAGCGCCAGTTCTCCCGCTGAAATGCCAGCTTTCGCGGCATCAGCCTGCATAACCGGGTCTGTATTCCTCTGGACGCCCAGCAAGGCCGCCTTCGCGCTATTCTCCGCCAGAATATCCTGAGGACCCTTCTGGCCGGGTGTTGGCGGCCGCAACGAGAAGTCCGGCGGAATAATCAGCGGCGCCTTGGTGATCACGGTAAATTCGTCCGGGGCCTTCTTGGTGCCGATACCGAGCGCCTGCTTCGTGCTATCACAGCCCGTCAGCGCAATGACCGACAACAAAACGATCCCCAAGGTAAACCCTATTTGACGCATTTTTCTGCACCCTTCCCTCACGGCGCTATTTTATCGGAATTCCGACCCTGAAACAAGTTTTCCAACACAATCAGCGCAACGCCGCAGACAATCGCCATATCGGCGACATTAAATGCAGGCCAGCGCATGAAAATAAGATCAAAATCAAAGAAATCTGCAACCGCACCCAGCCGGACACGATCAATGATATTGCCGATGGCCCCACCCAGAACCAACCCAAGGCCGATAGTAAGAGCCCGGTTTGTGGCTTTTCTGAGCCAAAGCAGGACAACAATGGAGATTATTGCAGAGACGCCGACTAATATCCAGCGCATATCCGAGCTGGCGAACATGCCAAAGCTGACGCCCCGGTTCCAGACCATGACAAGGTTGAAAAAGGGAGTTACCTCTATACCGGCCGGATATTGGGCCATGACGTCAATCAGATAAACCTTGCTGATCTGATCAAGGGCGATCACCAAGCCCGCCACAATGAGTCCGAGCCGCAACATACGGGTCAGGCCCCCACTTCAAGCGGCAGTGACGTGACGACATCTCCGCAGCGGTGGCAGAGGTCGTTATGTGTCTCGTGGGTTCCGACTTCATCCAGGATCTTCCAGCAGCGTTCGCATTTCTCGCCAT
>JAIOYL010000001.1 GCA_021741195.1 Sneathiella sp. | reverse complement strand
GATCCGGTCATCGCCTCGCGCAGCCCCTTCCACAAGGACCAGGACAGGATTGTCTTCTCCTCTGCGTTTCGCAGGTTGCAGGATAAAACCCAGGTGCATACGCTGGCGGAAAGCGACTATGTCCGGACGCGCCTTACGCATTCCATGGAGGTTGCCTCCGTTGGCCGTTCCCTCGGCGCCAATGCCGGTCAGGTCATCATCGACCGTCACCTCAAAGGCAGTGAGTACAGTCCCGCCGACTTCGGTCATATTGTCTCTGCGGCCTGTCTCGCACATGACATCGGCAATCCACCGTTTGGCCATTTTGGCGAAGAGATTATGCGCCACTGGTTCAAGAATGGCGACGGCGCATCAGAGCGGGCGAAAGGCCTGACCGAGGCACAGAAACGCGACCTTGAAATGTTCGAGGGGAACGCGCAAGGATTTCGCATCCTGACCAAACTCCAGAACTGGCGGAACTCAGGCGGACTACGACTGACATATGCGACCCTCGGCACATTTACGAAATACCCGAGGACGTCAATTGTCGACAGCGTCGTTCCCGGCGATAGCGGCGGCAAGAAATTTGGCGTCATGCAATCCGAACGCGACACGTTTCGGGAAATTGCTCAGGAACTCGGACTGATACAGCGGGGCGGCGGCGACTACTGGTGCCGACATCCGCTCACCTATCTTGTGGAGGCGGCGGATGACATCTGTTACTCCGTTGTCGATATCGAGGATGGCTATAAGCTCGGACGCCTCAATTATGACGAAACAGAAGATCTCATGATCCGTATTCTCGGCGCTCCGCCCAAACGCTATGCGGAAGTCAGTGACAATTCAGAGAGGATTTCCTACCTTCGAGCAAAATGTATCGGCCGACTTATCGGTGAGGTATCTGATATCTTCAAGGAATGTGAAGGCGAAATTCTCGCGGGGAATTTTAAGGGCGATCTGTTGCACAAGTCCCGCCGGGCCAAGCTATTCGATGAGATCACGGAGCTTTGCCAACGGGAAATCTATCATCATCGGGAGAGGATTCAGGCGGAGCTGAGCGGCGCGGAAATCCTAACAGCGTTGCTAAGCGTATTTTATGACGCCAATCTTGACTGGGAAAATTTCCAGAATTCTGGTGCGGAGATGAACCCCAGATCTTCCGTTCTCATGACCCTTTTTCCAGGAGGAAAAACCGCCAACAGATCCCGGTATGACTGGCTTCTGGAGATCACGGATTTCGTGTCCGGCATGACCGATTCCTACGCTCTGCGACAATTCCGCGAAATAAAGGGCATTGTCTAAGTTCTAGATCGCCATTTTCCGCCTAAAGTAACGCCCTGTTAACCTGAATATCATAGATTTTTTCTTTTATGATTCAGGCTAATGACGTCAATGCTCGCTGATACCACCCATTATGGCGACCGTATTGCTCAAATGTTCGCCAAAATGCCGAATAACGTGCGGATCAATACCGCGCGCGCGGCAGCGCTTGGTTTTGCCGCACAGGCCATGAAAAAAGAGGATCTGGAGCTCACTGAAGCAATTATCGAACATTGTGTTTCTGACATTGACGGCATGGTGCGGCAGGCAATTGCCGAAGCTGTCAAGGAATGTGAATTTCTCTCCCCTGACATTGCAATGAGGCTCGCTCAGGATGATGACGAAGTATCCTTGCCCTTCGTCTCCCTTTCTCCGGTTTTGACCGACGAAGACCTATGGGAAATACTACAATCAGCCAGCAATGCCAAACAGACCGCCATAGCCGGACGGCCTCACCTGGGATTGAAGTCTACAGGCTGGATTGCGGAAACTGGCTGTTATTCAGCCATCAAGACCTGTCTTAAAAATGAGACCTCCATAATCGGAAAATTAGCCTATAACCACATTATTGGCCGCTTTGGTGACGTCGACCCGATTCAGGAATTATTGGTCCGACGGCCGTTTCTTCCTCACGACACCCTCACCCGTCTTTGTGAAATTATTTCTGAGGAATACAGACAGATCCTAGTCGAAAGGAACCCGGCTTCGGAAAGAACCTCTACGCGCAAGATCCTCAATGCGCGCGAGAAGGCGCTGGCAAAAACGCTGGATCGGCGAATGACGGACCATGAACAGAAGAAAGCATCCACTTCGCTACAGCGGGAGGGCAGGCTGACGGCGACTTTAATGTTACGGCTACTGATCACCGGCAATCATTCCTTTTTTGCCGCGGCCCTCGGTCAGGCCTCCGGCATCTCAAAAAAGAGAGTTGTTTCCCTGACCTCCGGTCGCGGGTATCTTGGACTTCAGCGGCTTTATGACAGAGCGGAACTGCCCCCCTACCTCTATTCCGCCATTCGAACCGTGATGGAGGAGCACCGAAAGGCTGCGCATTATCATCCTCGCGCGGACAAGGAAAATTTCCGGCAACGTCTCATCGACCGGGTTGCCGAAATCTATGGCTGGGACGATGGTTTAAATTTGGAAGATTTGATGGAAAAATTGCTTCCCAATCGGCTCCATTGACCCTTACAGTAGGCCAAACTACTTCTTGAAATCGGATGGCCTAATGACAACAACAATCGATTACTACCTGACCCTGATTTCTCCCTGGGCATGTCTTGGCCATGATCGTTTCGTCAAGATCGCCGAGGAAAACGGCGCCAGGATAAATGTCATGCCGGTAAATTTCGGACAAATCTTCAGTGAGACAGGCGGTCTTCCCTTGGCCAAAAGGAGCCCGCAGCGGCAGAAATACCGTTTGAGGGAGCTTGCACGATGGCGCGACGAGCTGAACATTCCGATCAATATTCATCCTAAATTTTTTCCGGCTTCCGAGAAGAACGCCGCGCTGATGGTAACAGCAGCGGCGCAACAGGGGCTTGATGTCGTGTCGCTTTCAGGACGTTTTCTGAAGCTGGTATGGATCGAGGACGGGAATATCGCCGACGAGGAGACGATTGTTAAAGTTGCCGATGATGCGGGTTTAGACGGGAGACAGCTTCTAACGGAGAGCCGGTTGCCCGAGATCAATGCATTATATGAAAAAAACACTGCAGAGGCGATCGAACGCGGGGCATTCGGCGCGCCGACCTATATAATGGATGGGGAACTGTTCTGGGGACAGGACCGGCTGTATTTCGTTGAAAAGACTCTAAAAAAATAAAAACAAGGAGATCAGGAATGACACTAGATCCGCAAGCCAAATGGGTGCTCGATATTGCCGAAGAGAAGGGGTTGCCGTCTCTTGACGAAATGAGCCCGGATGAAGCCAAGGCCGCATACGAAGAGAGAGCCCTCACGCTGACGTATAAAAATGTCGACATCGGCAAGACGCAGGATCTGGATATCGCGGGACCTCTGGGCGACATCCCTATCCGCATCTATCATCCGGTTGGAATGACAGGTCCGCTTCCGGTTCTTGTCTATTATCACGGCGGCGGCTGGGTGATTGGCAGTCGCGATACTCATGACGGCCTCTGCCGGTTAATTGCCAATAAAGGGCCATTCGTCGTCGTTTCCGTCGACTATCGGATGGGTCCGGAGCATCCCTTCCCCGCCGCAGTACAAGATTCCGTTGCCGCCCTCAACTGGACGGCTGAAAACATTGCTAAATACAGCGGCGATCCGGAGAATATTGCAGTCGGTGGCGACAGCGCGGGCGGCAATCTTTCAGCGGTTGTCAGCCTGATCGCGCGGGACGAAAAAACCAATCTGCCGAAGTTTCAATGGCTGATCTATCCAGCCACCCAAATGGAAATGTCCACGCCTTCCCATGAAAAATTCGCCGAGGGTTATTTTCTGACCAAACCGCTCATGGAATATTTTCAGGGCAATTATATGAAACGGGCGGAAGACCGCAAAGACTGGCGTGCCTCTCCGCTGCTTGCGAACAGCCTCGCAGGCCTGCCCCCTGCCCTGATACAGACTGCCGGGTTTGACCCCCTGCAGGACGAAGCTATCATCTATGCCGAGCGTATGAACGCGGAAGGAAGCAAAGCCGTCCATACTCACTATGAAGGGATGGTACACGGGTTTATCAATCTTGGCGGGGTGATAGATATGGCAACGGTTGCAGTTGATGAGGGAGTTGCCGCATTGCAAAAGGCTTTTTCCAGGTAAGCTGCCGGAGGAAAAGAAAAAGGGGCCGGCTGGCCCCTTTTTTAATTCGCCAAAAAATCCCCTACCGCCACCCCACGCGGTCAAATATCTTGACGGCATCGGACTGTGCCGCCGCTACCTTGTCGAGGCCGACCTGGTCCGCCTTGAATTTCCCCCAGGCAGCGACTGTCTTATCTATTGCCACATCTTCCTTGACGGGAAATTCGTAATTGGTTGACGCATAAAATTCCTGAGCCCTGTCATCAGAAAGATATTCAATCAGCTCAATGGCTTCATCACGGTTCTTCGCAGACTTGGTGACCGCCGCCCCCGAAATATTGATATGGGCTCCGCGGCCTTCCTGGTTTGGCCAGAACAGGACGACTTTTTCAGTTGCCCCTTTCTCCGCCGGATCCTTCGAGTTTTGCATTGCGCCAAAATAATAGGTGTTGGCAATGGCGACATCGCATTCGCCCGCGGCCACCGCCTTGATCTGGTCACGGTCACCACCTTGAGGTTTTCGGGCCAGATTGGTTTTTATGCCCATTGCCCACTTTTCAGCTGCTTGCGCGCCATCATGAACAATCATCGATGCGAGCAGCGACTGATTATAGGCGTTGTTTGATGAACGGACGCAAATACGGCCTTTCCATTTCGGGTCGGCCAAATCTTCATAGGTGGATAACTCCGACGGCTTCACACGATCCTTCGAATAAAAGAAGACGCGGCTCCGCGCCGACAATCCATACCATTCCCCATTCGGGTCACGATATTGCGGCGGAATATTCTGAGTGAGTTTTTCGGATTCTACAGCTTGCAGAACGCCGGCCATCTTGTGCGCCGCGATACGACTGATATCGACTGTCAGCACGACATCGGCGGGACTGTTCATTCCCTCAGATTTCAGCCTTTCCAGCATGCCTTCCTTGGCGAAAACGACATTTACCTTTATGCCCGTGTCTTTTTCAAATTCGTCCAATATTGGCCGAATAAGGCTTTCCTGACGATAGGAATAAAGATTGACTTCCTTGGACAAAGCAGGTGCAACGGAACAGATAGAACTGAGGGCCGCGCCGGTGAGGAGCGCAGATAAGAGTAAGCGCATAATTCTTCCTTGATTAATAATGCAAACGATTCTTAACAATACCTCCTTCATAAAAGGAAACAGGTATATTTGCAAGTCATTATCACTATCACTCTAGATTGAAAGCAGAAGCCCGAAAATTTCCGCTTTCACAAACACTCACATATACGGTACCCCGCATTAAAGCCTAAGCCGCAATCAGGCGACTTCCTTCAGAACTGTCCTGAGCGTGTCAAATATCTGGTCGATATGGCTTTTTTCGACAATTAACGGAGGCGACAAGGCAATGATATCTCCCGTGGTCCGGATAAGAACACCTTTTTCATAGCATTTCAGGAAAGCATCAAAGGCACGTGCTGTCGGTTTTCCGGGAATACTTTCAAGCTCTATGGCGCCGATAAGGCCGAGATTGCGCAAGTCAACGACATGCGGCGTATCCCTCAACGAATGCAGTGCATCCTCCCAATAGGGCGCTATAGCATTGGCGCGCTCGAACAGTCCTTCTTCCTTGTAACAGTCCAGCGTTGCCAGGCCCGCAGCCGCGGCGACAGGATGACCGGAATAGGTATAGCCATGAAACAGCTCGATCATATTGTCGGGCCCGGTCATAAAGGCGTCGTATATTTCTTTTGTGCAAACTACACCGCCCATCGGGATGGTCCCGCTGGTAAGGCCTTTCGCCAAGGTGACGAGATCCGGCTTTACGCCGAAAAAGTCCGTAGCGAAAGCCGTCCCGAGCCGGCCGAATCCCGTAATCACTTCATCGAAAATAAGCAGGATGCCGTGCTTGTCACAGATGGCGCGAAGCCGCTCCAGATAGCCTTTCGGCGGCAGGATAACGCCGGTTGAACCCGCAACCGGCTCCACGATCACCGCGGCAATGGTCGAAGCGTCATGCAGCGCGACAAGCCTTTCGAGCTCATCCGCAAGCTCCGCGCCAAATTCGGGCTGGCCGCGGCTAAAGGCATTTTTTTCGGGCAGATGGGTATGCGGCAGATGATCCACGCCGGTCAGCATGGTGCCGAAAGTGCGGCGGTTGGACACGATACCGCCCACTGAGATCCCGCCAAACCCGGTTCCGTGATACCCGCGCTCGCGGCCGATCAATCGGGTGCGGGCTCCTTCGCCGCGTGCCCGGTGATAGGCAAGCGCGATTTTAAGCGCCGTATCAACGGATTCGGATCCCGAATTAGTGAAGAACATATGATCAAGACCGCTCGGGAACATCCCCGTGACGCGGGCGGCAAGCTCGAATATTTTCGGATGACCGAGCTGGAAGGCCGGAGCGTAATCCATTTCGGCGATCTGCCTGCTCACGGCTTCAACAATGCGCCGTTCAGCATGACCCGCGTTACAACACCAAAGACCTGCGGTACCATCCACAATCTGCTGGCCCTCCGCATTGGTGTAATACATGCCTTTCGCCCCAACCAGCATTCGCGGATTGGACTTGAACTGGCGGTTGGCGGTAAACGGCATCCAGAATGCGTCCAGATTATTCGGTGAACTCGCTGCGGTATCAGGCATATCAGATTCTCCAATCAAGGGTTTTTTAAACCGTATCCGGATCATTTCTTTACACAAGGCAAAAATTAACTCCTTATTACCAGCCGATTTTCCATGGCAATTTCGATTTTCATGTTTAGAATACTGAACACACCGTCGAATCGAGAACCGGAGCCTCGAAATGGAATTTGATCTTGGCGCGCGGCTGCGCAATTTGCGTGAACAACATGGCCTGTCACAACGCGAACTCGCCAAGCGGGCGGGCGTCACAAATGGCACGATCTCGATGATCGAGCAGAACCGTACAAGCCCGGCTGTCGGCTCTCTCAAGAAGGTCCTCGATGGTTTCCCGATTGCCCTTTCAGACTTCTTTGCCAATGACTTTTCGTCACACCGGAAGATTTTCTTCACAGGCGACGAATTGACGGAGCTATCCGAAGGGAAAATTTCCTACCGGCAAATCGGCCGTGACCTGACGGGGAAAGCCTTGCAGGTCCTGCATGAGGTTTATGCGCCGGGCGCGGATACCGGACGCAGCATGTTGAGCCATCAGGGCGAAGAAGCTGGCGTCATTGTTTCAGGAAAACTCGAGGTGACTGTCGGGTCTGACAAGAAGATTTTGAAAAGCGGGGACGCCTACTATTTTGAGAGCCATCGCCCTCACCGTTTTCGCTGCGTGAGCGAGGAGGAAACAGTCGTCGTCAGCGCCTGCACTCCGCCAAGCTTTTAATCTGATAGCGGCGTATCAACGCCGACCGCCTCTTTGACGGAAGTGAAATTGTCGGCCCTCAGTTTTTGCACCAGGCCGCGTGCGATATGAGCCGCAACATAGGGGCCTTTATAAATCATTGCGGTGTAAAGCTGCAGGAGCGAGGCTCCCGCCCTGATGCGCCGATAGGCATCTTCGGCGCTTTGAATGCCACCGACGCCGATAAGTGGCAGCTGCCCCCTAGTCGCCCGATACATATCCTTCAATACACTGAGCGAAATATCCTTCAGCGGCTGCCCGCTTAACCCCCCGGGTTCGTTTTTCCGGGGATCCAGAAGAGTATTCAGCCGGGTAATTGTTGTATTGCTGATAATCAGCCCGTCGATCCCTTGCGCCATTACCGTTTCAGCGATATCTGACTTGTCCTGGTCGGTTAGATCCGGCGCTATTTTCAACAGGATCGGGAAGAATGTGGCGCCCTCCGTGACTATATTCTTGCGCGTGTCCATCAACCGCCCGAGCAAGTCCTCAAGCTCGCCCTTCCCCTGCAAGGCTCTCAGCCCCGGTGTGTTGGGAGAGGAAATATTGACCGTGACATAGCTTGCGAGCGGCGCGAGTTTTCGCATGCCGAGGACATAATCTTCTATGCGATCGTCACTGTCCTTGTTGGCGCCGAGATTGGCACCGGCGATGCCCGCCTTGTCGCGGCCGGAAAAATTTTTAGCAGCAAGCTCTAACCCCTGATTGTTGAAACCCAATCGATTGATAACTGCCTCATCGCGTACCAACCGGAAAATGCGCGGCTTCGGATTTCCGGCCTGCGGTCGCGGCGTCACGCTGCCTGCCTCGACGAACCCGAAACCAAGGTTTGAGACCTCCTTCAGCACCTCAGCGTTCTTGTCATATCCGGCGGCGAGGCCAATAGGATTGGGAAAGGTGAGGCCAAATAGCTCAGTTCTTAAAATCGGGTCGATTTGATTTGAAACATGCGGCAGCAAGCCGAGCTTCAATGCCCGGATCGAGAGGTTATGCGCCTTTTCCGCCTCCATGCTGAAGAGGACGGGCCGCATCATGTCATAGAGAATCGACATCGCTCAGTCCAATTCCGGAAAGACATGAAGATTATCCGGCCCAAGTGGAAGATCAATCGCCGCCAACACATCATTTGGATCGAGACCGCCGTAAAGATGCGGGAACAATATTCCTCCGCGCGCGGGCTCCCATTTCAAATTCTGCCCAAGAACATCAGCCTCAACGGAAATAAGGACGAGGTTCGCGACCCCAGCCCGGTGCTTGGCGGCGCTTTCCTCAACGGTGTCTTTGGTGGAAAAGTGAATGAACCCATCCTTCTTATCCGCCGCTGTCCCGAGGTACAGGCCCGCCGATTTGGCCGCCTGCCAGTCAACCTTGTCCGCCATATGATATATCGTCGTCATGCCCGCTTCTCTCGCTGCTGCCCGCGCATACCTACAGGATGAGGCTTGTTTTGAACAGATAAAATCGCTCAAATTTGACCCAGATCAATGGCGCAACGCTTGCCTGCTCCGATGCTTATCTGCTAGAGGATGTAACATCACAATAGAACAGGATGGTCTGGCGATGGCGGGTGTATTTTTTTACAATGGCGACTGGCATGAAGAATGCCCAAAAGTTCTGGGTCCGATGGATCACTCCTTCTGGATGGCCTCGACTGTCTTTGACGGCGCCCGCTCCTTCCAGGGCATGGCGCCCGACCTCGATAAGCATTGCGCGCGGCTTGGACGTTCAGCGAAGGCACTTGGTTATAATCCGACCCTGGAAACCGGCGAGGTTTTCGAGCTCTGCAAACAGGCGGTGCGGAAACTGCCTAAAGAATCGGAGCTTTATATCCGTCCCATGTATTTCGCCCGCGATGGCTTTATCGATCCGGAGCCCGACAGCGCCGAGTTTATTCTCGCCGTCTATGACAGTCCATTACCTGAGGCAAGCGGCTTTTCTGCTCATTTCGCGAGTGAGAGACGCCCGGCGCGCGATATGGCGCCGACCGATGCCAAGGCGTCCTGCCTCTATCCCAATTCCGGACGGGCTGTTGCCGCGGCGCGCCGGGCCGGGTTTGATAATGCCATCCTGATGGATGCCAATAATAATGTGGCGGAATTTGCGACATCCAATCTCTGGACAGTGAAGGATAGTGTTGCCTTTACGCCAGCTGCCAACGGCTGTTTCCTTGCCGGCATAACCCGCGCTCGCGTGAAAATCCTCGCAGAAGCCGCCGGGATCGAGGTTCAGGAAACTTTCATGTCGCGCGAAGATGTCATGACCGCCGATGAAATATTCAACAGCGGCAATTTCGGCAAGGTCATGCCAGTCACCCGGATCGAGAACCGCGACCTGCAACCAGGTCCCGTCACCCGCAAGCTCCGCAACATGTATATGGAGTTCGCCCGCGACAGCCAGCTGTTCTAGGCGGCGGACTGACCCGCAAGATCCTCGCCCGCCAGAACCCTCTCGATGAGCCGGATGGTTTCCGGCACTCCATACAGTGCAATGAAGGAACCCATGCGCGGACCCTGTGTTTGCCCAAGCAGGATTTCATAAAGCGCCTGGAACCAATCCCTGAGATTATCGAACTCGTTGTCATTGCCAACCTGAAAAACCTGGTTCTGGATATCGGCGGCTTCCGCGCCTTCCGGCAGCTTCTTCAGCAACACCACCAGTTCCTCCAGCGCCTTGCGTTCCTTGTCCGATGGCAGGCGGTAGCGCTTCGACGGCTTTACGAAATCATGATAATAGGCAATCGCATAACCGACCAGTTTGTCGAGCTCGGGATTGGTCTCGGGTGTGGCGCCTTTCGCATAGCGGGAGATAAACCCCCAGAGGACCGACGGTTCATGCGCATTGACCACGGTTGCAAGGTTGAGGAGAATACCGAACGTGATCGGCAGGCCCTCACTCGGCGGATGTCCGCCGTGTATATGCCAGACAGGATTGGCATATTGCTGCTTCGGCTCCTGCTCGGGATATTTTGCAAGGAACGTGAAATATTCATCGACGGCCTTCGGGATCACATCGAAATGCAGACGCTTCGCCTTTTTCGGGCTTTGGTACATATAGAGCGACAGGCTCTCCGGCGAGGCATATTTCAACCAATCCTCGATGGTGATACCATTGCCCTTGGATTTGGAGATTTTCTTGCCTTCCTGATCAAGAAAGAGTTCATAGTTGAAGCCTTCGGGGGGCCGTTTCCCAAGAATACGAACAATCTTGCTGGACAGCGTCACGCTGTCAATCAGATCCTTGCCCGCCATTTCATAGTCAACGTCGAGCGCATGCCAGCGCATCGCCCAGTCGACTTTCCACTGCAATTTGCAATGGCCCCCTGTCACCGGAACGGTAACGTCCTCTCCCGTTTCCGGATCCTTGTAGGTGACCGTCCCCGCCGCCACGTCGCGGGCGATGATCGGCTCCTGCAGGACCACGTCGGTGCGCGGACAGATCGGCAGAAAGGGGGAATAGGTTGCGGTACGCTCCGCCCCGAGGGTCGGCAAAATGACATTGATGATGGCGTCATAGTTTTTCAGCACCAGCAACAGGCTCTCATCGAACATGCCAGATTTATAGCATTCGGTAGAGGACTTAAATTCGTACTCGAAGCCGAACTGATTCAGGAAAGCCTGGAGGCGGGCGTTATTATGTTCGCCAAAACTGTTATGGGTCCCGAAAGGATCCGGCACCTGCGTCAGTGGCTTGTAAAGGTTCGCCTGCAGCAATTCCTGATTGGGAACATTATCCGGGACTTTACGAAGTCCATCCATATCGTCGGAAAAGGCGATCAGGCGGGTCGGGATGTCGGAGAGGATACTGAACGCATGGCGGACCATTGTCGTGCGCGCCACCTCGCCAAAAGTGCCAATATGCGGCAGGCCAGAGGGGCCATAGCCGGTCTCAAACAGCACATACCCCTTTTCCGGCGCGCCCTTTCCATACCGGTCCACGAGTTTTTTTGCCTCGACAAATGCCCAGGAGTTACTCGATAGTGCAATTTCAGCTTCCGGTGACATAATGACCTTCTCCGAGGTTTAGGATCGTTCGAAAGCGCGGAATGTAGGCGTACAACTGGATGACGTCAACGACCGCAACTCAAAATTTGCGATGAACAGGCGGAAATGGGCCAAAAAACAAACAGCAACAAAGGAAATGGCGAGATTCGTCTCCCCGAAGTACCGGTTCTGGTGCTTGGTGGAGAGGTGGCATTCTGGCTGACGGCAGATGGCGAGATTGAGAAAACCAGCCTTCAGCGTGCCGCCGCGCGGGTCCTGCGCGAGCCGCCGCTCCTCGTCCATCGACCGAATGTTGCGCGCCGTCTCGGCGTCAATCCTTTTCCCGCATTTGACCTTATGGAACTTTACGCCTTTACCTTTCCAGCCCGCCAATGCCTGCCAACCGCCCGAGGGATCGCCAAGGCCGCCGGTCTGCCAGTATCGGCGGATCCGGAGGAACAGACACTCGCCCTTTTCGATGCAGCAAATATTATTTTGTCCAATTTAACCGGTTTAAAAAATAATAACTGGAAATCGGCAATGGCGATCGCCATGACCATGGGCCAGGCGGGATGGAACTGGGCGCCGTCGGTTCTGGCGGCGCTTGGGCTGGCGGAAAGCCGGGATCGTTTCGGAGGTCTGGACGTCTGGCGCGATCTTTCTGAATGGCCGGATTTTGCGCCGGAACCGCCAGCGGACGATATCGCGGTCAGCGAATTTGAAGCGCGCGAACGCTTGAAAGAAATGTTGGGGGACAATGCGGAAGCACGGCCCCAGCAGGCCGATTTCAGCGCACTTGCCTCCCACGCCTTTGTTCCACGCAATCAGGCGGATGTGCCGAATATTGTGCTGGCGGAAGCCGGGACCGGCACAGGAAAGACCCTTGGCTATATCGCGCCCGCCAGCCTCTGGGCAGAGAAAAACGGGACAGCAGTCTGGATTTCGACCTTCACCAAGAACCTGCAGCGGCAGATCGATGACGAGCTTGACCGACTCTATCAGGACCCGGCCAAGAAAGCCGGGAAAGCGGTTATCCGAAAAGGCCGCGAAAATTACCTGTGCCTGTTGAACTTTGAAGAAGCGCTCCAGGGCGGCGCCGCGCCAAATTCGGAGCAGGTCGTCCTTGGCCTGGTGGCCAGTTGGATCGAAGCGACGCGCGATGGGGATATGGTCGGCGGCGATTTCCCAAGCTGGCTGCTGGAGCTGGAGGGCCGCGGGCGGATTACACGGCTCGCGGACCGGCGCGGGGAATGCATTTATTCCGCCTGTCCACATTACCGCAAATGCTTCATCGAAAAATCCGGGCGCAAGGCGCGAAAGGCAGATATCGTTATCGCCAATCACGCACTCGTCATGATCAACGGCGCGACCCGCCCCGATGATCCTTATCTTCCGAAACGGTATGTATTTGATGAAGGCCATCATCTTTTTGATGCCGCCGACAGCGCCTTTTCCGCCCATCTTACCGGTCAGGAGACAGCGGAGCTTCGCCGCTGGATTGCCGGAAGCGATACAGGCCGCAAGAGCCGGATGCGGGGCCTCGAAAATCGCATCTCGGATCTGATTGGTGATAATGAATCCGGCAACGATGCATTGCAGAAGGCCATCCGTGCGGCGCGCAAGCTGCCGGCGGAAGGCTGGCTCGCGCGGGTTCGCGAGGGGGCGCCAAGCGGCCCGATGGAAGAATTCCTGACCCATATCCGCAGACAGGTTCTGGCACGATGCGGCCAGCCTGACAGTCCATATTCCATAGAATGCGCAATTGACGATATTGTGCCGGAGCTGCCCGATGCCGCGCAAAAACTTGAAAAGGCACTTACGGGTCTCGCCTCCCCCATGACAAAGCTTGCCAAAATTCTGCTGGGTAAACTCGACGAAGAGGCGGAGGAACTAGACACGGCGACCCGCCACCGCATTGAGGCTGCGGTTCAAGGAATTTCCCGCCGCACCCTGCTTGCAATTACGCCCTGGCGCGAGATGCTGAAAGAACTGGAAAATCCGACTCCGGATGGTTTTGTCGACTGGTTCGCCATTGAACGCGTCGCCGGGCGCGAACTCGATCTTGGATATTACCGAAGCTATATCGATCCCACGCGTCCGTTCGCCGAAACAATCCTCAAGCCAGCGCATGGAGTTGTTATAACGTCCGCCACATTACGCGATAGCTTCGGGGAAGATGAAAGCTGGCAGGCGGCAGACATGCGCACCGGGGCGCATCACATGGTCCTGCCGCCGATGCGCGCTCATCTCGCCTCTCCATTTAATTTTGCGCGGCAAACGCGGGTGATCGTGGTCACCGATGTCCGCCGCGATCATATGAAGGAAGTTTCGGCCGCCTATCGGGAACTGTTTCTCGCAAGTGGCGGCGGCGCACTCGGATTGTTCACGGCAATCTGGCGGTTACGTGCGGTGCATGAAAATATCCGGGGACCATTGGCTGCTGCCGGGCTCGATCTCTATGCCCAGCATCAGGATGCGCTCGATACCTCAACTCTTGTCGATATCTTCCGTGAGGAGGAAAATTCGGTTCTGCTCGGCACCGATGCGGTACGCGATGGCGTCGACGTTCCGGGACGGTCGCTTCGCCTGCTGGTTTTCGACCGGATCCCCTGGCCGCGCCCGGACATCAAGCATAAGGCGCGGAAAAAGGCCTTCGGCGGCAGCAAATATGACGACAAACTGACCCGTCTCAAACTCAAGCAGGCCTACGGCCGACTGCTCCGGCGCGAGGACGATTTCGGGGTTTTCGTGATGCTTGACAGCATGCTACCGTCCCGCCTTACCTCCGCCTTCCCACCGGACGTCGAAATTCACCGCCTTGGCCTCAAAAACGCAATTGCTCTCACCCGGAACTTTATTGCCGAGAAAGAACAAGCATTTAAAAAAAATATCATTGGATAATCGGGATCGAACCACATATTCTGACGGCACTTGTTCATTATTAAACCGGAGATACCGTCGTATGACGTCACTCAACCTGCATACTGCCCTAATTTCGACCATGGTTATTGTATCCGCGGCAGATCGCGAAATGACAGACCGGGAGCTTTTCACAATCGGTGAAATTGTTCGCACCCTTCCCGTCTTTTCCGAATATGAAGAAGAGCATCTCCCTGACGACGCCGCGACCTGCGTTGATATGCTCAACGGGGATCAGAAACTGGAAGAAATTATCCGCAAGATACGCGCCGTCTTGCCAAAAAAGCTCTATGATACGGCTTACGCGCTCGCCTGCGACGTGGCTGTTTCAGACGGTCAACTCAGTCAGGAAGAACTCCGGATGCTGGAAATGCTGCGCCACGGCCTGGATATCGACCGCCTGACCGCTGCCGCCATTGAACGGGGCGCCGCCGTTCGCTTCACACGGCTTTAATCCAACAAATATTTGCCAAAGCGGCGGCTTCATATAATACTCTTTTCACAATAAAAGAGGGAGAAGGCGCATGGCGCAATTGGCAGGGATTGAAGTTGGTTTTTTGGGTCTTGGCGACATCGGACGTCCGGTTTTACGGCGGCTGAAATCGGAAGGGGCTGTTATTCGTGCGACGAGCCGTTCGCCGGCCTTGCGCTATAAAATCGCCCGCGACGCCGTTGATATATGCCAGGCTCCCAGTGAGGTGAGTGACAAGCTGAAGGATGGAATAATTATTCTGATGCTGTCCAAAGAGTCCTTGATTGATGCCTTTCTTGGTGGCGAGGATGGATTGCTCTCCAATCTCGCTACAGGCGCGTTGGTCATCGATCTCGGCCAGACCTCGCCCGACGGAACGCGCAGATATGCGAAACTCGTTGAGGAAAAAGGAGCGCATTGGCTGGATGCGCCGGCCCTCGGCAGTGAGCAAGACGCATCAGAAGGCACACTGACGATACGCACAGGAGGCCGAAAAGCCGATTTCGAACGGGCGCATTCCCTACTGAAAGCCATTAGCGACGACATTAAATATATGGGCGAAGTCGGCGCGGGCCAGTCCGCAGCGCAGACAGTTTAGCTGGAAAGAAGCGCCGCCAAACCAACATCCCTCCGTCTTCACTTTTTCGCTAGACGGCTGAATTTTATGGTCATTGCCTGTCGCGCCGCCTATTTTGTCCCGAGATCAAGGGAGTGTCAGACAAAATCATGCTCGACTTTATAGCCAGCCATGAGCCGACAATACGCCTGGGGTTCTTTCTTGGAACACTTTGCGCGGTTGGGCTGTGGGAAACCGTCGCCCCGAAGCGCAGGCCAAGCGTTTCGAAGGTCTGGCGCTGGACGAATAATTTCGCCGTGACTTTTTTCAATACCTTTTTGCTGAGACTCCTGTTTCCCATTCTTGCAGTCGGGCTTGCCGCGATTGCGGCGGAGAGAGGCTGGGGACTTCTCAATTTGGTGGATCTGCCGATCCTCGTCTCCATTGTCATTGCCGTTGCCCTTCAGGACATGGTCGTCTACTGGCAACATGTAATTTTTCACCGGTTTTCCATTCTATGGCAATTGCACAAAATGCATCATGCGGATGTCGATTACGATGTCTCGACCGGCGCCCGCTTTCATCCGATCGAGATCATGCTTTCCATGCTTCTGAAATTGGCCGTGGTCCTGTTGCTTGGGCCACCGGTCGTCGCGGTGATCATTTTCGAGATATTGCTCAGCTCCGTCGCCATGTTCAATCATGCAAATGCCGGATTACCCAAGGGTATTGATAGAATACTTCGCTTGTTTGTTGTTACGCCGGATATGCACCGGGTTCATCATTCGGTTATCCGCGCTGAACATAACAGCAATTTCGGCTTTAACCTGCCTTGGTGGGATTATCTTTTTGGCACCTATATGGCCGAGCCATCAAAAGGCCATGACAGGATGACCGTTGGACTCGATGAATATCAAAACGATCGAAAGCAAAGCATGTTCTGGATGCTCGCTCTTCCCTTTCACCGGAAATGACCGAACGGATACTTTAGACCTCAGCCCTAAGATCCCGCCTATCGAGGGAAAAATCTTCATACGCCGCCCAAAGTGACCGGAAATCTTTCAGGTGACGGTCAACTTCCTTGCTCGCGTCCTTGAAAACACTTGCATTGAAGAGCAAGGTCTCCCCGAAATAATCCGCCCTGACATTTGCGCTCAGACGCCCGAGGATAATCATCCCCTCCTTCACATCGTTGATATGCCCAAGGCAATCCTGCATTTGCACGAGAAGAGAAAATCCCTCCTTTATTTTGTTTTCATGAAACAGAGATGCGAAAAAGCGTAAATGATACCGTGAGCGTTTGATATATTTGCGAAGATCATGCAATTCGCTGGCTGACAGATGTTCCACATCCGCACCGCGGTTAAGCAGTTCTATATTCGCTTCATCAATCGCCGTCAGCGCAAAAGGGGCAATGGGAGCACCCATGACCCGTTTCGCCGACCGCCCAAGTTTTGAGCCCCAGCTGTATTGCAGCCATTTTTCAAACGATTTCGATACCCGTTCAAAATGCCCGCCGGAAATTTCACGGCCGATAATATCATATTCTTCCGCGCGCAGATCTTCTCCATGGCGCAAGAGTTCCTTCGAAACTTTTCGGAATTCTTTATGTTTCGTATCGGGAGCCAACGTTCCGTCAAGGAAAACATCCATATTTCTGGCATCTCCCAGGAGGTTACCGAAGTATCGGTATTCGCGGTTGAAATTCGTCCGGATTTCCTTCTGGATAACCGGCCTGAAAACATAAAGCGCCACCCGGATGCGTCTCACGCCGATGCGAATTTGCATCAAGGCCGCCGGATCGCCGCTTTTTCTAAACTGATGAAAATTTGTCGTAAGATGATGCGCGCATTCCCGAAAAATCACCTTTGCCGCCGCTCCAACATCCATATTATCCTTCAAATCGATATCGGATAATTTATAGGCGTCTGACTTATCCAACATGACAGCTCTCTGGTTTGAAAAGTTTACGGGGCGGGATAATGCACCTATGCTAAACAAATCGATACATGAAACGCAACCGCGAGAAAAAAACAAATGAAAAAACTGGAAAACTGGGTTGGCAATCAGGAAAAGCGCTCGGAAATAATCCACCAACAATCTTTAAACGGTTTTGCGGCGCTGATGGATGAGGATAGTCCAGCGTCGGCGATCGTGCCGCCGGGCGGACATTGGATGTATTTTTTGCCGACAGACAAACAATCGCGCCTTGCCCATGACGGGCATGCCTTTAAAGGCGATTTTCTGCCGCCCGCCGAGCTGCCGAGGCGCATGTGGGCCGGCGGAAGGCTGACGTTTCACCAGGAACTGAAAGCGGGGGATTTGGCAGAAAAAACCTCGACGATCAAAAGCGTCACGCCAAAGGAAGGCAATTCAGGTGCGCTCGTATTCGTGACCGTGGAGCACCAGGTAACCAATGTAAACGGCCTGTGCATAACGGAGGAGCATGACATCGTCTTCCGCGCGGCCCCAACCAATAATGGTAGCGGACAGAAAAAACTGCAGCCCGCGCCAACAGATGGTCAGTGGGTTGAAACCGTTACGCCGGACCCGGTCATGCTGTTCCGTTACTCGGCCTTGACATTTAACGGCCACCGAATTCATTATGACCGCGACTATTGTCTGCATGAAGAGGGGTATCCCGGACTTATCGTACACGGCCCGTTACTTGGCACATTACTGATGCGACTCGCCGTCAAGAATATGGGCGGGCGGGCGCTGAAGCATTTCAATTTCAGAAATTACAGTCCCATTTTCGATACGGCGTCCTTCAAGATCGCCGGAAAAGCCGACAATGACGATCAAAGCACTGTCTGGGTCGCGGGCCCGGACGGCGAACTCGCTGTATTGGCGACTGCGCAGTTTTAACAACAAAGGGGCTGCGTCACACAGCCCCTTTCCTCATTGAGCGACAAGAAAATTACTCTTTGTTCATTTTCATGTCCATATTCATTGCGCCGGCCTCTTTGACATGGACCTCGACGGTGATTTCCCCGGCACGCGCGAAATTAAGGGTGAGCGGAAATTTCTTGCCCTTTTCCAGATTTTCCTTGAGCCCCATCAGCATCACGTGAAAACCACCCGGCTTCATGACAATGGTTTCGCCCGCCGGAATGATCAGCTCCTCCTGCCGCAACATACTCATAACTCCGCCCTGCATCACTGTCGTATGGATCTCGACCTTGTCGGCGATAGGACTGGAGGCAGCGACTAGCTGATCCTGCTCGCCCTCCTTGTTGTGAATGGTCACAAAGGCGCCGCCGACGATCGCTCCGGCCGGGCGCTCGCGGGACCAGGCGTCCTCCACAACAATCCCGTTTTTCTCTGCGGCATGGGCAAGAAACATGTCTGAGCCGGTACTTACTCCAACAACGAGGAGTAATGACGCAAATGCCATCGATTTTAAAAATTTCATTTTCTTTCCTTTATTCAATCATATCTGTTCACGAATTTTTGCGGCCATTTCTTCGGGTGGCGTTCCATATGAAAAAACGGTGATCAAGGAACCATCCCGACCCATCAGATAGGTGAAGGACGTATGATCCACCAGATAGTAGTCCGGGTCGTCGCCTTCCGCCTTCTCGCCGTAAACCCTGTATTTCTTCTTTACGTCATTAATCTGCGCTTTGCTTCCCGTCAGGCCGATGAGGGACGGGTGGAATGCCTCAACGAAACCCGCCATTGCGGC
Source organism: Sneathiella sp. (assembly GCA_021741195.1). GTDB lineage: Bacteria > Pseudomonadota > Alphaproteobacteria > Sneathiellales > Sneathiellaceae > Sneathiella. Next base: position 56,525 of record JAIOYL010000001.1, on the reverse strand, counting down.
AACTGTATCGCGCTTCGGATCGACGGTGATAAAAATCGGCACAACGTCCGCCGCATCGTCACCCAGTTCCTCCATAGTCAGCGAAATCGTCTGCATTTCTGTCGGGCAGACATCCGGGCAGTTGGTATAGCCAAAGAAAACCAGCATCAGCTTTCCACGAAAATCCTTGTCCGTTACAGTCTCGCCCTTGTGATTGACCAGTTCAAAGGAGCCCCCAATTTGCGGTACACCGACAACAATAGAAGAGCCCGACAAGCGTCCGTCGCCCTGGAACACGCCGGTCACCCAAAGCCCAATCGCCAGCGCGCTTGCCAGAAGGAAAAAAGCGATTAGGAAGACGAATATTTTATTCATATCAGAGTAATATACCTGCTAATGCCGTTCCATAACGGCCAATTCGATCAGGCATATATCATTAATCCTGCGAGTATCCGACTGCAACACACAATACCACGGTGCGGCATAGTAACGCATCTCTTTGCTTTCAAAATTGATCCGCGATTGACCCCCCTTCCTTCTGACGATAACCTGTTCGCAAGAATGAGAATATCAAGTAGTTCCTGCCTCACCTTACCTGGCCCGGCTTAAATATATGAGCGTCTTTTTTGCGAAACGTTTCCTGACCCTGATTGTAACGCTGATTGGCGCGTCAATGGTCATTTTCCTGGTGATGGAGATTCTGCCCGGGGATCCGGCGCTGGTGATCCTGGGTGTGGACGCGCCGGAAAGCGCGGTGGTATCGCTCACCAAGGAACTCGGGCTTGATCGTCCCGCACCGGAACGCTACTGGGACTGGATCAGCGGGTTGATGCAGGGTCAAATGGGCAACAGTTACGCCTATAAGGTACCAGTGTGGGAACTGGTGGAGGGGGCGGTTTTAATCTCTTTGCCACTGGCACTTATGTCAATTTTCCTGAGCGTTGTCCTTGCCCTTGTCATTGGTCTCTATGCGGCGGCAAACCATAACAAGGCCGGTGATATTACCTTGATGGGGATCAGCCAGCTTGGCATTTCAATCCCGAATTTCTGGCTCGCGATCTTGGTGATCATCCTTTTCGCGATCGAGCTCCGCTGGCTCCCTGCCGGTGGTTTTCCGGGATGGGATGAGGGAATTCTCAAATGCCTTAAGGCGTTACTGTTACCCGCCGTTGCTTTGGCGACCGTAGTGGGCGCTGTTCTCGCCCGCATTACCCGCTCCTCCGTGCTTGAGGTCTTTCGCGAGGACTATGTGCGGACCGCCCGGGCCAAGGGTCTCAGCCAGCGCGCGACTTTATGGCGGCACGTGCTCAGGAATGCGATGATCCCGGTTCTGACCGTTACCGGCATCCAGTTTGCCGCGCTCCTCACCGGCACGGTGGTTGTGGAAAATGTCTTTCACATTCCCGGTCTGGGTTCGCTGGTGCTGAAAGCCATCAATAACCGCGATACCATCGTTGTTGAAAATGTCGTCCTGCTTCTGGCGACAATGGTGATCACTGTGAATTTCATTGTCGACATTCTCTATGCTGTGATTGATCCGCGGCTCAAGGCTCACGACATATGAGCGACGTCCAGTCCACTTCCTTTCTTAGCCGGTGCCGCCGAAGCCGCAGCTTCGTCGTTGGAGGCCTGTTGACAGGATTTCTTCTGCTCTGTGCTTTCGTGTCGCTGTTCTGGACGCCCGGATCGGCCTACGACATTATCATCACCAATCGTTTCCTGCCCCCTTCCTCCCTACATTGGTTAGGTACGGACCAGTTTGGCCGCGATATCGTCTCCATGCTGATGACAGGAACACAGAACTCGATTGTCGTGGCCGTGGTCGCGGTTTCGATCGGCCTTTCCATCGGAGTCAGTCTTGGTCTGCTTGCATCTGCACGCCGCGGCTGGACGGAAGAGCTGATCATGCGGTTCAGCGATTTCTCCTTTGCCTTTCCCGCCATCCTGTCCGCGATCATGTTAACAGCCATTATAGGCCCGGGTGGCGTTAATTCCATCCTCGCCATAGGCCTTTATAATATTCCGGTTTTCGCAAGGCTGACGCGCGGCTCCGCCAACGCGATCTGGGCGCGGGAATTTGTCATGGCTGCACGCGCCGCCGGCAAGGGGCGTTTCCGCATCACCTTTGAACATATCCTGCCAAATATCCTTTCAATAATTATCGTGCAGGCGACTATCCTTTTTGCGATTGCCATTCTGGCTGAAGCAGCCCTCTCCTATCTCGGCCTTGGCACCCAGCCGCCAGAGCCCTCCTGGGGCAGGATGCTGAACGAGGCGCAAACGCTGATGTTTCTGGACCCGATGCAGGCGATTTATCCCGGGCTCGCCATTGCGACAGCGGTTTTCGGTTTGAATCTGCTCGGTGATGGCCTTCGGGATATTCTCGATCCAAGACTGTCGAGGAAACGCTAGATGACGTTGCTCAATGTCAAAAATTTGAATGTTATCCTGGAGACAAGCGAGGGCATTGCCCGAGCCGTTCGTGATTTGAATTTCTCCCTTGAAAAAGGGGAAACGCTCGGTATCGTCGGCGAAAGCGGATGCGGCAAGTCAATGACGGCGCTGGCCTTGATGGGGTTGCTGCCAGAGATGGGTAAAACGACCGGACAGATCGAGCTTAACGGCGAAAATTTACTTGAAAAATCGGAAGCGGAGATGTGTAAAATCCGCGGCAATAATCTCGCGATGATATTCCAGGAGCCCATGACCTCGCTCAACCCCGTGCATACGGTCGGTCGGCAGATCATGGAGCCCTTGCGCCTGCATATGGGCCTGACAAAAGAGGAGGCGCGTGCAGAGGCCGTCCGCCTGCTGGATCGTGTCGGCATACCGAACCCCAGAGAGCGTATCGGAAACTACCCGCACCAGCTTTCCGGCGGACAACGCCAGCGGGTCATGATCGCAATGGCTCTCTCCTGCGCGCCGGATATCCTGATCGCCGACGAGCCGACGACAGCCCTCGACGTCACGATCCAGGACCAGATTCTGGAATTGATTCAAGCACTCGTTCATGAAGAGGGTATGGGGCTTATCCTGATTTCTCATGATCTAGGCGTCGTTTCGGAAAATACGGACAGCATTATGGTCATGTATGGCGGCGCGGCCGTGGAGACTGGTAGAACGGACAATATATTTGACGAGCTTGTCCATCCTTATACACAAGGACTTTTCGCCGCGATGCCAAAACTCGGTCGGGCGCGTGAGGCACGCCTTGTGACCATTCCCGGCACCGTCCCCGATCTCGTCAACCTGCCTGCAGGCTGTACCTTTACCGATCGCTGTCCGCTTGCAACGGAGATTTGCCGGAATACACCGCCGCCTATCGAGAGTATTGATGCGCGTCATGCAGCCGCCTGACATCATCTCACCGAAGCACGTACAAAAAAGACAGAGGAGCTCTTTTCATGACGGATTGCAGCTCCCATGTTCCGGTATTGGAGGTAACTGATCTGGTGCGGCATTACCGCTTGCCCCGCGAAAGCCTGTTTGCCAAGCCCGGTCATGTTTACGCGCTTAATGGCGTCACCTTCCAAATACAACGCGGCAAGAGCTTTGGTATCGTCGGCGAGAGCGGCTGTGGTAAATCAACGCTCGCCCGCAATGTCATGGCGCTTGAAGAGACTGATTCTGGCTCCGTTAAGATATTGGGGCAGGAAGTCGTTGGCCTCAGCTTTGACCAGCTCCGGCCGCTCCGCCAGCATTTTCAGATGATTTTTCAGGACCCCTACGGCTCTCTCGATCCCCATCACACCGTGGGCAGGATCGTTGCGGAGCCGTTGGCGGCGCTCGGCGCGATATCAAATGCGGAGCGTGACCGCCGCGTCGCTGAAGTCCTTGAATCGGTTGGCCTGAAGACGCGGGATGTCACAAAGTACCCCCATGAATTTTCTGGAGGCCAACGCCAGCGCATCGCCATTGCCCGGGCATTGATTACTCATCCTGAACTTATTGTTGCAGACGAGCCGGTGTCCGCCCTCGACGTTTCCGTCCAGGCCCAGGTGCTTAATCTGTTAAAGGACCTGCAGGTGCAATATGGCGTGACTTATATGTTTATCAGTCATGATCTCGCGGTCGTCGAATATCTTTGCGATGAAGTTGCTGTCATGTATCTCGGCGAGATTGTCGAGAAAGGCCTGACCGAGAATCTGTTTACAAACCCCGCCCATCCCTATACGCGCATCCTCCTCGATGCCGTGCCAAAACCGGGATCAGGCAAACGGCGCGAGCGCATCAAGCTTAAAGGCAACGTCACCGGACAGACGGAACGGCGGGTCGGTTGCTCGTTTCAGGACCGATGCCCCATGGTGCAGGACCTTTGCCGGTCCGAAAAGCCTCCGCTCAAAGAGGTCGGGCCCGATCACCTCGCGGCCTGCCATTTCTCGGATAAAGTATCTGCTGCGGGTTAGCGTTCACTTCCGGTGCGACTCTAATAGGGCCGGCCATCCTTGTGGGTGAATTGCCATTTGCCATCGGCACCCAGCGCGGCCTTCAGATCGTCCTTTGGATAGCTCCCCTCATCACCTGGAGACCGATCTCCGACTTCGAGATAAACAACCTCCTTATTTGTCCGGTTGACCAGCTGATGGGCAGCACCCGCCGCCGGGAACCCGGCGCAATATCCGGGAGTAAGGGTCACTTCTTCCATCTCCGTGACGAGCGTAGGTTCGCCTTCCAGAATATAAATAAACTCATCTTGCTTGCTATGGCGGTGCAGAAGCGCTGATTCTGCACCCGGTGACAACTTGGTCAGATTTACGCCGAAATTACTGAGGCCGAACACATCCCCTAACTGACGCTTTTCCCGCCCGTTCATACGGCTGAAAAACGGCTCAGGATAATTTGACGGCTTGGTACGCGGCGCCACTTCGTCAGCTTTTATGGCGATAGCGGCGGCTTCTTCTTTTCCCTTCATTTTACACTCCTGAATTACTTCGGGCTTCGGGCTTCAATCTTCCTTTTTAAAACCTAGCGCCGCCGAATTCAGGCAATAGCGAAGACCCGTCGGTTTTGGGCCATCGGGAAATACATGCCCCAGATGCGCATCGCATTTATTGCAGATGACCTCTGTCCGGCGCATGAAAAAGCTGCGGTCCGATACCTCCCCAACTTTTTCCGGATCCATGGGTTCAGAGAAGCTTGGCCAGCCCGTACCTGAATCAAATTTCGTCTTGGAGGAAAACAAAGGCTCACCGCAGCAAATACAATTGTATGTGCCGCTTTCCTTATTATCGTGATAACGCCCTGTGAAGGCTCTTTCCGTGCCCTTCTCGCGAGCCACATGATATTGCTCAGGCGTCAATTGCGCACGCCAATCAGCCTCACTTTTGGAAACTTTGTCACCCATGCCATCATTCCTTTTTGTCCGGAAGCTCCATTGTACCGGGCTTTTCACTTCTTAAATACAAGATATATCGGTTGAAGGTCTTTCACAATACTTGACGAATTCATCAGCTTGGCAGAAAATAATATCGCTGCGGCAAACGGGAGGGAATATGAGTGAGGTTGTAAGTTTCAACGATCACCATTTGACCCGATCTGCGAGAAACGCAAGATCGGGGCAGCATCAAGCTTCTGTTTTTTTCAACCGGCTGGAACTCAGCCAAATTCTACAGGTCTACGGCCGGATGGTCGCCAAATCCGAATGGCGTGATTACGCGATTGGGGAAACGAAAAACGCTTGCATCTTTGCTATTTTTCACCGCACGGCTGACCACCCATTGTTCCGGATCTATAAAGAGCCGCGGCTCGCCGCCAAGCAGGGAGCCTATTCCGTTCTTGGCCAGAACGGTCGTATTCTCAAGCGCGGCAAAACACTTGCGCAGGTTTTAAAAGTCTTTGACCGCAGACGATTTGACACAGTTGACGACGACTGACCTTGCGCTCACACAAGGGTGAAACCACGTGATTTGCAAAATACACCCAATCTCCGAGATTATAGTCCGTGACTTTGATCCCTAAACAGGAAACGGACAGGACAAATGAAACGGAACGCATTTTCCTATATTGCAGCCATTGGCGGAGCCCTTTTCGCCTTGAATTTCGCGTCACTCGCCAATGCCGCGGATGATGTCACGGTTATTACCCTGACACAAACACCCTGCCAGTTCATTGAGGCGGAAAACGGTGTGGATCATGGATTTACGTCAACCGAGCAAGCCGACTGCGAGAAAATAAACGCAGCCACCGGCGATAAGAGAGTGGCCGAGTCCGACGCGCTGACGCTGAAACCCGGTAAATATATTTTCCGGGTCACCAATAAGAACGTCCCCTATTCCCTCGGCTTCTGGCTACGGGAGGAGGATTATAACTGGGCGAACCCGATTCATAAACTCAGCAAGATCAGCGTGTCCGGCGGCGGCCTTGATACCGGAACAACGCTCGACTATGAAGTCGAGTTGAAAGAGGGTGAATATCTCTATTCCTGCCCTCTCAATACAACGCCGGACTACAAGCTGCATGTAAAAAGCTAGATCGGGATACCAAGCTTGCGGTAAATAAAGCTCATCAACCAGGCCGGACCGATCAGCAGAAACTGCACATCTTTAAAGAACGAGGGCTTTTTGCCCTCGATCTTGTGGCCAATAAACTGGAATATCCAGGCAATCACAAAAGCGATAATGGCAAATTGCCAGATTGGCAGCCCAAGGATGGGCGCGCCCTCATAAATGCTGATCAGGCCGAAGCAGAGCAGTGTAAACAGCACCATACCGGTTGCCAGGGTCCAGGAGAGAACTGCGTAATAGATGACCGTCAGCAGCAACGCGACTGTCGCCCAGTTAAGGTAGGGAACGACGGAAAAGGCTTCCGGAATAGGTATCTCCCACAGCAACGCGACAATCGTCCAGAAAATAACCGGAACCGCGATCCAGTGGATGAGCTTGTTCCGCTTGTTCTGATGGCTGGAACCGTATTCGGCGAGCAGCGCGAAAATCCGCCTGTTTCCTCCTTTTCCAGCTATTTCTGGACGCGCCATGGTTTTCCTCCCTTGTCAGTTCCGAGCTCGCGCGCGCATCAGCAACCGCGTATCCGTGGGAACGTCCCGACGGAAATTCACACGCGCTTCAAGGACGGGGAGCGCTGTGTCATATTCCCCGGCCTCCATGAGGCTGGTCAGCCAGGCGAGTTCGAATAGATCACGCTGTGCATGACTACCGCCGATTTCCTGATAGCGCGGGCGTGCCGCCGACAACTGCCGAACCGCCTCCTTATGGTTCCCCTCGGCAATCGCGACAAACCCGCGCGTCGCCGGGAGCGCCACCTCGGCCCAGGCCTTCCGGGTTACTTCGGGTGCCTCCCGCGCCATCCGCTCCATGCCTGCCATCAATCTTTCCAGTGCGGCTTCCTGATTTCCACGGGCCAGTGCATAACCGTAATGCATATCAAAGAAAGGCTGGTCATTGATGAGACTACGTGCCGCGACATACGAACTAACATCTTCCCAGCGATCCCTAACATCGACGCCAAGCTGTTCGAGCCGCCAAAGAAGCGAAATCGCATTCACTTGATCGAGGCTGTAGGATTTGTCTACCCCCCAGACTTTCTCATCATAGAGTTCAAGCGGTGTTTTGAAATCCTCCTGCTCCAGATAGAAAAGCGCCTGATGCCACCAGTTATGGGTAAACATGAAGCTGTTTCGGTCTTTCCATGTATCCGAGAGTTCTTGCATCCATTTGATACCCTCGTCATGGCGCCCCTGGGTCAGCATCACATGCGCCACCGCATGATGCGCCCAGGCCTCATTTCGCTGCATCTCCGTCGCCCGGCGGCCGTCTTCCTCTGCAAGCTTGAGTTGGCTCGTCTGTTCCCGGCCAAACGCGCGCATTCCATAGGCATAGGCGCAAGTCTTGTGCCGGTCGATCACCTGATCCGCTATCCAGAGCATAGTCTCGTCATCACCAATGTTAAAAAAGGAATTCTGGCCGAGCTTTGCGGCAAAGAGATCCCCCGGGTGATCCATGACAATCCGGCGCAGTGTTTTTAAACTCTTGCCAATTTCATTGTCGTGCAGGAAGAGGACAGCCGTGGTAAAAAGCCGCTCTCGTTCCGTTCCCGACCCTATCGCCGCTTTCGCCTGGGCATAATATTTACCTGCGATCTCGAGCCGGTCAGGTGTTTCCATGAAAAGGCCGAGCAATGTCGCGCAAGCGGACGCGACGGCACATTCCGGATCGCTGTCCGCGGCGGCGAATATCGGCACGAAATCCGTACCGAAACCAATATAACTGTCAGCAAAACGATTGATCGCGTCGATCGTTTGTTCGGACTGGCTTGTTACGGCGTTACCGTAAGCATCTTCACGCATCTCTCACGCCTCGTTGAGCAGGTCCAAAGGATATATGGGCCGCCGGACATTTTCATATCGCAGCAGATTGTTATCAGATGTTGTCACGCCCTTACCGTCCAGCGTCAGCGTCGCCTTGCCGATCGGTGCAAATCCCGCGCGGTAATGGATACGGCTTTTCAGGATCAGATAGCGTTTATATTCCGGCTGTATGCCGACGGAGGTAAAGACTCCAACATCCCAGGGTTCATGGTGGTTTGAGACAATAACAATCTCCATATTCCCTGTATCAAGAACAGCCGTCTGTCCCATAAAGACCTTCACACCCGTATACATAGGCCCTCTGACGACCCATTCGCCGTCGGTCAGCGTCTTCACTTTCCCGGTCACGGTAAGGGGCTCGCCCACTTCACCGATTGACGGCATATCCGTCTTGCCGCCGAGTTTGAGCGTAATCGTCGACCCTATTCCCGCCTTCTGCATCTCCTTCACAGCAGCGGGATCCCAAACGGCGGCGACGGCGACATCCTCGAGTCCCTGCTTCAGGACCTCCTCAATGACTGTCATGACGTCCTGCGTCCCGCCGGAACCGCAGTTATCGGCATGATCAAGCAACAGAATGGGTCCGTCAGTCATGGCCTTGGCCTTGGCGACCTGATCGGCAAGCGGCGTGTGTTTGTAGACAAAGTCTTCCCGGAGCTCCCAGGCTTTCGCCAAAATCCGGTCCCGAATTTCATCCGCCTTGGCCTTGTCGCCATCGGTTACGACAATCACCGAATTGCCGGCTTGCCTGATATCCGCAAGGGCAAAGCCACCAAACGCCGTTGCCGCAAGAACACCAGATTCCTTCTCCGCTTCCTGACACATCCGGATCAGGGTCGCCATCGGCTCATCATCCGTTCCCTGCCGGAGGGTCTGGCTCAAAAGCTGCGTGTTGCCCCAGGACATTACAGGATTGACTTTGCCCGCCATGGAATCCAGCAGCACCTGGCCGATCTGCTTACCAACCTCATACATGTCGACATGCGGGTAGGTCTTGTAGCCGATGAGAGCAGTGCAGTTATTCATGATCCTGCCGGTCAAATTGCAATGCAGATCAAGCGTGACAGCGATTGGGAGGTCCGGATCTATTTCGCGTATTTTTTCGAGCAGTGTCCCTTCCCCATCATCCGTATGTTCGGCTACCATAGCGCCATGCAAATCCAGCATCGCTGCATCGACACCGCCGCGAACGGCCTCAAGGATCGGCTCTACCATCCGGTTATAGGCGTCCTTCGTGACCGGTCCGGAGGGCATGGCTTCGGCGGCAACCGGCGTAATAATCTCCGCCCCAGCCGCACGGGCGAGCTCAACATAGGCGCCGAATGGCATCCCCGTCCCTTCGTAAGCCTTTAGTGCATCCTCACCCAGATACGCGCTCCAGTCCTGAAATCGTTTCCAGTCGGCAACGATCGGCGAGAACGTATTGGTTTCATGTTTCATCATAGCGATGAGGATACGCATCGGACTGTCCTTTTTAATTCTTTAAAAGCTGTTTGCAGGCAACCAAGTTTATCAGCTTCAAAGGGACGTACAACAAAAAACCCGGCGCGAGGCCGGGTTTTCAGAAGCATATTTTCAGATGCTTTAGTTGCGGTTGCCGAGCAGGCTCAACAGGAACATGAACAGGTTGAGGAAATTGAGGTACATGGAAACGGCGCCCATGATCGCCCCTTTTTCCAGAACTTCCTGACTATGCCCCTCGTAATATTGGGATTTGATCCGCTGGCTGTCGAAGGCCGTAAGGCCGGTAAAAATCAACACACCAAGAACCGATACCACAAAATGCATCATCGTTGATTGCATGAAGATATTCACAACAGACGCGATGATGATACCAACGAGCCCCATGAACAGGAAGCTGCCCAATCCCGTCAAGTCCCGCTTGGTCACATAGCCGTACAGGCTGGCGGCGCCAAAGGTCGCGGCCGTGATAAAGAAGACCCTGACAACGCTCTCCGCAGTATAGACTTGGAAGATGTAGGAAATCGAAACACCGAAGGTCGCGACCATAATCCAGTAAAGGATTTTTGTTGTGCTCGCGCTCGTCCGCATCATTGCAAATAGCAGCCCAATCGGCGCCAGCATAACAACCCATTGCAAGGGTGTCCCGAAAACAGCGTTATAAATAGCCGGCGTAGAGGCTGTCAGTGCTGCCGTGATACCGCTCAGCGCGAGGCCTGATGCCATATAGTTATAGACCTTCAGCATATAGCTGCGCAGGCCCTCATCAAGAACCGCCTGATCACGAGTACCGGTCCTTGCTGCATTTAACTTTGAAAAGTCTGTTGCCATCTATAATTCCTCTGAAGGAGTTGAATTCATGTTTGATATTGTATTTTTCTCACTGCTTTTCAAGGAAAATCGACCGCAACAATCTATTGAGCGCAATCGGGCAACCTTCCTTGCCATTGTGCCCATCCGCCTGATCAAAGGCGTTGTCACCGGAGATTATGATAAAAAGCTCGGCGAAAAAATAAGGCAGATTAAATCCAAATGCGGCGGTTGGGGCGGCGATTGGCAGATTTACGGTATATTTCGTTGAAAATTGGGACGCTATTGCCTCCATATTTCCTTTAAGTGGCCTAATTCACGGCATCATGGCGCCTTAATCCCTCGTCAATCTTCCCACTAGAACATCAGCAACAGGATTTTGAACAAAACCTGCTGTTTGATTGTTCGGTAGACAAGCGTCGAATAACCGATGCCGGACTGCCTTAAATTGATAAACGGAGATTTATTATGAAGAAATTACTTATCTCGGCCGCCGCAGTAACTATCCTTGCAGCAGCACCCGCACTGGCGGCAACGCCCGATTTCAAGACAATTGATAAAGATGGAAGCGGATCCGTCAGCTTTGAGGAGTTGATCGTCGTGATGCCTGACATCAGCAAGGAAAAATTCGCCGCCGCCGATACAGATAAAAGCGGTGAATTGTCCATGGAAGAATATAAAACTGCGACAAAAAGCTAATCCTTTGCTGACTGCCGACTGCTAACCGTCTTGCAAAACATGGCCCCCGGCAGATCATCATCTGTCGAGGGTTATTCATGCCGCGGCAATTTTGCACTTCATAGGTGAAATTATAATTTGAAACAAATTTTTTTCCGCTGTATGCCGGACATTACTCCGCCACAATCCAAGACCAAAGTCGCGCCTCAAATCTCGATGATGCGATCCGGAAATGAAATTGTATTGACTATTTCCAGATCCGGAAAAATCGTATTTCGGGATTCTCAACCCTTTTTAAATGGAGACTTTTTATGAAGAAACTGCTTATTGCCGCTGCTGCCCTTTCAATTCTCGCTGCTGCACCTGCATTGGCGGCCACAACGGATTTCAAGGCAGTTGACACAGACGGAAACGGCACTGTCAGCTATGAAGAACTCTTGGTTGTAATGCCGGATGTAACCAAGGGACAATTCGCTACCGCCGATGCAGATGGTAGCGGTGAATTGTCCGTAGAAGAATTTGAAAAAGTAACAATGATGAAATAATCAGTCATCGCTGATGACGGTTACCAGATAGCCATCTAACTCCTGATCGCTGGGGATACGATATTCTTCCGGCGATCAGGATTGGCTCGGAAAGGCCCATTCCCTCAATCGGACCGCAACACCGGCGCAACCTTTTCGCCTAGCGCCCGCCACGACCCCAACAATCCGAATAATAGCGTGACGGCAACACTTGCTAAAATGGTTGCAATGATTGTAAAAGGCAGACTAATCCATTTGGCTTCCAGAAGCTCGGTGATGATCAGATAGGCGGCAAGCCATCCCGCCACAGCAGCGATCACGGATGTCACCAGACCTAGCAACGCATACTCAAGCAAAAAGGTGACGAAAATATCCCTGCGGGTTGCACCCAGCACCTTCAGAATGACCGCGTCATAGACCCGCTTCCTGTGGCCCGCCGCGAAAGCGCCCGCCAGAACCATGACCCCGGCAATCAGCGTAATCGACGAGATGGCAGATACGGCGGAGGAAAGCTGCTCCAGTATACTGCTCACTGTCTGCAACGCCTCTTTCATCCGGATCACCGAGATATTGGCGAATTTATCCGTAACGGCCCGGAACAAATCTGACTCGGCCACACCCTCCGCCCGTGCCGTCGCGAGATGCGAATGAGGCGCGCCGCGTAAACTGTTTTCATCAAACACCAGCACGAAATTTATCGCAAGTGTTGTCCAGTCGATTTCCCTTAAATTGGCGATTTTTGCGTCAATATCCCGTCCCATGACATTGACGGTCAAGCTATCGCCAATTTTGAGGCCCATCCCTTGTGCGATATCCCGATCCATGCTGACAAGCGGCGGACCGCTGTAATTTTCCGGCCACCATTTTCCTTCGACAACAACCGCACCCGCCGGAGGTGTGGCGGCATAGGTAAGGCCACGATCACCGCGAAGGGCCCATTTGGCTTCCGGTGCAACGCTAACCTCGGCTGCGGGAACATCCTTCACTTTGGTAATACGCCCCCGCATATTGGGCACATGAGTGATCTCGCTGACGCCATGAACCAATTCTGCCGTCTTCACAAAATCCGCGAGTTGATTTGGCTGGATATCAATGAAAAAAAAGGCTGGCGCTTTTTCAGGCAGCTGTTCCTGTACCTGCCGCGTCAGATTTCCCTCAATCAACGCAACCGTGACAAACAGGGTCAGGCCGAGCCCCATAGAGAGAATAACGCTTCTTGTTGCTGCGCCCGGACGGTGAAGATTCGCGATAGCCAGACGCAAAGACGGTGTCTTGAACCTTGGCAACGTCCTCGCCGCTGCTTGCACACCATAGCCAACGAGGATTAGCACCCCGAAAATGCCGATGATGGCGGCAACGAATATCAACGCAAACGTGGTTTCCTGACTGGTAAAAATTGCCAACATGACCAGCGCGGCGAAGCTGAATAGAATTGCGGCAAAGTAAACCGGGCGCGGCCATTTGTGGGGCGAGACTGTATCGCGGAACAACGCCGCGGCTGGCGTTTCGCGCGCGCGGGCGAGCGGCCAAATTGTGAACAGGGTCGCAGTCAACAAGCCATAGGCCGACGCCAGCAAAAGCGGACCAGGTTGCAGGCTGATCTCAGGCGGTATCGGCAAGGTGCGGGCAAGAAATTCCGAGGCGATGATCGCTCCGCCAACCCCCAGAAGCAGCCCGGCGAGTGATCCGGCCAGCGCCAAAAACAGAACCTGCAAATAATGAATGCGGAAAATAAAGCGGCTGCTGGCTCCCAGGCATTTCAGGGTGGCGATTGTCGGAATTTTACCTTCGAGATAAGCACGAACCGCATTTCCGACACCAACGCCACCGACCACAAGCGCCGTCAATCCTACAAGGGTCAGGAAGAGCGCAACACGATCGACAAACCGCTTGATACCGGGCGCGCCATTAGTGGCATCCTGAATGCGCCAACCGGCACCGGGAAAGACCGTTTTTACATTTTCATAGAAGCCTGCAATCGATTGATCCGGATGAAGCGCAATCCGGTAATGATAGCGCAAGAGACTTCCCGGTTGCACCAGGCCCGTCTCCGTGAGGGCGTCTGTGGAAATAATCGTTCTTGGACCGAGCGCCATGCCTTGTGAGGCCTTGTCAGGTTCGGATGCAATTATGCCCCTCACCTCAAAATTGAGTTCGCCAATTCGGATCTGGCTACCAAGGACAAGTTCCAGGCGGTCGATCAGGCCCTGTTCAACCAGCGCCCCATATTCCCCCTGCCGCTTCGCCAGCATTTCTTGCGGGTTTTGAGTGCCGCCTGCCGCCGTCACGGTCAATTGCCCGAACAGCGGATAAACTTCATCCACAACCTTAAGTTCAGCCAATGTCCTTTTACCGCCGTCGAAAGCGCCGACCATGGCCCGCAAAGTCTGTATTTTAGAGATTTTTCCCTGTTCTTCGAGCCAGCCAAGTTCTTCTGCGCTCGCCGGGCGATGGGTCAGACGGACATCGATATCGCCGCCCAGGATCACCTGGCCATTCGCCCTGAGGCCTTCCGTAATAGAAGCGGAGAGCGTTCCGACACCGGCGATCGCGGCAACGCCGAGGACAAGGCAGGCCAGAAAAATCCGGAAGCCTTTGAGGTTTCCCCTTAGATCGCGTCTTGCAAATTTGACGGCGAGCCCCAAGGATTCAGGGTTATGTTGTCTATTCACCGGCCAGAGCCTCTTCTTGCCGCGCCTTTTCAGCGAATACGACCTGGCCGTCTTCCAACCGGATCAGATGACTGCATTTACGGGCGAGTGCATCATCATGGGTGATCAGCACCATGGTCGTTCCCTGCTCAACATGGAGCCGGAACATCAAATCCACGATAACGTCGCCGGTTTTACCGTCAAGATTACCGGTCGGCTCGTCCGCCAGCAGAATTTTCGGTCCCGTTGCCATTGCGCGCGCGAGCGCCACTCTTTGTTGTTCTCCACCGGAGAGCTGCGCCGGATAATGGCTTGCCCGGTCCGCCAATCCAACCGCCGCCAACCTTTCCGCCGCAAGCGCGAACGCATCGGGCCTCCCCGCCAGTTCCAGCGGTATCGCCACATTCTCAAGCGCTGTCATGGTCGGGATCAGGTGAAAGGATTGGAAAACGATGCCGATGTTCTCCCGCCGGAATCGGGAAAGATCATCCTCACCAAGTTTCTCGATGGCGGCCCCGGCGATCATCACTGAGCCAGATGTCGGCACCTCCAGCCCCGCCATAATCGACATCAATGTCGACTTGCCCGATCCGGAAGGCCCGACAATTCCGACGGTCTCGCCCGGCTGTACAGTCAAATCTATACCACGCAGGATATTGACGGGACCGGCATCCGACTTAAGTGTAAGATGAATGTCTGATAATTTGATAATCGGCTCTTGAGGCAAAATTATTCCAATGCAAAAACAACAGGGACTGACTTTGGCATATGGCGGGTATCTGCCGATAATCAATCTTTTTGTCCTTATTATTATTGCCTTTTGTGGCGTTATGGCCACGGCGAAGGCGGAGGAGGCAATCCGCATTGTCGCAATCGGCGATAGCCTGACCGCCGGATATGGCTTGCCGACAGGTGAAGATTTTCCAAGCCAGCTCGAAGCCGCCTTGCTCGAAAAAGGACTTAAGGTGACGATAGAAAATGCAAGTGTGTCCGGTGACACCACGGCTGGCGGTCTTCAGCGCCTTGACTGGGCTTTGGGAAATGGCGCCGATTTGGTCATTTTGGAACTCGGCGCCAATGACGCGTTGCGGGGAATTCCGCCGAAAGAAACCCGCAAGAACCTGGACGAAATCCTGGAAATTCTTGAGAATAAAGAAATTCCCGTCCTGCTCGCCGGCATGCGCGCGCCACCGAACATGGGCGCCGACTATGCGACCGAATTCGATCAGATTTTTCCGGATCTTGCCAGTAAATACAAAACCGGCTATTACCCGTTTTTTCTGGATGGTGTCGCGGCGGATCCAGAGCTTAATCAAAGTGATTATATTCATCCAAACGCGGCTGGCGTGAAAGTAATTGTCGGCAACATGCTGCCCTACGTTGTTGCATTTTTAGAAAAATAGTGGGTTTCCCTCCTTACTTTATCCATAGAGGATATTTCAAATGCGTCTCTTCGTTGCCATCCCCTTACCGCAAGAGATCAAGGACAACATTTCGGCCTTGCGCGGTGGCATTCCCGAAGCGAGATGGATCGCCGCGGAAAACTCTCACGTCACCCTTGCCTTTATCGGCGAGGTTCAAAGCCCGATGATGATGGATATCTCGCTGGCCCTCGGGCGGATAACACATCCGGGATTTGACCTCGATATCGAAGGCGTCGGGGTATTCGGCAGCAACAAGCGCCCGCGCATTCTCTGGGCGGGTGTCCGCAATATCAGCGCGATTTCCCTATTGCATAAAAAAATTGTCACAGCGATCGAATCCGTCGGTGCGACAGTGGATGACCGGCGATTCAGGCCGCATATAACTCTGGCAAGGGTGCATAACTCACCCTACGAACGGGTCCGGAATTACCTGACGGACCACGCACTATTCAAGACGAAAACAATCCCTGTGACGCGCTTTACCCTGTTTTCGAGCCATCTCGCGTCCTCCAGCGCCATCTACCAGGAGGAAATCAGCTTCGATCTGTTGTCACGGGTGCCGTCATCATAAACACGTCGTAGCGGGTGGATTTTCCAATGATCTGATGGGACGGTGGCCTCAGCTCTGCAATCGGGTCGGCGCGTCGCGGCCATTTCACGACGACCCGTTTTGATGTGGCCTCAAGGGCGACACGCATCAGCTCGGCGCAATCGGGATCGGTGCCAACACGCTCCCGAAGCAACCGCATTTCATTCTTAACAAGAGCGGTTTTCCCGCGCGGCGGATGCATCGGATCGATCAATACGGTTTCGGGGCGAAGACCGGGCAATATATCCCGCGCATCGCCCTTGAGGAGGGTCATGCGGGCGATAATCTCTGCAAGCTCCGGACTTTCCGCGGCGGCCTGCACCATCGCCTCTTCCAGAAGAGTTTGTATTTCTCCGTTGCGCTCGATCAGGGTGACGGTGGCGCCGAGGGAGGCGAGCAGGAACGCGTCCCGGCCGAGCCCGGCTGTGGCATCAACAATATCTGGCGTGACGCCCGGTCGGAAACCCAGTGCTTTCGGCAGCGCCTGACCACGGCCGCCGCCAAAACGGCGGCGATAGCCAACGGACCCGCC
The DNA here is from genome assembly GCA_021741195.1 of Sneathiella sp. Classification (GTDB taxonomy): domain Bacteria; phylum Pseudomonadota; class Alphaproteobacteria; order Sneathiellales; family Sneathiellaceae; genus Sneathiella. The sequence continues at coordinate 39,554 of JAIOYL010000001.1, read as the reverse complement.
AATGAAATCCACCTTGTGCCTACTCTCCATCATTCGTCAGCGATCTGTCAAAACCCAAGATTTTCCTTCCACCAGGTCGGCAAGGCAAAAGCCGCCTTGTGAAGCGCCGCATTATAGTGACGGCCGGTCAATGAAACCACCGGTTCGGAATAGTCATACCCATCATGGCTATAGAGGAAAAACCCAAACTCCGCCGCCGGATAGAGCTGGACGATCGAGCGATACCCGGCAACATGGGGCAGAAGCCTGTCCCGCTGCATGATCGAAACGAGATTCTGGTCTTTGTCGCCGCAAAGCTCCTGCAGGAAATAGGCACGGTCCTTGCCGACAAATATGCTGTCACTATCAAGGACCACACCTTCCTGCTTGATGCAGCCAGAAAAATCCTCGCAGAATGTCCGTGTGAAAACGCTGGAAGATGGTCCGACCGGCTCGCTCAGGTCGAGGATGATGAGATCGAACAGGTCGCCGCGAGCCCGCGCCTCCCGCATATATTGAGCGGCATCGCCAATCATCAGCTCAACTCGGGGATCCGAATAATCCCCATTAATCCCCAGATATTCCTTTGAAACCTCGATCACCCTCTCATCGATTTCAACCATGACGACACGCGTCACGAAATCATGGCGGAGCACCTCGCGCAGGATGCCGCCATCACCGCCACCAACGATCAGAACCTCTGCTTTTTCACGTTTACGCCCTAACAGCGGTACATGTACCGCCATCTCGTGATACATGAATTCATCGGCGTGCGAGACCTGCACGAGATCATCAAGCGTGAGAACGCGGCCGAATATTTCATGCTCGAACACCTCAATTTTCTGAAATGGGCTTTGCTCGGAATGCAACAGTTTCATATCCAGCGCATGAGTGAAGGCAACGCCCTCGGTTTCCTCATGCCACCAGTTGCGGCTCGCTTCACTTATTTTCGTCATGAAATCTTATCTCTTGCTCTGGACATAGTCACAATAGGCCAACATAGTCAGAGAGACGTCATAAACGCATGACAGGAGGAAATCCATGGCGAATAAGCTTAGTGCGCAAGAAATTGCGAATGCGCTGCAAAACCTGCCGGACTGGCGAAGAGCCGACGGGCGGGATGCCATCCAAAAAGAGTTCAAATTCAAGAACTTCAGCCAGGCCTTTGCTTTTATGACCCGTGTCGCCCTAAAAGCCGAGAAAATGGATCATCATCCGGAATGGTTCAATATCTATAACCGCATCGATGTCACCCTTGCCACCCATGACGTCAACGGCCTGAGCGGCAAGGATATCGAGCTTGCCGGGTTTATGGATAAAATCGCTGGCTAGTCTTATTTCGGCGCCATACGGATCGCGCCGTCAAGCCGGATCACTTCACCGTTGAGCATCTGGTTTTCCATGATCTGCCGCGCAAGGGCCGCATATTCCGACGGATGGCCAAGACGGCTCGGGAAGGGAACGCTGGCGCCAAGCGCTGCCTGAACGTCATCGGGCAGGCTTTTGAGGAGCGGCGTCTCGAACAGCCCCGGCGCAATCGTCACGACCCGGACGCCAATGGAGGCGAGATCGCGCGCAATTGGCAAGGTCATTCCAACGATTCCGCCCTTTGACGCTGAATAGGCCGCCTGGCCGATCTGGCCGTCAAACGCGGCGACAGAAGCCGTATTGATGCAGATGCCCCGCTCACCGCTGTCCATTGGCTCCATTTCCAGCATATCGGCCGCCGCACGGCGAATGCAGTTAAACGTGCCGACAAGATTGACGGCTATAACCTGCTCGAACTTATCCAAAGGATGCATGCCCTTGCTGGATACTGTTTTGGCGGCGGGACCAATGCCTGCGCAATTGACGAGAATGCGGGCGGGACCGTGGGCCGCGCGCGCCTTGTCGAATGCCGCCTCAAGCGACGCATCATCGGCAACATTCGCCGTGCAGGCTATTCCGCCAATTTCGGCGGCGACTTTTTCAGCAAGATCTGTATTCATATCGAAGATTGCGACCTTGGCACCGGCGGATGCCAGCATCCTGGCGGTTGCTTCGCCGAGACCTGATGCCCCTCCCGTTACAATCGCCGCTTTTTCGGAAATATCCATTGTTATTCTCCAGTATTTAAGGATGTCCCTGATTTCAACGTCATTGCATACACGCCCGCGTTCGAAATGTGAAGAACCTGCTTCTTGCAATGAGAACTTCACAAGCACATATTATATCCATGGATAAAAACCCTGAAAATGATACGTCCGCTTTTGACAGCGAGAAACTGCAGAACGACAAACGTCTGGTGATGCGGGAATTTGGCCATAAGATTCGCAAAAATATTGGCAGGATCCCGTTTTCAGAAGATGTGACGGCGAGTTTTTACTGCGCGATCGACGGCAAGAGTCCGGCCTTTGTAAAGGCCGTTCTGTTCGGCGCCCTTGCCTATTTCGTCATGCCTGCCGACGTCATTCCTGATTTTCTTGCGGGAATAGGGTTTACGGATGATGCCAGCGTCCTTATGGCGGCAATGGCGACTGTGCAAAAATATATCACCGACGGTCACCGGGAGAAGGCGCGCGTTTTCCTGAAAAAGGAACCGGCAGAGGCCGAATAGGAAAAAGCGGCATTGATATTTTTGCTGTCTGTCTTTATCACCCTTATAAAATTGTGCACAGCAACAATTTTTTTGGTATATAGCTTCGTCAAACGACGATTGACTCCGCTTGATAAGGAACCTGAGAATGAGTGACAGGAAGATTTATGCCGACGCGACAGCGGCCCTTGACGGAATTTTAAAGGATGGGATGACCTTGATGTCAGGCGGCTTCGGCCTTTGCGGTATCCCTGAAACCCTGATCAATGCGGTGAAAGCGTCCAGCGTCAAAGATCTCACCGTCATTTCCAACAATGCGGGCGTAGACGGGGTCGGACTGGGCGTCCTCCTCGAAAGCAAGCAGATATCCACCATGATTTCCTCTTATGTCGGGGAAAACAAACTCTTCGCACAGCAGTTTCTGGCGGGAGACCTGAAAGTCGTCTTCACGCCGCAAGGAACCCTTTCCGAACAAATACGTGCTGGCGGCGCGGGCATTCCGGCTTTCTATACAAAAACCGGCGTGGGTACGCTGGTGGCGGAAGGCAAGGAAGTGAAGAATTTCGATGGAGAAGACTATGTGATGGAACGGGGTCTGACTGCCGACGTCGCGCTTGTTCACGCCTATATGGCCGACAGGGAAGGCAACCTCGTATTCCGTAAAACCGCGCGCAACTTCAATCCAATGATGGCGACGGCAGGAAAGATTACCGTTGCCGAAGTCGAACATCTCGTCGATTCGGGTGAAATCGATCCGGATCATATTATCGTACCAGGCGTATACGTGCAGCGAATTGTACATGTCCCCAACCCGGTAAAGCATATTGAACAGCGGACCACCCGCCCCCGTCATCAGGTCGCCTGACCGCAAGATTTAGAGGAATACCCTATGGCTTGGACCAGAGAACAGATGGCGCAACGCGCCGCAAGCGAACTTGAAGACGGTTTCTACGTTAATCTCGGGATCGGCATTCCGACCCTTGTTTCAAATTATATTCCGGAGGGAATGGAAATCCAGCTGCAGAGTGAAAACGGCATGCTCGGCATGGGCCCATTTCCATTTGAAGGCGAAGAGGATGCAGACCTGATCAACGCTGGTAAGCAGACGGTCACGGAATTACCAACTACCAGCTATTTTTCCAATGCCGACAGCTTCGCCATGATCCGCGGCGGCCATATCAATCTCTCCATTCTCGGCGCGATGCAGGTCGCTCAAAATGGTGATCTCGCCAACTGGATGATCCCGGGCAAGATGGTCAAGGGCATGGGCGGCGCTATGGATCTGGTGGCTGGCGTTAAAAAAGTGATTGTCGTCATGGAGCATACCGCCAAGGGCGAACCGAAACTTCTAAAAACCTGTAATTTGCCTTTAACCGGTAAAGAAGTCGTTGACATGGTCATTACCGATATGGCAGTGTTTGAGTTCGAAAAAAACGGTACGCCCCGAATGAAATTGATCGAACTTGCCGACGGCGTCACGCTTGACGAGGTGAAAGCCGCAACCGAAGCAGAATACGATGTCGCGTTGTAAGGAGTGCTCTAGCTCTCCGGCACGATCGGTTTCTTTTTTCCAAGCCCGGCTTCACGGCGAATGATATAGAGGCTTGAGGCGACGATGATACCTGCCCCGAAAACCATCTCGGGGTTGGGGATCTCGGCAAAAACAAGATAGCCGAGAATGCCGGAAAAGATCAGACGGGTGTAGTCGAACGGCGCAACTGCCGTTGCCTCACCGACCGAGAAAGCACGGATCGCGCAGAAATTTGCACCGGATCCAAAACAGGCGAGAAACACCAGAATTGCCAGATCCTCAAGACTGGGCGGCACCCAGACCACAGCCGCCGGGATTGCCGAGACGATGGAGGCAAAGAGCCCGAAATAAAACATCATGGTTGTTGGTGCTTCGGTAACACTCAGTTTTTTCAAGAATACGGAAACCGACGCGACCATCAGCGCCCCGAAAAGCGCAACAACGGACGCAAGCTCGAAATGAGCCTGGGATTGCACCATGACGAGAACGCCTAAAAATCCGGCCACTGTCGCCGACCAGCGCCGCCAGCGGACCTTCTCTCCCAGAAACAATACTGCGAGCAAAATCAGAAAGAGCGGGCGGGTGAAAGTAAGGGCGACGGCATCAGCGAGCGGCAAGTGGGTAATCGCATAAAAAATCGAAAGCATCGCCGAGATACCGACAAACGCGCGCGCGATATGAAGCTTGATGACATTGGTTCTCAGCGCGCCGACTCCATGCCGCAATGCAAAGGGCAAGATGACGATAAACCCGAAAACCGTCCGCAAAAAAGCGATCTGGAAACTATCCATTCCCTCACCAAGAAACTTGATGCCCATACTCATGCAGGAAAAGAGCAAGCCGCCAAGCAGCATCCAGAGAGCGCCCTGGCCATTGGCAGGTATGCCGTCCCAAAGCTTTAGCCACGCCGCCGACCGCGCGCCCACATTCATCCGGTTAAGCCCGATCTGGTTTCGGCAGCTGTTTGGGCGATAATCTCTTTTTCCTTTGCACGTGACGCCGCGGCGCTCACGCGCGATTCCCGGATCGCAATATAGGTAGAGGATGCAAAAATGATCGCCGCGCCGAGATAGGTGAAAAAATCCGGTTCCTGCAGGAAGAAGATAAAGCCGATGAGGGCGGAAAAAATCAGCCGGAAAAAGTCAAACGGCATGACAATGGAAGCATCAGCCAGAGAATAGGCTTTGGTAAAGGAGAGATGTCCGACTGTCGCCAGCAACCCAATCGCCAGAATGGTTACAATCTGCTCAAGGGTCGGCGCCTGCCAGACGAATAAGGCCGGAATGAGTGACATCGGCAGGATCAGGATTTGTGTCCAGGCGACAATGGCCGCCGTGTTCTCTGTCCGTGACAGCAGTTTCACAAAAGTTATCGAGCAGGCCATGGTAAGAGCCGAGAAAACCGCGGAATAAGAACCGAGACTCATTTCAGTAAAGCCGGGTCTCAGAATAATCATCGCGCCCAAAAACCCGACCAGCATCGCCGTTCCCCGCCGAATCCCGACAACTTCATGAAGGACAAAAATCGCCAGTATCGTTCCGAATATCGGCGCCGTAAAATTAAGGGCAACCGCATCGGCAAGCGGCAGGACGCTGACTGCATAAAACCAGCTCAGCATGGAGACGAAACCGACCAGACTCCGTCCGAAGTAAACGCCGATACGCTTCGTTTTCAACGCACCCAGCCCGGTTTTCATAAACAAGGGAAGGACGAACAACAGGCCCGCGACGTTTCGCAGCAAAACGATTTGAAAGACCGGCATTCCGCTATCTGCGACGGAACGGATCAAGCCTCCCATCACCGACAGAACGAGGCAGGCAAGGATCATGAGACTTGCTGCCTGAACAACGGCAGGCGCGCGCGAAATCGGCTTTAGCAGGGGGTGTACAGATACCATCAAATCAGATTACGTTGGTGCAAAACAAACTCAAAGCCTTAAATACGCAACGCTGCCTTGCAGTTAGCCGAGGCGTCAACCTTATTCCGATTTAAGCCACAACAGGTTCAGGCCGTTCAGCATTTTATAGACGGGGGCGAAACGGCTGCGGAAATTTGGCCACGTCAGGGAAAGTTCAGCTTGCATGTCCCGAAGCGTCCTTTTTCCATCAATTTTCCGAACCAAATCCGCGGCGCCTTCCGGGACAGGAAGTACCATTTTCTCGCCATCAAAATGCACGGTCAGGCTGGCGCGGGCCGCGAGCGCCTTGGCCAGAGCTTCCGGATTACGATCTTTCAGGAACGGGATCATCTCGGGATCCAACCTGGCTACACCCGGAGCGCCGCTCACGATCTTCTTCGTGTAAAAAGTATGGGTTTTGATGGTGCCCGCAAGATTTTCAGCAAGCGCCGCCCGCACGCCCTCACCCAGATCCCGGGTTCGTTTCACTAGGTCCTTATCCGTCAGATAAAGCTCCGGCGTATAGCGGATCGGCTCGATAAAACTGACAAGCTCCATACCGCACCCGTCGAGCAATTCGAGTATCTCCGGCACCAGATAACTGCGATCACGGGGATGCAGGAGCAGGTCGTAGAGCGCCGCGTCCTGCCCGAGTTTATGATCGCCGAGGCTGGTATTTTTGTTCAGCCAGTTGGTTTTTGGCATATCCGTCAACAGGGCTTTAGCAATTTTCACCTGCTGAGCGGGAGCTTCCCCTGATGTGAGCGCCTTGAGGGCGTTCTGAACCGGATAGACTCCTGTTCGCCCGAGCGTCGCATAGAGCATCAACCCCATGCCCCCTTCCTCGGCGAGGCAGGCGGTCAGGGCATTGAGCCCCTTTTCCGGCTCCTCCAGATGATGCAGCACCCCGCAGCAATCGATATAATCGAAAAGCGGCAGTTTCATAGCCGGCAGGTCAAGGAGGGAGCCTGTCATAAAGTCGATGTTTGTAAGGCCCCGCGCCTTTGCCCGCCCCTCGGCTATTTGACGGCTGGCCGACGATAGATCGAGATAGGTGACGGTGCCCTGATCACATCGATCTGCGAGATGCTGCGCCAGCATAATGGCCGCATCCCCTGTGCCTCCGCCCGCAACAAGCGCTCGAAACGGCTTGGAAAAATCACGCTTTCCAGCAAACAAATAGTGATTGAGCTCGTCAAGATGGCTTGGACTACCCTCGATCAGGCGTTGTTTCTCGTCTTCCGGATTGCGCGGCGGGTAGGGGAATTCTTCATACTGGCGCTTAACCGCATAATCGAGTTTCCCCCTCCCCTTCGCCATGACCGCTTAATCCTTGACGGTGATGATGACCTTGCCGGTGGATTTGCGCGAGAGCAGCGCCTTCATGGCATCAGCGCCCTTTTCCAGCGGAAAATGCATGGAGACATGCGGCTTGATCTTGCCTTTTTCAACCATGTCCAGCATGGCCATGAAATTGGCGCGGTTTTGTTCCGGATAGCGCCGGGCAAACTCTCCCCAGAACACACCGACAACCGAGCAACCCTTCAACAAAACCAGATTGGTTTTAAGCTCAGCGATCCGGCCAGACGCAAAGCCGATCACGAGCAGTCGGCCATTCCAGTTGATGCAACGCATGGACTGATCAAAGGCATCGCCGCCAACCGGATCGTAGATCACGTCCGCGCCCTTGTCGCCGGTCAGTTCCTTGACCCGGTCACGGATATTCTCGGTGGAATAATTGATGACATGCTCGGCGCCGTATTGCTTGACGATGTCCATCTTGTCATCAGAGCCAACCGTGCCTATGACCCTGGCACCAAGCGCCTTGCCAAGCTCCACTGCATTAAGACCAACACCCCCTGCCGCACCATGCACCAGCAGCACTTCACCTGGCTGCAAATTGCCGCGATCGACGAGAGCATGGTAGGTGGTACCATAGGTTACGGGAAAGCCCGCCGCCTGATCATAGGGCAGGTTATCAGGAATTTTATAGGTTCCGTCTTCGGGCGCGAGCACATATTCCGCAAAGCCGCCGACGCCATGATTGGCCATCACCCGGTCACCTACTGCGACCTTGGTAACGCCTTCACCAACGGCTGTCACAATGCCCGATGATTCCATGCCCGGCGAGAAGGGAAAAGGCGGCTTGAACTGGTATTTCCCGGCAATCATCAGGGTATCGGGGAAATTGAGACCAACTGAATGGACTTCGATCTTCACCATTCCCTTTTTAACTTCCGGCTCTGGCAAATCCTCCATGACCAGAATGTCGGGATCGCCAAATTCCTTGCAAACAAGCGCTTTCATATTTTTTCCTATTTTCATTCTTGATTGTTTTTGCGATTGGCAAACTTACCCCTGATCAAAAGCCAAGGTCAATCTTCGAGACCGGCTATCCATCGAAAACCGCGTCCAGATGACCAACGACGATATTATTACGGTTGCGCAGGACCGGCCGTACATAAGGATCAATGATCCTGTGTATATCGTTATTGAGAACTCCGAGTTCATCAAGCAGTGCGCCAAGAGCAACCTCCACCGCCCGTGTTGCACCGTCGAGAGCCTTGATGGCGATACCGAGCCCGGCTTCAGGCAAGGCCGCTAGATAGACACCTTCCGCGCCGACCTTGGCGACCATTTTTCCTTTTGCAGCTTCGTTAAGTGCAGTGCAGAGCCGGTCGGACCCCGCAATCATCTGTGGATATTTCGATATCGCCTTTTGCAAACGATGGCAGGCGGCAGCACGATCCGCGTCAAGCTTTGAGGGATCCGCAAATCGGGCGAAGACGAACGCCGCCTTGTCCAGGGGAATACCGATTGTCGGAATGGAACAGCCATCAATCCCGACCGGCGCATTGCCAAGATTGAGACCGGTAAAATCCTCCAGAATACTGACAATCCGCCGCTGAACGGGATGATCGAGTTTGATATAGCCCTTTGTTTCTTCCCCCATATGGCGGGCCGTCGTCAGAAATCCCGTGTGCTTGCCCGAACAGTTGTTGTGAGCCGCGGTCGGTTCCTTTCCGGCCGCCGCCAGCGCCCGTGCCGCCGGATCATATGTCGGCCAGTGACTCCCGCATTCCAAATCCTCGACGCCCAGCCCGATCCGTTTCAGCCACGCCGTAACGGCCTCGACATGCACCGGTTCGCCTGTGTGCGACGCGCAGGCGAGCGACAACTCCTTCTCGCTGACGTTGAACGCATCGGCCGCGCCAGTTTCTATCAGCTGCAGGGCCTGCAAGGGCTTGATGGCAGAACGCAAGTAAACAGGGCTTTCGACATTCCCCCAGCTTTTCAGCAATCTGCCCTGCGCATCCGATATTGCGGCGATAACCTGATGACGGCTTTCTACCATGGGTCCGCGCGTGACCGTAACGGTAAAAGGAAGCCTTGCGGAATCAGGGGAGGAACGTTTAATCATATTCTGAACCATGGGTGTTATTTTGGGAACATTCAACTTTTAGCATTAAACCAGCCAGCGGAGTAGGAATTAATGGCAATATCCCGGGGATATTTTGGGATCGGCGTCGAGGGAATCAGCAAGCCGATGAACGCGGGCAACCTTTTTCGTACCGCCAACGCCTTTGGCGCGAGTTTTGTCTTTACCATCGGTGCCGAATACTCGGTTCGAAAGGCACGCTCGGATACCAGTATCGCGCCAAAGAACATCCCCTGGTACGATTACAACAATCTTGAGGAAATGCAGTTGCCGAAGGGCTGCAAGATTGTCGGCGTTGAACTGCTCGATGAAGCGACGGAGCTCCCGAGTTTCTTTCACCCAATCGGAGCCGCCTATGTCCTGGGGCGCGAGCGCGGCTCCCTCTCACCGGCGATGCAGGAAAAATGTGACTATTTCATCAAAATTCCGACAAAATTCTGTTTGAATGTTGCAACAGCGGGGGCAATCGTTATGTATGACAGGATTGCCACCCATGGCCGGTTTGCCCAGCGGCCGACCGGAGAAATATCCAAACCGGTTCCCCTGAAAGATCACGTTCAAGGTGCGCCGATCAAACGCCGCGGAAGCGAATAAAGCGACAAGAACCGATTAAAAGGTAGAATATCGCGGATGATCCGAAATGAAGAAAAATTGATAGGGCCGGGGGTGGAAAAAATTTCCAGCCGCCGGTATTCTTTCCCCATGACTAGATTTCTCGTAACCATTTTCTTTGCCACTTTAGCCGTTTTTTCTATCCCAGGCCCGGCAACCGCCCAGCAACAAGAACCGCGTGCGCTCGGAACTTTCACCGACTGGCTCGCCTATAGCTGGATCGAGAACGGGAACAAGGTTTGCTATATGCTGTCACGACCCCTCAAATCGACGCCGCAGGGGGTTAATCGCGACGATATCTATATCATGGTGACCTTCCGCCCCAAATCCAAGTCGAAAGAAGAGGTTAGTCACATTCCCGGTTATCCCTATATGGATAAATCCACCGTCGATGTCCTGATCGGAAATCGCAAATTTGTCCTTGCAACAAATAATGAGGTTGCCTGGGTACCCGAAGGTGGCAGCGACGAAAAGCTGATCAATGCCATGCGAAGCGGATCCAAGATGGTCGTCAAGGGAAAGTCGCAGCGCGGAACGCTGACGGTCGACAGCTATTCTCTACAAGGCTTCACCGCCGCTTACCAGCAGATTAGAAAAAGCTGTACTTAAGCGCACCGACGAGAGTATAAGCCGCTTTTTAAGATAGATTGAAAGTTCGATGGAGCATTTGATTCCAGACGTTGACGCCGTTGACCGGCAGCCGGAGTTGTTGGCCATCCGCAAGAGCCTGATTGGCCTTGACCGGGAGGAAATGGCGGCCGCGTTAATGGCGGCGGGTGAGGATGCGAAATCCGCCAAAATGCGCGCACGTCAGCTTTTTCACTGGCTTTACTACCGCGGCGCCAGCAATTTTGAGGATATGACCTCGATCTCGAAAGAGATGCGGGCGCGGCTGCCTGAACATTTTACCGCAGACCGGCCGGAAATTACGTCATTACAGGAGTCTACCGATGGCACCCGCAAATGGCTGGTGAAATTCCCGGACGGACAGGAAGTCGAATCCGTCCATATTCCCGAAGAAGATCGCGGGGCGCTTTGCGTCTCAAGCCAGGTCGGCTGCACCCTAACCTGCAGCTTTTGCCATACAGGAACCATGAAGCTGGTGCGCAATCTGACCGCCGGTGAAATCATCGCCCAGATGCTTGTCGCTCGCGACACCATCAATGAATGGCCAAGCCCCAAGGGTGAGCGGATGATTTCGAACATTGTCATGATGGGCATGGGTGAGCCGCTCCTGAACTACGATAACGTGGCAAAGGCCCTGAAAATCATTATGGACGGAGAAGGCATTTCCCTCTCAAAGCGCCGGATTACCCTCTCCACCTCCGGCGTTGTTCCCAAGATCCGCCAATGCGGCGAAGAGCTCGGTGTCAATCTAGCGATTTCACTTCACGCCGTGGCAGACGACATTCGTGACAAGCTGGTGCCCATCAACAAGCGGTATCCGATCCGCGAGCTTCTTCAGGCCTGCAAGGAATATCCAGGCAGCAATAATGCGCGGCGAATCACGTTCGAATATGTCATGCTCGATGGCGTCAATGATAGTCCGGCCGATGCGCGGGAGTTAGTGCGGCTCTTGAATGATATTCCAGCCAAGGTCAACCTGATCCCGTTCAACCCCTGGCCTGGTACGCAGTATCAATGCTCCAGCAATAACGCGATCCACCGTTTCGCGAAAATCGTCAATGACGCCGGCTATTCCTCCCCTGTCCGGGTGCCGCGTGGCCGCGACATCATGGCGGCCTGCGGACAACTCAAATCCGCCAGCAAAAAAATCCCGGCCGCTAAGCGGGCGACTGAGACCGCCTCACTCTAGGTATAGCTGCATAGTGATACTGGTCGGCCGGTCATAGCCTTTATGGGCGGTTACGCCAGTTTGCCGGAACCCCCGCCGACGGAAAAAATCATGCACGTCGATAAGTTCGACCCGCGACTGCAATTCGATCCGCTTTTTCTTCTGCCTGCGACAAAGGTCGATAGCGTAATTGACAAGCGCGGCTCCGATACCTGATTTTTGCCCCTCTGTCCGGACGGCCAGTTTGCCAAGATACATCTCTTCGCCCATGTCTTTGAGAAAGCAGCAGCCGATAAGCTGATCGCCGTCATAAGCAAGGAGGAGCGTTTCCTCCGCTGCTTTTTCGATAATGGTCTCCTCGTTCAGCAAGTGCAGAGACGACGGGGGATCGATCCGCGCCGCCATATAAGAAAACGCGCCATACAGCAGGTCAAGCAAGCCCTTCCAGTCCTGAAAGCCGTCCTCTTTCACGGTGATCGTTATCATTGTCCGGATGTCCTCGCTGGTGGATCAGTTTCTCATTCTTTATTTATCCAATCTGGCGCGCGGTAAAGCATTTCTTGAAAATATGAGCGGCGATGCCAAAGACCAATCCCCAGAAAGGCGCGCCAATTGAAAGAAGCGACATTCCCGAAGCAGTAACGGCGAAGGTGAGGATCGCCGCATCCCTCTCGGCTTCGTCCTGAAGAGCGGTATGCAGGCTATTGGCGATAGTGGATAGCAGTGCAAGACCCGCGATCGCCATGATCAGGGACGCTGGAAAGGCTTCGAAAAGCCCCGTGAGTGTACCCCCGAACACGCCTGCCAGGCAAAAGAATATCCCCATCCACAGGCTGGCAGGATAGCGTTTTGCGGGATCGGGATGGACGTCCTTGCTCATACAGATCGCCGCCGTAATGGCGGCAAGATTAAAGGCGAAACCGCCAAAGGGCGCCAGCACCAACCCTATGATACCGGTTGATGTAATAATCGGCGATGCGGGCGCGTCATAGCCATGGGTTCGAAGGGCCGCAATTCCCGGCACATTCTGAGATGCCATGGTCACAATGAACAAAGGAATGCCAACGCCGATCAGGCTGGCGATATCAAAAGTGGGCATCATGAAAACAGGGTTGGTAAAGGACATTTCGGGGTGAAAATCCGCAATCATTCCCGAAAGGGTAGCGACAACGATCCCGGTCACGAAGGTCAGCGGGATCACATAGCGCGGTAAAAACTGCTTGGCGATGAGGTAGACCATCAGCATCAAGAAAACCAGCGTGAAGTCATTTTCGAGCGCCACAAACGTATCCAAACCAAAGCGCAGCAGTACCGCGGCAAGAAGTGCCGCCGCCATCGACTGCGGCATGATATCCATTATTTTCTGGAACAACCCCGAGATCCCGCATACTGTGATCAGGAAAGAGCTGAACAGGAAAATGCCGATTGCCTCGCTTATCGGCAGGCCAGGAAGGCTCGTCACCAGCAACGCCGCTCCCGGAGTTGACCAGGCGACCGCCACCGGTTGTTTATACCAGAGCGTCAAGGAAAGGGTGCCGAACCCCATGCCGAGCCCCAATGCCCAGAGCCAAGAACTTATTTCCGCCGTCGTGGCGCCGGCCGCATTCGCCGCCTGAAAAATGATCGCGCCAGCCCCGGCATAGCCGACAAGAACCGAGACGAAGCCCGCGGAGATATAGGAGGGTGAGAAAAATCGAAGCATTCGGCCTATCCTTTCGCCCGGTATATGCGTTATAACGTACGCGACGCGCAGACTAACATTCGTACGTTATAACGCACAAGCAAAATCCGAGGAATTTATGCAGGAACGCAAAGATCATCTTTCCCGCACCCTTAAATCGCTGCGTAAGGATCGGGGCTGGAGCCTGGATGCGGCGGCGGCGGCGACAGGCGTAAGCAAAGCCATGCTGGGACAGATCGAGCGCGGCGAATCAAGCCCGACCACGGCCGTCCTCTGGAAACTGGCCACCGGCTTCCGTGTCTCCGTTTCTTCGCTGATGGAACCGCTTCCGGAAATTTCTTCAGATACGCTTATTCGGGATGCTGATAACCTTCGCCAACTCCCGGGGGATAGCGGCATGGCCGTCGCGCCGCTTTTTCCCTTCGAGCCAAGATTCGGGTTTGATTATATGGAACTGACCTTCCTTCCCGGCTACGAGCGCCGGTCGGAGCCCCATGAACCCGGTGTGATCGAGCATATCACGGTTATATCCGGCCAAATGGAAATACTGACCGAAAATTTGTGGCGTTTGCTGAAAGCGGGGCAATCGATCCGCTTTCGCGGCGACAAACCCCATGGATACCGAAACAAGGGTAGTGAAAAAGCAGTGACCCTTTCGGTTATTCACTATCCACACCGTAGCTGAGCAAAGCCTGAAACAGCCCCTTGCGATCCTGCCGCTTTTCCCCTAGTTTGCGCGCTGCAAATTCGTCCGAGAAACAGATTCTCTACTGAGGTTCCCTGCCATGTCCCAAGCAATCAAAAAAGTTGTCCTTGCCTATTCCGGTGGTCTAGATACCTCCGTGATCCTGAAATGGCTGCAGACCACGTATAACTGCGAGGTCGTCACCTTTACCGCCGACCTCGGACAGGGCGAAGAATTGGAACCGGCACGTGCCAAGGCGGAAATGTTGGGAATCAAGGAAATCTATATTGATGACTTGCGCGAAGAATTCGTTCGCGACTTTGTTTTTCCGATGTTTCGTGCCAACGCAGTCTATGAGGGGCAATATCTTCTCGGTACCTCCATCGCGCGCCCGCTGATCGCCAAACGCCAGATCGAGATTGCCCGCGAAGTCGGCGCCGACGCCGTCGCCCATGGCGCGACTGGCAAGGGGAATGACCAGGTGCGGTTTGAACTTGGCTATTACGCGCTCAACCCCGACATCAAGGTGATTGCTCCCTGGCGGGAATGGGATCTGAATTCCCGGACCAAGCTGATTGAGTTCGCCGAAAAGAACCAGATTCCCATCCCGAAGGATAAGCGTGGCGAAGCCCCCTTCTCGGTGGATGCAAACATGCTGCATATCTCTGCCGAAGGTAAGGCGCTCGAAGATCCATGGGAAGAAGCAGGCGAATATGTCTATTCCCGCACGGTCGCGCCTGAGGATGCCCCGGACATCGCCACCTATATCGAGATTGAGTATGAAAAAGGCGATCCTGTTGCCCTGAATGGCAAGCGCCTCTCCCCTGCCGAAATCCTGATGGCGCTAAACAAGGTTGCCGGCGCCAATGGCATCGGTCGGCTTGATCTCGTCGAAGGCCGGTTTGTTGGCATGAAGTCACGTGGCATTTATGAGACGCCGGGCGGTACTGTCATGCTGGAGGGCCATCGCGGCATCGAGCAGATCACGCTCGACCGGGGCGCCATGCATCTGAAAGACGATATCATGCCACGCTACGCGGAGCTGATATATAATGGCCTCTGGTTCTCACCGGAACGCGAAATGCTTCAGGCGCTGATCGACAAGAGTCAGGAAAAAGTGTCGGGAACGGTTCGGCTGAAACTGTTCAAGGGCCGGGTCAGTGTCGTCGGCCGCAAAAGCCCCTATTCGCTCTATTCAATGGAGCATGTGACCTTTGAGGAGGACACGGTTTATGACCAGCGGGACGCGGAGGGCTTCATCAAGCTCAACGCGCTGCGTCTGCGCCTGCTGCACCGGCAGAAATCATAGTTCTGGTTTATAGGGTCAGTACCCTAGTGAAGATGCTTGTTTGAGTCCGGCTCGTCTGCATCCGCTTCAAAGTCGGGAACCTGCTCGACGTATGGGATATAGCGATCCTTTATGAACAGGATGGTGGCGAACAGGCCGCCGCCACCTGCGCCAAACGTCATGATTGCTGGCGCGGAGGGAATCCATTGCAGATTCCAGCCCAGATCAAGGCCGCTGATCAGA
This sequence comes from Sneathiella sp., assembly GCA_021741195.1. Taxonomy (GTDB): domain Bacteria; phylum Pseudomonadota; class Alphaproteobacteria; order Sneathiellales; family Sneathiellaceae; genus Sneathiella. The sequence continues at coordinate 23,829 of JAIOYL010000001.1, read as the reverse complement.
AACAACAGTCCGGCAACGGGCAGCGCGATAAACAGGATTGAAAAGACGATCCCGACCAATGCGCCAACGGCGACAAACTTGAAGAATTTTCCAATCAGGTGAGGGGGAAATCTCACGGTGGGTTATCTAAACCTCCGGTTCCTCAATACCCGCCTGCCGACAGGCGGCGGTCACTGTGTTAGCGAGCAGGCAGGCGACTGTCATCAGGCCAACGCCTCCTGGCACAGGCGTAATCGCCGCGGCCACCTCAACTGCCTCATTGAAGCAGACATCACCGATAAGACGTGTCTTACCATCCTCTTTTGGAATGCGGTTGATACCAACATCGATGACCGTGGCGCCAGGCTTTATCCAGTCCCCGCGGATCATGTTGGGCCGTCCGACTGCGGCAACAAGGATATCCGCGCCTCGGCAGACAGCAGGTAAATCACGGGTTCGCGAATGGGCGATTGTCACTGTGCAGTTCTCCGCCAGCAGCAAACTCGCCATTGGCTTTCCGACGATATTGGATCGGCCAACCACGACAGCATTCAACCCTGACAGGTCGCCAAGCGTATCTTTCAGCATGATCAGGCAGCCAAGCGGCGTACAGGGCACCATTGCAGGCAGCCCCACCGCCTGACGGCCCGTATTGATCACATGGAAGCCATCGACATCCTTCATCGGATCAATGGCATCAAGCACCGCCGTTTCATTCACCTGTTTCGGCAAGGGTAGCTGGACCAGTATGCCATGGATCGTTGGATCAGCATTGAGGCGATGCACCACCTCGAGAACTTCGGCTTCAGTTGCCGAGACATCGAGACGGATTTCCTCCGACTTCATCCCCGCTTCCGCCGTCGCCTTGCCTTTGTTGCGCACATAGACCTGACTCGCCGGATCCTCCCCCACCAGCACAACGGCAAGTCCCGGTGTCAATCCGTATTTGGATTTCAGGATAGCGACTTGCTTCCCCGCCTTTTCGCGCACCCGGGCCGAGTATATTTTGCCGTCGATAATTTTTGCCGTCATGTCATCCCCCTGATCCGCGTTCCGCCCGGTCAAATTGTCTTGAGCCATTCTTCAAGTTCGATTTCCAATGCCACTGGATCGCCCTTAACCAGCACTGTCTTGTTGCGGTCCAGCTTTCCGGAGATAATGTCAAACTTTCCCTGGCCGCACTTTATTGATTTCGACAATAATTTGACCAATGCGCTGTTGGCCTTCCCTTTTTCGGGCACTACCGTGACCTTGACTTTAAGCCGGCTCCGCCCCTCTGCGTCGACAAAAACCTCTTCAATCCGGTTCTGGGCGGCATTTGGCGTCAGCCGGACATCAAGAAGGACGCCTCCGTCGCTCTTTCTAATCGGCAGGTTCACATCATCTGCGGCAAATATTCGAACATCAGGTTGCGCAGGAAAATCAGCAGTAAGATTAGGATGATCGGCGAGACATCCAGACCCCCCATTGTCGGAATGACCCGCCTGATCGGCCGAAGCGGCGGTTCCGTAATCCGGTAAAGGAAATTCCCGACTGAAGAGACGAACTGGTTGTTCGTGTTGACGACATTGAATGCCACCAGCCAGCTCAAAATCGCGTTGGCAATCAATAGCCAGATAAAAATATTGATAATGGCACTGATCAGAAGGAGTAAGGATGTCATGTATATACCTGCTCGATTAACGTCCCCCTACATTTAGGCTGTAAACCCGCAAAAGGCAACCATTCTGCGGGAACAGTTTTCCGTTCCGGAATTCTTTTTATCAGGGATGCAGTGCCTACTTCGTCGCCTGGTTGACGACCTAGGAGAGGCCCACTTTCACTAAATCCGCCTGTGTCATGCCGTCCCCCTGGCTGCCGAGGTCCGTCATCTGGATAGTCGGCAGGGTTGTCGATAACGGCGTCGACAACGGATTGATTTTCCTAGTCAGTTTCGCACCATTAATGGTCAGGCTATCGAGCCGAAGTTTCTTATCGTCGCCACCTGAGCTGTCGGCGGTCGCCGCATAAGCCCCGGCGGCCAGCAGAATGACCGCAAGGTTGGAACTTGTGGCACTGGTCGCCAGGTCAATCGCAGGGTTGGTGATCTCGATTGATTTGATATGGAGCGATCTCCAGAGAACACTCCATGGGGTGATCTTGATCTCTGCCTTTCCAACAACAAAACCGGTATTGGAGGAACCGATACCGGAATTAGGAACAGTCAGCGCCGAAATTCTGTCACTGCCGGTAAAAATATTAACATCGAAGCTGTTGAGGGTCACTTTCTCCCCGGCGGCGGCGCTGCCTATGGTGACAATTGGCGTCTGGCCGGTTGAATTCACATACTTCTCATCTTCGCGCACACCAAAAACGAAAGCGGCCACAATGACAACAAGTGTGCCGCCCGGAATAAGAAGGGATTTCAGTTTCATTAAAATATCTCCGGCTCTTGTAGGCATGAATGACAAGAACCGAAGACAAATTATAATAGTATTATTTAAAATTATTATAATTTATAGGAGTATTTTCATGCCGGGCTACGTTTATTTGAACTCAGGCTCTTCCCACCAGGGATAAAAAGCCGGCATATCGGTGGACGGGCGCATCAAGAATTTCGCCGGGCGCTTCTCGAGGAAGGACGTTACCCCTTCGGCGACATCCGGGCTCCGCCCCATCATGGCGATGCCACGACTGTCAATCTTATGCGCTTCCATCGGATGATCCGCCCCCAGCATCCGCCACATCATCTGGCGGCAGAGAGCAACGGAGACGGGAGCTGATTCCGCGGTCAGTTCTTTGGCGAGGCTACGCGCGGCGGGCAGTAATTCATCTTGTGGATAGATCGCTTTGATAAGCCCGCCTGCCTTCGCCTCATCGGCGGGGAAAATACGGCCCGAGTACACCCATTCGGCGGCCTGGGAAATCCCGACCAGACGCGGCAGGAACCAGCTGCTGCAGGCCTCCATGACGATGCCGCGCCGTGAAAAGACGAACCCAATTCTTGCCTTGTCCGAGGCCAGGCGGATATCCATCGGCAGCGTCATCGTCGCGCCGATTCCAACCGCCGGGCCGTTAATCGCGCCGATAATCGGCTTTTTCGACTGATACATTCGAAGGGTCACCCGGCCGCCGCCATCACGATGAAGCTCGCCTTCCTTCTGAAAGCCCCGTGCCTTGTAGTTAAAGGTATCCTTGCCCGCCCCGAGATCCGCCCCAGCGCAGAAGGCGCGCCCGGCACCGGTAATAATAATGGCGCGGACATCATCATCCGCGTCCGCCTTGTCAAAGGCGGCGATCAACTCATCGCGCATGATGGACGTAAAAGCATTCAGGTTATCGGGACGGTTAAGGGTAATTGTCAGAATCTGATCTTCAACGTCATACAGGATATGCTCAAAGGACACGGGTTTACCTCCGGTTTATGTTTTTTTGGAGCCGGTAATGTCTTGCCATGACAAGGCGGCCTTGAATACCTATGTTAACAATGATCGCCTGATCAAGGCCAGCAAATTTTCAAGGGAAAGTCGACATGCCCAAGGATACGGAAAAAGTAATCAGCGGTTATCACGCCCATATCTATTATCGCCCGGAAACGAAAGATGCCGCCGCACAAGTCCGCGAGCAGCTGGCGGAACGGTTTGATGTTAAATTAGGACGTTGGCATGATGAGCCCGTCGGGCCGCATTCGATATCGATGTATCAGGTTGTTTTCGCGACGTTGGATTTCGGTAAAATTGTCCCCTGGCTGATGCTGAACCGCCAGGGTCTTGATATACTTGTTCATCCCGAAACCGGCGATGACCTTCAGGATCACCGAGACAACGCTCTATGGCTCGGCGAAAAATTGAAACTCAGACTGGAGATGTTTGAGCAAGCCTGAGGCCCTTAACTGTTGTCCTTGTTCTGATAGGCCATATTGCAATGCTTGAGGCAATATGGCTTGCTCGGAACCGCCTCGTCACCGCAAAAATGAAAATTGGCCTCTCCCGGATGACCAATCGGCCATTGGCAGGCGCGATGCGCCGGGATGACTTTCTTCTTAGGCTTCGACGCCGCCGCAGGTGTCGATTTTGACGAAAGACCGAGACGATTGGCTTTCCCTATAACTGCATTTCGCGTGACGTCGCCCAGCTCTTCCGCAATTTCGGCAGCCGTCTTTCCGGAGCCCCAGAGTTTTTTCAGTTTTTCAATTCTCTCGTCGGTCCAACTCATACCCTGATCTCTTCATCCGGTTTTAATATATTGATGGCCTACCCGCTAACTCAGCCTAGGTCGGCGTCCAAAGTCCCACTGATATATCCTCCGGGGAGCGTCGAGTCTACTGATATCCGATTCGATCGGCTCATTCACCGTAGGAGATGCGCCAGACCGTCTGGCTCACCTCATCAGCGACGAGCAGTGCCCCATCCTTGGCAATCGCCAGACCAACCGGACGGCCCCATATCCTCGCGGCGCCCGGATCTTCGGCCTCTATCCGGAACCCCGTCGCAAAATTCTGGTAGGAACCGGTCGGGCGGCCATTTTTAAACGGAACGCGCACGATCTTGTACCCTGTCGGCTTCGACGAATTCCACGACCCCTGAAACGCGACAAAGGCATCATTGGTATATTCAGCCGGAAACTGCGTACCCGTATAGAAGGCAAGCCCGAGCGGCGCGGAATGAGACTGGAAAAGCACGTTGGGAAGAATTGATTTCGCCACCATGTCCGGCGCATCCGCCCCATAATCCGGGTCCGGATTGGTCCCGGTATAGGCATAGGGCCAGCCATAAAACCCGCCCGCCTTCACTTCTGTCAGATAATCCGGGACCAGTCCGTCACCGTAGCCGTCGCGCTCATTGACAACTGTGTAAAGTGCGCGGGTCACCGGATTGACATCAATCCCCACCGGATTGCGAAGGCCCGTCGCCACTGTTTCCATCCTTTTGCCATCAAGATAAAGTTTTTGTATGCTGGCGCGCGGCAACTCCTCTTTCCCGATATTGGAGGCACTGCCGACAGTGATATATAGTGCATTATCTTTGGCGTCATAGAGCAGGTTACGCGTCCAGTGTCCCCTGCCATCCCCAAGAGAGCCTTTCTCCGTCACGTCCTCAATTGGCCCTGATGTGTGCGTATCCCCCAATTTGAATGGAACGCGGCGCACCTGCGTCCGTTCTCCAATATAGAGCCAGTTTCCAACAACAGCCATGCCATGCGGCGCATCAAGGCCCGAAACGACCCTGTCTTCAATCTCGGCGACACCGTCGCCATTGGCATCCCGAAGCAATGTAATTGCTCTGGCACGGGGTTCAGCTAACAGGACATCTCCATTTTCAAGCGTGAGCAACCATCTTGCATGAGTTAACTCTTTACGGAAAGGATTGACCTTGAAGCCCGGCGGCAGGTTTAGCTCGCCTTCCTTGTTGGTACTGACAACACGCGGACCCAGAGCCTCGACGGGCGTTGTATAGGGTTTTGGCAAATCTGACGACCGGATCGTGATTTCCGCACCGACCTCGTTGCTATCCATGATCTGCGCTATGGCAGGTGAGTATATGCCTACCGTGACCGCCGCAATTAAAATTACTTTGTTTAATATACCCATATTCCCACCTCCATAAACCACATAAGTAAGTAAGTAATTGGAAATCATTTTCGCATAATATCCGCATATGGTCTTGTCTCTCGCGGAAGGAAAGCTAAACTATAGCGGGGCGATGGCGTTATTCACTATTTAAGTCAGGGTATGTGTAGTTAAAAAATGCCAAAAAAAGTTCTTCTCGTCCTGCATCAAGCGACTTCCGATCCCGGCCGTGTCGGTGAAGCGCTTCGAACCCGAGGGTTCGAGCTCGATATGCGCATTCCCGCAATCGGTGATCCGCTCCCCAAAGCAATGGATGATCATACCGCCGCCGTCATATTCGGTGGCCCCATGAGCGCCAATGATGATCATGAAGAATTTATTCGCGAAGAGACGAAACTGGTCGATCTGATCCTGCAGTCTGAGACACCCTATTTGGGCATCTGTCTTGGCGCACAGATCATGGCCCGTGCGCTTGGAGCGAAAGTATGTGAACATGGGCTAGGCATGCGCGAAATCGGCTATTACCTGCTGACACCGACCGACAAGGGAAGTCCTCTTTTTACCGAACCCCTGCAGGCCTATCAGTGGCACCGCGAAGGCTTCGATCTTCCCGCAGATGCAACCTTGCTCGCGACGGGCGATATTTTCCCCAACCAAGCCTACCGGGTTGGTAAAAATGCCTATGGCATCCAGTTTCATCCTGAAGTAACAGAGGCCATGAACAGGCGATGGGCGACAAAAGCCGCCCATATGCTGTCAGATCCGGGCGCGCAATCCGCAGAGGCCCAGTTTGAAGGTCGACGCAGGTACGACCCTGGTTTAAAGGCCTGGCTCAATAATTTCCTTGATCATTGGCTGCCGCAATAATCACCGGAAGCCGGGGTCATGACCCTAGATAACGCGTTTGGACCTGAGGTCCGCAATTTCATCTGCGGAATAACCAAGACTTTCCATGACCTGATCCGTATGCTCACCCAGTGTCGGCGCACGGTGTTTTAGCTTTGTATCCGTTTTCGACATCTTGATCGGCAATTCCGTCAGCGGGACACCTTTATTGAAACCTGGATACGCAACGCGCGTCATCAGTCCCATGGCAGCCAGATGCGGATCCTCCAATACCTCCTGCGGCGACATGACAGGGCCACAAGGAAGTCTCACCGCATCCATTTCCGCGATCGCCTCTTTCGTCGTCCTCTCCGCGCACCATTTGGCCATCCGCTCTGACAGGATATGATTATTGTCGCCCCGCTTCTGATCAGTGTCAAACCGTGGATCACTCAGCCAATGGTCTTCCCCGATAAGTTTCGTCCAACGCTCAAACAGCGGCCAGCCAAGCGACTGCACCAATACCCAGCCGTCCTTTGTTTTAAAGGTATCCGCAGGCCCCGCGCCCTGAGCGCGGTTTGCCGTGCCAACCCGGTTGAGCTTCAGCATTTCCTGCTCCAACAACGACACGCTGGAAATCAGAATAGCGGACCCGAATAGCGAGGTCCCGACAACTTGTCCTTCTCCTGTCATATCCCGGTGACGCAACGCCGCCATTGCCCCAAGAGCCCCCATCAAGGCAGTCGTAAAATCCACCCAGGGGCCATAAAGCTTGCGCGGCTCGCCCTCGCTGCCGGACAGATACATGGCGCCGGACATCGCCTGACCAAGGCCGTCAAACCCGACTCGGTTCTTGTAGGGACCTTCGTCACCGAAAGCGGAGCCGTGAACAAGAATAATATCGTCTTTGACCGCTTTAAGGCTTTCATAATCGAGACCCATCGCGGTCAGGGTCTCGATGGGCAGATTGGCAACAACGATATCTGCCGTCTTCACCAGCCGTTTGACCACATCGCGTCCTTCAGGCTTCATCGGATTAAGCGTCATGCCGAGTTTATTCTGCGCCATCTGCAGGAACAGGCCACCGTCGCCGGTTTGCTCTTCATTGAGGGGTGCGATATAGCGGTCTTCGCTGCCCGTCAGTTTTTCGATACGGATAACTTCCGCCCCAAAATCGGCCAGAACCGTTGCGCAATAGGGTCCGGCGATATAACGGCCGAAATCAAGTACCCGGAAACCCGATAAAATATTTGACATGACACTTCCTCCTGATCGTTATTTTTATTTTTTCAGGTGTATTTACATCCCGCTTCAGCGGCAAGAGTGCCCTTTCTTTCCTGATTTGGCAATGGCTTTAGGGCCGGTGCTTTTCAGAACAGGCAGTAAGCCCGCAATCATGCGCCAAGAATTTGAATTCCTTCGGCAGATGGGCCTTTTTGACTATCAGAAACGGTCAACCGGACATGCTGGCCCGCTTCCAGCACACCCAGACCGGATTTTTCGAGTGCCTTCATATGGACAAAGATATCCAGGCTGCCGTCATCCGGCGTCACAAAACCGAACCCTTTCTGGCTATTGAAAAACTTCACGGTTCCTTCAACGAATTCGGCTTCGGCATTCGACTGGGCCAATACAGGAGCTGGCCCCAGATCGAGAATTTTCATCACCTGCAACCCTCGTTCACCGGGAAGAAGGTCGCAGATAATTGCGGCTCCTTCCGGCAATCCCTGCATGTTTATATGCTGCAAGACAGAAATATGTACAAAGGCATCCGCAGTGCCGTCCAATGGCGCAACGAACCCAAACCCTTTTGTCGTATTAAACCATTTGACTTTACATTCAACGCCTCGTCTAACGCCCTTATCAGAGTGAGCAGGTGTCTCTTGATCGCGCATTTACCTAATTCCCCACTCTCCAACCCTGCAATAACTTCATTTTTACGACCGTTCGAATGACATGTCCCAACGTGCTAACGAAAAAACGTCTGGCAGCCATGTTTCGTGATCATATATTTATTTCTTTTTTTAAAGCGACAAGTCCGCCGGACCGAATACACCATCCTACGATATCACTCTTTATATTCGTATATTAATTTATTATTTCAACTTAAATTACGAATGTTCATAAAATTTTCGATTTAGACGGTTTCATGAAGGCCGTAAAAATTCAGGGCTCAGGCACCATGCGTACCGCGGACCGGATAGGCTTTTTCACGGATAAATTTAAGGCCTTTCAGGATCGCTCCCAACTCCGGTCTCGCAAACGGTGCATTTGAAATATCGATTATCTGAATTACGCCGTCTGGCCTAATGCCGAAAAGGGCGGGTTCCGGAAAAGGCCTATCTGTTTCCTCCGGAGACCTTGGATCTGATATATATAAGCCAAGCTTAGCCATTTGATCGAGCGACATATCATAAGCCACCGGATAAGTCAGAGCCCCTTCTTCAACCTGTACGCCGGCTTTTTCAAGACCATCACCGGAGATTGCAATAACGTCGATATTCTCCGCTTCGAACTCCGCTTTCAATTCTTCAAGCGTCGCGAGGTAGCGTTTGCAGATGGGGCAATGCTTGCCGCGATAGACAACAACAAGCTGCCACCTGTCCCACCCGTTGCCGCCGCCTATTGTAATCTCACTTCCCGAGACGCCAGGCAGAGTCATGAGCGGAAATTTTGCACCCGCAGCCAGTTTTTCATTTTTCATCTGTCAGTTCCCTTTTTTAATATTCACATTCTCGTCATTTCACTCGAATTTTTGGAATGATCGTTCTAAATAATTAGGCATTTCCTAATGTAATGGCAAGATCATATTTCTCCTGCCGTGCATCTTATTTTGTTCTATGGATTGCAATCTTTCCGTGCATGCCTAGAATGGCGGCAGTTTTCAGTCCCTCCTTGTTGTCAGGATTTTCTGCATATGACTGCCTCTCCTTTAGAAAAATTTCAGCAGCATCTTTCAAATTTGCCCGGGATCAATCAGGCCACCGCCGACAGGGCGCTGGCGCGCGATGCAGTTCTGACAAAGCCGGCGGGTGCACTCGGTAAACTCGAGGAACTTGCTGTCTGGATGTCCGGTTGGCAAGGGCAGCATCCGCCGACTTACGCTCACCCCCAGGTTATTGTTTTTGCGGGAAATCACGGCGTATGCGATCAGGGCGTATCTGCATTTCCCCAGGAAGTCACGGCGCAGATGGTCGCTAATTTCAATGCGGGCGGCGCGGCAATCAACCAACTCGCCATTGCCTTTGATGCCTATTTCTCCGTGAAAGCACTCGATCTTGGCCGCCCCACAGCTGACTTTAGCCAGGGTCCTGCCATGACCGAAAACGAATGCGCGAACGCTATGGAAACCGGCTGGAACGCCGTTGACAAAAATACGGATATCCTTGTCGTCGGGGAAATGGGAATTGGCAATACGACTGTCGCAGCTGCCCTTTCGGCTGCCCTTTTTGGTGGCACAGGAGTGGACTGGGCGGGGCCAGGCACTGGCATATCAACAACAGGTGTCCAGAAGAAGGCTGCGGTCATTGATGCAGGCATCGCCCGCCACAGGGCAATCCTCGGTGATCCTCTCAAGGTTCTTCAGCATCTGGGAGGACGGGAAATTGCGGCGATGGCCGGCGCAATCCTGGCAGCACGGCACAAAACCATCCCCGTTCTTCTTGATGGCTATGTCGCCTGCTCGGCGGCAGCGGTCCTTTACAAGGCGAACCCTGAAGCCCTTGATCACTGCGTCGCGGCCCATGTGTCGGCGGAGCCCGGCCACATAAATCTTCTCCGGAACTTAAAAAAGGAAGCCCTTCTTTCACTCGGGATGCGGCTTGGTGAGGGTTCCGGCGCAGCGCTTGCCCTCGGAATTATTAAAGGCGCCGTCGCGACCCATAACGGGATGGCGAGTTTTGCCGATGCGGGTGTCAGCGGCGAAGCGTCGGCGTAGCTCTCCCCACACCTTCTAATCCCTCGAAGGCAAGCGCGACGCGCCACAATCATTGACGCAACTTACCTGCCAGTTCGTCTCTACGCCCTTACTGAAAGATGTTAGACGGGTGAGCGAGAGAGGCGAAACTGAAAGAGACAACATCTTCTGCGGCTCAAGATCAAGGGCCATTCCGACTGCCGCCCTTATTGTGCCCGCATGAGCAACAATAACGATATTATTGTCATTATGCGCACTCAAAAGTTCGGCGAGCGTTCCCTGTACTCTGATGACCATCTCATTGAAGCTCTCACCTCCCACCGGTCTGCTGGCCGCCGGATCTTCCCAGAACGACTTGTACATTTTCGGATCATCACGCTCGATTTCACTGTAGGTTCGCCCCTCCCAGTTCCCGAAAGATTGCTCACGAAGCCTGGGCAGCTCAATACAGCGCGGATCATCGATTGCCATAACCGCCAGTATCTGCCGCATTGTTTCCGTGCAACGAATGAGATCACTGGAGAAAAACGAACCGTCACCCGGAAGCTGTCCCGCCAGCTCCTTAAGCCTTCGACGATCGGAAAAAGCCGCTGGCAGGTCCAAATGGCCGTAGATCGTTTTCGAGGCTACAGGCATATGCCGAACAAGCCACCAGTTCTTTTCAACGTAGTCGTCGTCCATATCAGGTGTCAGCGTTATAAAAAAACACCGTGATGGCTACTCGACCACAATCTTCGTCAATTGCCAGATTGAGCGACCGTAATATTTTTCCTCTGCAAGATTTTTGCCGCTATCATACGGATAAATGATCCAGAACGGCGCATAAACGCCATCCTCCAACCATTGCCCGTTCATTTTATAGGCAATGATAACGTCGTATTTTTCGGCATCCGAGATCGGTATTTCAACCGTGTAGTCATCAATGGCTGAAACCTTCAACATTGTGCCCTTCGCGTCAACCGACTTCAGGATATCGCGCAGCAATACACCACGAAACGTCGTTTTCCCCGTCGTCCAGGGGCTGGTTGTAACTATTTCGGTTGGCTTGGATGCCGCCAAATCTCCGGGGCTGAAGTAAATTGCTCCCTTCTCAGATTTGATCTTTCCCATGATCTTCATATTCATTTCATCTGCATGGGTTAGGGTTACATTCACGGCGGAAAGGAAAATAATTGCTATCCATAACAGGGAGATGCGCGCATCTGTCGCAAATCGTTTAAAATTAATATTTTTTGCCAATGCTTTAACTCCTAAATTGTTATTGCGTCATATCTTGGCGCAAATCTTATCCCATAACAGATTGATAAAAATTTTCCGCTCTTATTCCCGTTAAGCTGAAAATCATGGAGGCACTGAGCATAATCGTATATGTAGCCGGTACCAAAGTTTGTTTTCAAAGGTTTTTTCATGAAGCGAACGTTATTTGTCGCCTCGAACCGGTTAGGAGATGCTGTGCTGACGACAGGCGTCTTGCACTATCTCCTTGAACAAGAGCCGGAAATCCCGATCACAGTTGTCTGCGGTGACATCCCGACAAGCATATTCGAAGCTATTCCGGGAGTTGCCCGCGTCATCGGAGTGAAGAAGCGGCGTTTCAGCCTCCACTGGCCGGAAGTTGCACTCGCGCTTGGCCCGGTCTACTGGCATCGAATCGTCGATTTTCGAGGCTCGCTTCTGGGTTTTCTGCCGGCGCGCCATCACCATATCTGGAAAGGCGGCAGGGATGACCTTCATAAGGCGCTTGCCAATGCGAATGTGATTGGGCTCGATTTTCCGTTGCCGCCGCGTATTGTTCCAACAAACGCGCAACTCGAAACCTCCACAAAATGGCTTGGTCCACGGCAAGGCCGGAGAAAGATTCTGGCGCTTGCGCCAACAGCCAATTTCTATCAAAAGCAATGGCATTATGAGAATTATATCAAGCTGGCGAAGTTGATAACCGGTGTCGGCGGCATATTGGAGGGCGCTCGTGTCGTCGTCTTCGGTGCACCCGGAGAGGAAGCTCAGGCTATGCCAGTGGTGAACGCGCTCCCCGAACAGCAGGTCATTAATCTTGTTGGCAAAACAACACCGATGGAAGCCGCAACGATTCTCTCGCAATGCGATCTCTTCGTTGGCAATGATTCCGGCCTGATGCATATCGCCGTCGCCGTAAATATTCCGACCGTCGGCCTCTTCGGGATCGGAAAGCCTGATGTTTATGGTCCCTGGGGCGATTGCACCTTATGCCTTAAAAGTGAACCGGCCGGCACGCCGGTAACGCGACCGACTTCGAATTCAGAAGAGACTGACGAAGAACCCCTTCCCTTTGACCGGGTATTGCATGAAATCGAAAATTTCTATCGCAGCATTTCCAAGGCTGCGGGTCCTGACCCTAGGTCTTGATTTCCCGAAACGGCGTGACACTTCCTTCAAAGGCAAACTGATTATTGTATAGGTCGGCATAGACGCCTTTTTGCATGAGAAGCTGGTCATGGGAGCCTGTCTCGACAATTTCACCGGCGACAACAACATTGATCATGTCCGCATCCAGAATAGTTGATAGTCGATGCGCAATGACAAGCGACGTCCGCCCCTTCATCAGGTGTTTGAGAGCAACCTGTATCTTTCGTTCCGATTCCGTATCGAGCGCGGACGTCGCCTCATCAAGCAACAGAATCGGCGCATCCTTCAGCATGGCGCGGGCAATTGCTATCCTCTGTTTCTGCCCCCCCGACAATCGGACTCCCTGGCTGCCGACAAGGGTGTCATACCCTTTCGGCAGAGCGGAGACGAACCCGTGAACAGCAGCGGATTTCGCTGCTGCGATGATCTCATCCTCCGTCGCATTTTCCCGGCCATAGGCGATATTTGCTCTGATTGTGTCGTCAAATAGAAAAACATCCTGGCTGACGAGCGCAATATTCCGGCGTAACGAGCTTAAAGTGACATCACGAATGTTCTGGCCGTCGATCAGGATATCGCCCGCGCCAACGTCATAAAAGCGCGGGATTAGATTAAGGATAGTTGATTTTCCGCCCCCGGAAGGACCAACCAGAGCAACTCTTTTTCCCGCCCCAATTTTCAGGGAAATATCTTTTAGAACAACCTCATCCGGATTATAGGCAAAGCGTACATGGCGGAACTCCACTTCTCCCTTGTGAAATTCAAGCGGTGTTGCACTCGGCTTGTCAACAACCTTATGCCGGATATCAAGCAGCATAAATATCCTATGCGCCGCCGCCAGCCCGCTTTGCATTCGCGGGAAAATCTTGGCGACGCTCTTGACTGGCTGATAGGCGAGCATCACGGCTGTAACAAACGCGAAAAATGTACCCGGCGTCGTCACTCCCGCGAGAACATTGCTCGCGCCGTAGAAGATGACGCCAGCAATCATTAATCCGGCCAGCGTCTCGACGATCGGACCGCTCGAGGCTTCAATCCGAAGCGATTTATACTGATACTTGAAGCGACCCTCAATAACTTCATCGCCCTGCCGCGTCGCTTGTTGCTCCCGGCTATAGGCCTTGACGACACGTATTCCTTGAAAATTTTCTTCAAGGAATGAGCTGAAACCGGCTGTTTGCTCTAAAACTTTGTGTGCGGCCTTACGTGAACGTTTGCCAAGTTGTCGGATGGCGAGCGCACCTGGTGGCAAGGCAATCAGGATAAACAGCGCCATTTTCCAGTCATAATAAAATAACGAAGCGATCAGAAAGATCGCCGACAGACTATCTTTCGTCATGACAACCAGTGTTTGCGTCGCCACGGTTTTCAAAAAATTGGTGTCGAATACGAAACGCGAAACAAGATTGCCCGACGGGTTATTGTGAAACCAAGCCAGGTCGGCGAAAACAAGCCTCTTGAACAGGTCCTTCTGAATGTCCGACACGACCCGCGTTCCAACCCAGTCCATGACGATGGTCTGTCCGTAGGTTGCAACCCCCCGCACCGTAAATATGGCGATAACGGCAAGAGTTGTGTACAGGACGAATTCCGAATTCTTTTCAAAAAAGACTTCATCGACGATCGGTTTCATCACAAATGCCGTGGCCGCTGAAGTCATCGCGCTGACGATCATAAAAAATACCGCCGCAGACAACCGCCATTTATAACTCATCACATAGTCACGCAGAAGCCTGCCATATAACGCAACGGCAGCGGATTTCATAGGCAGCTCGGGTAACAGATCACTCAATTTTCATTCCAATTTCAACCATGGGAACTGAACTTTAACTAGCATAAGGCCATTTGCGCGAACAGGTAATTCATCTTTTCGCTGCATGGCAAATCTCTGTTTTCGGCCAAGATACAACAGTTTTCCTGATCCACCTGCCGCATTTTTTTGCGTTTAGTTATCATTCTCATTTTTTTATTGCAAATAATTCGCATTATCATTATTAACAAATTCATTCAGATTCACATTAGCCAATCCGCCACCTTTTTTGGGGACCTCGTTGAAATTCGTAAAAATTGGAAAATAAAAAATGAAACAGGCGTTAGTTGTTGCTTCCCTCGCATCCCTATCCAGTTTTTCGGCATTTGCCGAAGAACAGAACTATCCCAGGATTTCCGGAGAACTTTCTGTCGAGATTGAAAATGACTGGACCTATCAGTCGGATGACCCGAATGCCGAGATAAATGACCTTTATCCAACCGTCATTCTTGGAACAACTGTCGCATTCAATAAAAAATTTTCTGTCAATCTGGAGGCGACGCTTGAACCGGTGGAGGATACCACAAGCAACCGGGCGTTTCAGGATCTGGGCGGATACCTGAATATCATCACGGCCAACTACGACACGGAGCGATACTCTCTTTATGCCGGTAAGTTCACACCAAATTTTGGGATCGCCTGGGAGATCGCGCCGGGGATCTACGGCACCAATCTGAACGAAGACTATGAACTGGCGGAAATGATCGGTCTCGGCGGCAGTGTCAATTTCGAAGCCGGGGGCGTGCATACCTTCTCCGCCAGTACGTTCTTTCAGGACACGACATTCCTCAGCAATTCTCTTGGAACAAAGCGTGGTCCCCTTACTCAGTCTG
The DNA here is from genome assembly GCA_021741195.1 of Sneathiella sp. Classification (GTDB taxonomy): domain Bacteria; phylum Pseudomonadota; class Alphaproteobacteria; order Sneathiellales; family Sneathiellaceae; genus Sneathiella. Next base: position 8,533 of record JAIOYL010000001.1, on the reverse strand, counting down.
ATGGCGGCCCTGCCAATACAGAGGATTTTTCATCCTATTCCGTTGCGCTTGACGGTGGCTTCAACGGCCTCGCCGGCTTTCGTTACCATGCCGGCTTTTCTTCCCTCGCCGCCGGTGACGGCGGCGACAGCCGCCAACTGGGCTATGTTGTCGGGGCGGAATACGCCTTTAACATTGGCGAAGATGTCACGATTTCACCGATGACGGAATACGCCTATTTCGACAATTCGGGCGGCATCAGCGATGACACAGCGAAATATCTCACTGTTGGTGTTGCATTAAATTACGAAAACTGGGTTGCCTCAACCACCTATCAGCGACGCGACACGGATACGGCGGGCGTGGCAACAGACGACGACGTTATCGATCTCACAGTCGGCTACGAATTTGACATGGGCCTCGGCGTCGCTGCCGCCTGGCGGGTTGCCGAAGAAGATAACGTCAGTTCAAAAGGCCTTGGCCTTCTCATCTCCTATGCAATCGGCTTTTAAGACAAATGAGGAATTTCATGAATAAAACCGCCCTTGTCGCCAGCGTGTCCCTGCTGGCCCTCGTACAGACCACCATCGGTCATGCCTCGCAAACCGATCCGGTGCGCAATATTTCAAGCTATGCCCTTGATAAGGACGCTGCAGGTTACGTCCCGGACTATGATGCTTATCCCACAATTGCGAATTATGCCGCTCTTGTAGAGGTAACGTATAAACAAACACTTGCGGACGCCAAGGAAATGCAGTTCGCGATTGACGAATTACTGCAAAATCCGTCACAGGATGCGCTCAATGCGGCAAGGAACGCCTGGATCAACGCCCGAACAAGTTATTTGCAGACAGAAGCTTTCCGCTTCTATGAAGGGCCAATCGATTTTGTCGATGAAAAGGCCGAAAAAGAAGGTCCGGAAGGCAGCCTCAATGCCTGGCCAATAAACGAAGGCTTCATTGATTACATCAAAGGCAATCCAAATGCTGGCCTGATCAACGATAGTTCCGTCCCGATCACCGAAGCCAGCATTCGCAATCTGGATCAGGTTCAGGACGAAGCGGATGTCACGACCGGCTATCATGCGATAGAGTTTTTGCTGTGGGGTCAGGATATGAACCCGACCGCCGCGGGCGACCGTCCCTGGTCAGACTACGTCGCAGGCCAGGGCAATAATGACCGGCGGCGGCTCTATCTCGCAACCATCACCAAAATGCTAGTTGATGATTTAGCTGGTCTTGTCACAGCGTGGAACGCGAGCGATCCTGACAGCTACGCCGCAAAATTCAAAGGCTATTCGGATCAGGAAGCTCTGGGGCGCATTCTGACTTCACTCGCTATATTAAGCGAATTTGAACTTGCCGCAGAACGGATGGCAACCGGGCTCGATAGCGGAGACCAGGAAGACGAACAATCCTGCTTCTCCGATAATACGCTGAACGATATCATCTTTGATCAGCGGGGCATCCGGAATGTCTATTTCGGCAGCTACGGTAGTGTGTCGGGTGCCGGTCTTGACACTCTTGTGGCCAGTCTCGCGCCCAGCCTGAACACCAAAATGATTGCAGCGTTCAATCGCACCGATGCGGCGATTTCAGAGCTGAACTACCCATATGATTCGATCCTTGCCGCAAAGCAAGGTAACCCGGCCCGCGCCGAGGCGGAATCGGTTATCACAGCTTTGCAGGCGCAATCCGATGTCATCAAGGAAATCGGAAAATTGCTCGGCGTTAAAGTAGTTGTTCCAACAGACGGCTGATTGCCAACACTATAGAGTAAACCAATGAAACATGCGGCCTGGTCTTATTTGCTCATTTTACTTTTCATGCCCCCCCTCTCACACGCGGCAGAAATGCCGCGTGACGCGGTTTCGGCGATTTCAGATAGCCCCGGGGGGGAGACCACACAGCAGACCCGCGGAAGAAACTCCTTTTCACTGCCTGCCGCGAGCATTAGCCGGGAAGACCTGCGCGTCTTCTTTTTCGGCAACAAGCTGTTCAACACCAACTGGGTGATTGCGCCAGCCTCAGTCAAGTCCCTCGACGGCTTGGGTCCAACGTTCAACCGGGTGTCCTGTTCGGGTTGCCATCTCCGCGACGGTCGCGGCCAACCGCCGGAGCACAAAGGGGATGAGCTTTTATCAATGCTCATCCGCCTCAGCATACCAGGGAAAAATGATGTTGGCGGGCCAAAGCCGCATCCGGCCTATGGCGATCAGTTGAATGACCGGGCTATTCCCTCTGTTCGGGCGGAAGGCAAAGTGATGATTGAAACGACTGAATTACCGGGCCATTTCGCGGACGGCACCGCCTATTCTCTCGCCGCGCCGACCTACCATTTTACAGATCTCTCTTTCGGACCGCTGGGGCCGGATATCATGATCTCGCCGCGAGTGGCGCCCGCGGTCATCGGACTTGGTTTGCTCGAAGCCATCCAGGAGCAAGATTTGCAGGCCCTTGCCGACCCTGACGATCGCGACAAAGACGGCATTTCCGGCCGACTCAACCATGTTTGGGATCAAAGTCAAAAAAATCAGCGTATCGGCCGTTTCGGTTGGAAATCAAACGCCCCGAGCCTCGTGCATCAGAATGCGGCCGCGGCCAATGGCGATATCGGCATTACGTCCAGCCTGTTTCCGAATGAAAACTGCCCCGCGCCGCAAAGCGCTTGCCAGAAGGCTCCGACGGGAAAGACGCCGCAACTCAGCGATAAATTCCTCGAAAAACTAACCCTCTATACCCAGACCCTTGCTGTTCCGGCGCGACGCAATACCAGCGATCCGGACGTTTTGGTCGGCGAAAAGCTTTTCGCCTCGGTCGGCTGCGGTGGATGTCATATCCAGATGTTCGTTACAGGCCGCCATCCCACTGTCCCCATACTGTCGAATCAGACCATCCATCCCTTTACCGACCTCCTGCTCCATGACATGGGCGAGGGTCTGGCTGATGGCCGTCCGGATTTCGAGGCGACCGGCTCCGAATGGCGGACGGCTCCTCTTTGGGGCATCGGTCTCGTGGAGGCGGTCAACAAGCATACCAGATTCCTGCATGACGGCCGCGCCCGGTCAGTCGAGGAGGCCATCCTCTGGCATGGCGGCGAAGCGGAAAGGTCGAAGGAAAATTACCTCTTTCTCAAGGCACAGGAACGCCGCCAGTTACTCGCGTTCCTCAATTCACTCTGAGATCAGGACGGTCCATTCAACCTATCATACTGGCGAACCCGGTAAAGCAGGAGGCAGGCAAGGACCAGCCCGATTGAAGAGAGCATCGCCATAAAATAAAAACTGTAAGAACCATTCTGCTGGTGAAGCCAGCCCGCAATGATAGTGAATATACCGAAGAATACACCCATGGAGAGACTGTCATAAAGACCCTGCGCGGAGGCGGCAATGGCGGGCGGTACCCGTTTGCCGATATAGGCAATAAAGGACATGTACAGGAGGGCAAACGTCAGAGCATGGAGCGTTTGCGCGAAACCTAGAATAAATGGCGAAGTTGCAACCCCGAGCAAAACCCAGCGTAGCATCCCGCCAAGGGCGGAAACGATAATCATCGGTGTTGCGCCGAACCTGCCGATAAGCCTGCCCGATATAGCGAACATGCCAATCTCGGCGACGACGCCAATGACCCAGAAGAGCATGATTTCCGCGTTCGTATAACCAAGATTGCTCCAATGAATGGCGCTAAAACCATAGAGCCCGGCATGGGTCGCCAGCAAAAGCGCGACGGTCACTACAAACAGCGGGAAATTTGGCAGGGCAAGCGGTCTGAAAAACGGTACCTTTCCTTTGTCCGGCTTGGTGCGAATACCGGGAAGTATCATGGAGGCGAAAAACAGGAATATCGCCGTCAGCAGGATTGCGACATAAATCGCGTCGATCCCATAATGATCCGCCGCCCAGCCAACAAGAATAGAAAATGCGATGAAGCTTAAGCTTCCCCAAAGACGGGCCTTGCCGAAATCAATCCCGATTGTCTGCTGGGCGCGCAGCGTCAAGCCGTCGGAAAGCGGGACGCCCGAGGAAAGCGCCGCTCCCGCAGCGCCCCAGATCAACGCATATAAGAACCATCCTTCGACATTGGGCAATAGGAGAAGCGCGAGGATCACGAACATGGCCAGCGAGACGAGAATGGATTTTCTGTTTCCCGTGACATCCGCGATCCAAGAGGTCGCAGGCACAAAGATCAGCTTCGCCCAATAGGACGCCCCCATAACGAGGCCCACATATTCAAGGGTAATATGATGCTCCAGCCAGCGCGGCCAAAGCGGAATGGCAATCCCATAGACCGAGAAAAAAGCAATATAAAAAAGCGACAGACGCAGATGCGTGGAACGCTTCGAATAATGACCTTCGGACATCGGCTAAAACTCGCATGAGGAGCCTGGACCTTACCCATTTCCCGTAAGACTTGAAAGGGTATTTTTTGTTGAAGATCCAACGCCATGATTTGTGATGCGGATCACATACATTCCTAGGAATTTTAAATACCGTGACCATAAAGACGTTGAACTAGGAGATTACCTCATGAACAGGCGCAATTTTATACGGACAATTGGCGGTAGCGGACTCGTGATCGCCGCCTCAGGCTTTGGATTGACGGGATGCGATGAAATGCCGGACAGCGCCGTTAAGCCCTGGCGAGGCCCGGCGGCAGATCTTGAAGTTCGTGAATGGATGCTGAGCTATGCGATCCTGGCGCCCAATCCCCATAACATGCAGCCCTGGCTTGCCGATCTGTCGACCGCGAAGGAGATAACCCTCCATGTTGATCCGGCAAGGGTACTCGAACAAACCGATCCATTCGGCCGGCAAATTCTGATCGGCCACGGCACTTTCCTGGAGCTTCTGGATATTGCGGCACGGGAAAAGGGATATGCAACGGTTATAGAGCTTTTTCCGGAAGGCGAACCGGCTGCCGACAGCCTTGATATCGCGGCGAAGCCGGTGGCCCGTATCCGGCTCGAGAAAGATGCTCAAGCCGTCAAAGATCCCTTATTTGCCGAAATCACGAGAAGGCGCTCAAACAAGCAGGGCTACGAAAAGGAATATCTGAAGGAGAAGGATTTGATCGCGCTAAGCCGCGTGCCGTTGAACGGCGGTGAACAGATTGACCTTGCTGTGACCGAGCCGGCTGTCGCGCCACTTCGTGAATTTGCCAGAATTGCAGTTCTCAAGGAAATTGAAACGCCGCGCACCTTGCTTGAAAGCATTGAGCGACTGCGTATCGGTGCAGATGAAATTGCCGAAAATCCAGATGGCATCGCTCTGCACGGCCCATTTTTCTGGTGGTCCAGGCGGCTGGGCCTGATGAGCCCGGAAAAAGCGACGACACCCGGCACCCTCGCCTATCAGGGCGGAACAGATTACGCCATGGGATGGGTCGAGGGTACCTACAATATGGGATGGCTGATCACGAGTGATAACTCGCGATCCACACAAGTCAAGGCTGGAAGAACTTACGTGCGGCTTAACCTGACGGCGACGGCACAGGGTGTTGCCATGCATCCCGTCAGCCAGATTTTGCAGGAATATCCGGAAATGAGGGACATTCAGAGGGCGTTTCTGACGCATTTAGGGATATCGGAGCCGGGAACAGTCCAGATGTTTTACCGTTTAGGCTATCAAACTGACGTTTCCCCCTCCCCACGCCGCAAAATGCCTGATATACTAACAGGATGAGCATGCAACCTGACAAAGAAAAATATGACCGGAAAGATGAGCTTCCCTCTTCAGATTTTCGGATCATTAACTGGATCGGCATTATCAGCCAACTAACCGACACGAAAATGCGGCAGTTGCTTGACGGCACCAATGTACCGCCACCGCAATTTATCCTGCTCAACCATTTCAGCCACCAACCGGAAGAGGGTAAAACCGTCTCAAAAATCGCCTGGGCCATGCAACAGCCGCAGCCCGGCATCACGAAGACAGTCGCGAAACTCCTGAAAAAGGGCTTCCTCCGGGCAGAAGACAATCCGGAGGATGGGCGCTCGAAAATCCTCTATTTGACCGACGCAGGGGAAAAGGCGCGGCAGGAAGCGCAGGAGATTCTTGAAAGCGCGCTGGCGGATACGTTTGATGGATGGCGGGAATGGGAGAAGAAGGACTTCTTCGGATTTCTCGACCGCCTCAAAATCTACCTCGACGAAAACCGTTAAACTTCCGGTTCCGGAACAATGGCCGGGTTTTTCCTGGCCGTCCGCAGGTTGATGATGGCAACGCCGACGAGCGTCACCGTTCCCCCGATAATGAAGCGCAGAGTAATAGGCTCAGAGAAGAGAACGACGCCGAATATAACGCCGAAAATCGGTGCCAACAGCCCAAAAGGCGTCAGCGCCGCAATCGGGTAGCGCTGCAGCAGATAGTACCAACCGCCATGTGCAAAGATTGTCGTCACGATAACAACGAAGGCGAGAGCACCCGCCGCCTCCCAATTCATTGAGAGGATGGACGCGACTTGTCCCGTCTCCATGGTGAAGGAAAGAAGCATTAGCGGCAGCGCCGAAATCGCGCCGATCCAGGCCTGCATCGTCATCGTCCCGACATTCTGGATTTGCCGCATCAGAATAAGGCCAGCCGACATAAACAGCGCGGCGAAGGCAACCAGTGCTACACCGTCCAGTTGATCAAAAATCACCGGATCGAAGCCTAGGGCCATCACCCCACCAAACGCCATCATGATCCCCAAAATCCGTCGCCAGCCGATCTTCTCTTTCAGCACTACAACGGCCATGATCACCGAGAAGGGCGCAATAAGCTGACTCGCGATAGCAACGGCGGTCACTCCGCCGGCGGCATCGATCCCGAGATAAAGAAATGTAAAATGAAAGACGCCGACGGTGATAGCGATCCAGAAAACCGCCTTCATCCTGAATTTGACGATTTTAAGAAACGGCGACAGCAGGATTGCCACGAGCGAAAACCGCAGCGCCGTGAAAAAAAGCGGCGGAAAATGATCGAGACCGACTTTCGAAGCAACAAATGAAAAACCCCATATCGCACTTATCACCAAGGCCATTGCAACATGCGGAAGTTTCATTGGGTAAGCTTTCTAATCGATGCCGACGTCACGAATGACAGCAATTGCCCGGTTATTGTTGATTCTGATGCGGAAGCGTTTATTTTTGAACAAGCGCCCTGACAACTTTATGTTATTTATCTCAGGTTCACCGCATTAATACAATTCGGAAGTAGAATATATAAGGATGACACGCGAGTATTCATTTGGACTGACGGCCGAAACACTGAACCGCTGCCATGGAAATTGAGCGAAAATTTCTCACCGCCAACGACAGTTGGAAAGATCAGGTGCAATCCTCCTTCCATGTTCTTCAGTTTTATCTGACCGGACTTGATCAGTCGCCGACCATACGGCTTCGGCTTGCCGGAGGTAAAGGGTATCTCACGCTCAAATATCCTTCTATTTCAAAGAAGATATTGGCGCGGGAAGAGTTCGAGTATGAAATTCCAGCCGGTGATATTGAAGCACAAATCGATCAGGCGACCGGCGCCATTATTCGTAAAACCCGCCATCAGGTAAAAGGGCCGGACGGACGATTGTGGGAAGTGGACGAGTTCAAGAGCCCGCTTGACGGGTTAATCGTTGCAGAAATAGAGCTCAGCAGAAAAGAGGAAAAATTCGACAAGCCGTCCTGGCTTGGCGAGGAAGTGACAAATAATCCCGCCTACAGCAATCTTTCGCTCTCGTTCAGCACACCGTTGCAGCAATAGTCGCCTGCGGCGGGTAAAATATATCTGGCGAACTTGTGAGGCGATCTGTACTGTCGTCGTTGAGGGTCTCCGCAGACACATTTGGAAATAAGCCTGTTCCTCTTTTTCGAGAGGGTATTTTTACGGATATATCGATGTTCTCAATTCTCACACTTGGATTTCTTATCGGTATGCGGCACGCTCTCGAAGCGGATCATGTTGCCGCAGTTGCAAGTCTTGCGACAGGCTGCAAGTCTGTGAAGGAGACAATGATGCATGGCGCCGTCTGGGGGCTAGGGCATACAGTCTCCCTGCTTGGCGTGGGGACCGTTGTGATTTTGATGAACGGCGCCATCCCGGACGTACTCGCCCATTGGCTGGAATTCACCGTTGGGATCATGTTGGTTATCCTCGGCGCAGACGTTATCCGCCGGATGGTGCAGGACCGCATTCACTTTCATTTGCACAAGCACGATCCGGCAACACGCCCCCATCTTCACGCCCATTCTCACCGTGGGGAACGTAACCATCAGAAATCGCTACACGATCACAAGCATGCAAAGGGACTGACCGCCCGCGTGCTTGCTGTCGGGATCATGCATGGTCTTGCGGGATCGGCGGCGCTTGTCCTGATCGTTGCCGGCACCATTGACGAAACATTTGTCGGACTGCTCTACATTGTCCTGTTTGGCTTTGGATCCATTGTCGGTATGGCGGCCCTCTCGGCGGTGATTGCGGTTCCCTTGCGCTATTCCGCGAAATCCATGACCTGGGCCTATAACGGGCTTCAGGCGGCCGTCGGCGTCTCCACCCTGACTCTCGGCACCTACACCATGTATAGCC